>NZ_JARGEK010000130.1 GCF_029211165.1 Roseisolibacter sp. H3M3-2
GGAGTTGAGACCACGATTTGTCTTCCTAAGACCGCTTGGCCTCCGACTTGGCAGGTGTCGGCGGGGGCCGCGCTGCGCATCGCGGGCGCGACGCTGCTGGCGGGCGCCGTCGCGCGCGCGCTGCTGTTCGCGCTGGGGAGCGGCCTCGGCGCGCCCGCTCCGGCGTCGGACCCGCGCCCCGCGAACGTCGCGGCGTGGACGCCCGACGCGCCGACGCAGTCGTGGGACGCCCCGCTCGTCGTGGTCGACCGGCGCGGGGTCGTGCAGCGCGCGCTGAACGTGGAGCGCCCGTGGACGCCGCGCTTCTCCCCCGACGGGCGGCGCGTGGCGTACGGCGCGTTCGCCGACGGGCGCGGGTCGAGCGACGTGTTCGTGACCGACCTCGAGCAGGGGACCACGCGCCGCCTCACCGACGACGACGGCGACTCCAACGACCCGCAGTGGAGCCCCGACGGGCGCACGGTCGCGTTCTCGGTCGGCGCGCCGGGGGGGAAGGACATCTTCGCCACCCCGCTCTCCGGCGGCCCGGCCAAGCCGCTCGCGTCGCGCAACGGGACGCAGTTCGCCAGCGACTGGGTGCGCGACGGCCGCACGCTCGTGGTGACCGACGACGGCGAGGGGCACGGCCAGGACGTGTACGCCGTCCCGCTCGACGGGTCGCCGGCGCGCAGGATCGCGGCGTCCGACGCCGACGAGAGCGCGGCCCGCGTGTCGCCCGACGGGCGGTGGGTGGTCTACACGTCCAACGTCTCGGGGCAGCCGGAGCTGTACCTCGACTCGTTCACGCGCCCGGGGCGCCCGGTGGCGGTCACGCGCGGCGGCGGCCAGCACGCGGTGTGGCGCGCGGACGGGCGCGAGCTGTTCTTCTGGCGCGA
Organism: Roseisolibacter sp. H3M3-2; assembly: GCF_029211165.1. Classification (GTDB taxonomy): domain Bacteria; phylum Gemmatimonadota; class Gemmatimonadetes; order Gemmatimonadales; family Gemmatimonadaceae; genus Roseisolibacter. The sequence continues at coordinate 876 of NZ_JARGEK010000130.1, forward strand.
CGGCGTGCTGGTGTCGATGCCCGTCGAGCCGTCGAGCACCGCGGTCCCCCCCGACCTCGGCGCGCCGACGTCGCTGTTCAAGGGGCCGTACCCGGGCGGCTTCAACACCATGTACGACGTCTCCCCCGACGGGCAGCGGTTCGTGATCGTGCGGGGCCAGTGACCCGCCACCCCCCGAGGTCCGGCCGATGCGCGTCATGGAGATCGTGAAGGCCGCCGCCGACTCCGCGCATCCGGCGCCGGCCGCACGGTGGCCCACGGCCCGTCCGCCGAGAGGCGGTGGCGTGGGCGCGCCGCTGCCCCAACCCGATTGCCGGCGAGAGAGGACTTCGGCGCCGGGATGACGCCCGAGCTGCAGGCCCAGGAGGACCGGATCCGCGCGCGGCTCGCGGGCGACCGAGCGGGGTCCGCTGTACGGCGGGGCGCGGCCTCCCCAAGTTGCAGGGGTAGGCCGCCGCGGTTCGCGGGGCCGCCGTCGCCCCGCCCGCCCCGCCGCATGTCCTCGCACGCCCCCCCCGGGTCCCCCGGCCACCCCCGCCTCGCGCCCGACGACGGCTACCGGGGGATCTTCGAGGCGTCGGGCGACGCGATCTTCGTGCACGACCCGGCCACCTTCGCGGTGACCGACGCCAACCGGCGCGCGCGCGAGCTGACGGGGGCGACGCTCGACGAGCTGCGCGCGAACGGGCTGGCCTACATCGCGGCGGTCGAGCCGTTCACCCTCGAGCGGGCGCGCGCGCACCTGCGCCGCGCCGCCGCCGGCGAGCCGCAGCGCTTCGAGTGGCGCATGCGCGCGGCGGGGAGCGACGCGCCGCGGTGGGTCGAGGTGACGATCGAGCGGGTCGCGCTGCGCGGCGCCGACCGGCTGCTCGCCCTCGTGCGCGACTTCGACGCCCGCAAGGTGGCCGAGGAGGCGCTGCGGGCGTCGCGCGAGGAGCTGCGCGCGGCCAACGAGGCGCTGGAGCGGCGCGTCGCCGAGCGCACGGCCGAGCTGCGCGAGCGCGAGGCGCAGCTGGAGGAGTCGCAGCGGCTGGCGCGCCTCGGCGCCTGGACCTGGGACGCCGCCACCGGCGCGGTCGGGTGGGACGCCGCGCTGTGCGCCGCGCTCGGCGTGCGCGCCGACCAGGCGCCGCGCGACCTCGACGCCTTCCTGGCGCTGCTGCACGACGACGACCGCGAGCGGATCGCGGCGACGGTCACGCGCGCGCTGACGCACCGCACGCCGTACGCCTACGACGCGCGCTTCGTGCTCCCCGACGGACGCGTGCGGCACGTGCACGGGCGCGGCCGGCTGGTGTTCGGCGCCGACGGCGCGCCGACGGGGATGGTCGGCACCGCGCAGGACGTCACCGAGCGCCGCGAGGCCGAGCTGCGCCTCGCCGAGCGCGAGGCGTACTACCGGAGCCTGATCGAGAACACCTCCGACCTGGTGACGTTCGCCGACGCCGCGGGGGTGGTGCGCTACCACAGCCCGTCGCTCACCCGCATGCTCGGCTACCCGCCCGAGTCGCACGTCGGGAGCACGAGCTTCGACATCATCCACCGCGACGACGCCGTGGCGACGCGGGCGGCGTTCGCGGCGCTGGTCGCCAACCCGGGGAAGACGGGCGTCCTGGTGTACCGCCTGCGCCACGCCGACGGGAGCTGGCGCACGGTCGAGAGCATGGCGCGCACGGTGGACCCGCACAGCGCCGACGCGGGGATCGTCATCAACACGCGCGACGTCACCGACCGCAAGCTGGCGGAGGAGGCGCTGGCCCGCGCGAAGGAGGACGCCGAGCGCGCCAACCGCGCGAAGAGCGAGTTCCTGTCGCGCATGAGCCACGAGCTGCGCACGCCGATGAACTCGATCCTCGGCTTCGGGCAGCTGCTGGCGCGCGCGCAGCTCCCGCCGTCGCACGCCAAGGGGGTGGGGCACATCGTCAGCGCGGGGCGGCACCTGCTGCACCTCATCAACGAGGTGCTCGAGATCAGCCGCATCGAGGCCGGGCGCGAGTCGTTCGCGCTGGAGCCGGTCGCGCTCGCGCCGGCGGTGCAGGAGGCGCTGGGGCTGGTGCGGCCGCTGGCGCAGCAGCACGGGGTGACGCTCGGCGACTTCGGCCCCGACGACGCCGGCGGGCGCGAGGCGTTCGTCGTCGCCGACCGCCGCCGCCTCGTGCAGGTGCTGCTCAACCTCCTGGCGAACGCGATCAAGTACAACCGGCCGGGGGGCGCGGTGCGCGTGCGCGGCGCGCCGGCCGCCGACGGCGGGTGGGCGCTGCGCGTCGAGGACACGGGGCGCGGCATCCCCGCCGACCGCGTGGGCGAGCTGTTCACCCCGTTCGCGCGGCTCGGCGCCGAGACGACCGACGTCGAGGGGACGGGGCTCGGGCTCGCGCTGTCGCAGCGGCTGTGCGAGGCGATGGGCGGCGCGCTCGCGCTGGAGTCGAGCGGGCCGGCGGGGAGCGTCTTCCGCGTCGACCTCGGCGCGGCGCCGCACCCGATGGGGCGGGGCGAGGAGGCGGCGCGCCCGCCGGCGCCCGCCGACGTCGGGGGCGAGGCGACGCTGCTGTACGTCGAGGACAACCTCGCCAACCTGACGCTCGTCGAGGCGATCCTCATGTCGCGGCCGGGGTGGCGCATCATCCCGGCGCTGCAGGGGCAACTCGGCGTCGAGCTGGCGCGCGAGCACCTGCCGGACCTCGTGCTGCTCGACCTGCACCTCCCCGACATCCCGGGCGCCGAGGTGCTGCGGCGGCTGCGCGCCGACCCGCGCACGGCGGCGATCCCGGTGGTCGTGGTGAGCGCGGACGCGACGCCGGCGTCGCTGGAGCGGCTGCGGCGCGCGGGGGCCGACGCCTACCTCACCAAGCCGCTCGACGTGGACGAGTTCCTGGCGGTCGTGCAGCGGCACCTGCCGGCGCGCGCGACGTAGCGCGTCAGGCGCGCCCGTCCTCGGGGCCGCCGGCGCGCAGGTAGCGCGCCCAGTCCATCTCGGCCCAGTCCAGCTCCTCCTCGACGCGCTGGAACGCGGCGTCGCCGATGGTGCCGTCGGCGCGCAGCGCCACCAGCCGCTCGCGCTGCGCCCCGGTCGCCGAGCGCACCACCGCGTCGTCGAGCGCCGCGCCGTCGCCGTCCGTCGTCTCGCGCTCCACGCGGCGCAGCTGCAGCGCGTAGCGGTGGCGCACCAGCGACGCCGACTCGGCGTCGGGCGCGGCGTGCGCCGCCGCCAGCCCCGCCCGCAGCGTCTCCACGCGCGCCAGCCGGACCTCGCGCTCCACCGCGCCGTCGTCCTCGAGCCGCAGCCGCAGCATGAGCGGGCGCAGCGTCAGCCCCTGCGCGACCAGCGTGCCGAGCGTGACGCCGAAGGCGGTGGTGAGGATCAGGTCGCGGTACGGGAACGCGGTCGGGAGCGCGAGCGCCGCCGCCAGCGTCACGGTGCCGCGCATCCCGCACCACCCGACCACCGCCGCCTCGCGCGTGCCGAGGCCCACCCCCGCCGGCCGCCCGCCCGGCGCGTCGTGGCGGCGGCGGAAGCGCCCGACGCCGGCGGCCAGCGTGACCCACGCGATCCGCGCCGCGATCGCCGCCGCCGTCGCCGCGACGGCCACCAGCGCGTACTCGGCGCCCGTCGCCCCCGTCGCGCGAGCCGCGATCGACCGCAGCTGGAAGCCGACGAGCACGAACGCCAGCACGTTGAGCACGAACACCGCGACCTCCCACACCGCCCACGCCGGGACGCGGATGCGCGCCGGCACCAGCTCGGCGGCGCGGCGCGACGCCGCCATCGCGTACACCACCATCGTGATGATCCCCGACAGGTGCAGCCGCTCGGCGAGGATCCACACCAGGAAGGTGCTGCAGAACTGCAGCACGACCGCGGTCGACACGTCGTCGATGCGCGCGGTGAGCCAGAGGGTGACGCGCGAGAGCGCCAGCGCCAGCACCACGCTCCCCACCGTCACGACCAGCAGCGTCGGCACCACGCTCGCCGCCGACAGGGCGCCGGCCATCGCCGCGCCCACGGCGAGCCGGTAGATGAGCAGCGCGCTGGCGTCGTTGAACAGGCTCTCGCCCTCGAGGATCGTCAGCAGGCGGTGCGGCGGGCGCAGCGCCTTGAGCACCGTGGTCGCCGCCGCGGCGTCGGGGGGCGCGACGATGGCGCCGAGCGCGATCGCCACCGCCCACGGCATGTCGGGGACGAGGAGCCGCGCGACGGCCGCGACCACCACGACGGTCAGCGCGACCGCGCCGAGGGCGAGGCTGGCGATCGGGCGCCAGTTGGCGCGGAGGTCGCGCTGCGACGAGTCGAAGGCGGCGTCGACCAGCACCGGGGCGACGAACAGCGCCAGCGCCAGCTCGGGGTCGAGCACCAGCGTGGGCACGCCCGGCACCATCGCCAGCGCCGCCCCGGCGAGCGCCACCAGGGCGGGGTAGGGGGCGCCGACCCGCCGCGCGACCGCGGCCAGCGCGGCGCCGCCGAGCAGCAGCGCGATCACGACCTCGAACACCAGCATCGTCCCTCCGGGCCCCGTCACCGTTCCGCTCGTCGCCGCCGCCGGGAGGTTCACCGGTGTGGCGATGCCGGTCAAGATGCCGGTCGAGTGGATTCGCGCGGCGCGCGACGCTTCCTTTCCCCGCATGACCAGCGACAACATCTCCGGCAAGGTCGTCGTCGTCACCGGCGCCAGCAGCGGGCTCGGCGCCGCCGCCGCCCGCGCCCTCGCCGCGCGCGGCGCCGTCGTCGTCCTCGGCGCCCGCCGCGTCGATCGGCTGGAGGCGCTGGTCGCCGAGCTCACCGCCGCCGGCGGGCGGGCGTCGGCACGCGCCACCGACGTCACCGACGCCGCGCAGGTGCGCGCCCTCGTCGAGGCAGCGGTGGAGGCGCACGGGCGGCTCGACGTCATCGTCAACAACGCCGGCCTCATGCCCCAGTCCCCGCTCGAGCGGCTGCGCGTCGACGAGTGGGACCGCATGGTCGACGTCAACATCAAGGGCGTGCTGTACGGCATCGCCGCCGCGCTGCCGCACATGACGCGGCAGCGCTCGGGGCACGTCGTGAACGTGTCGTCGGTCGCCGGCCACAAGATCCGCGCGGGCGGCGCGGTGTACGCCGCCACCAAGCACGCGGTGCGCGTGATCGCGGAGGGGCTGCGGCAGGAGGTGAAGGCCTACGGGATCCGCACGACCATCATCTCCCCCGGCGTCGTCGACACCGAGCTGCCGCAGAGCGCGAGCGAGCCGGACGTCGCGGCCACCCTGCGGAAGATGTACGACGACCTGGCGATCCCGCCCGACGCGTTCGCGCGCGCGCTGCTGTTCGCGCTGGAGCAGCCCGACGACGTGGACGTCAACGAGATCCTCTTCCGCCCCACGCGGCAGGAGTTCTGATGCTCCCGATCCGGGACCTCGGCACGCAGGGGCTCGCGGTGTCCGCCGTCGGCCTCGGGCTGATGGGGATGAGCCAGTCCTACGGCTCCCCCGCGGAGCGCGACGAGCGCGAGTCGGTCGCCACCATCCACCGCGCGCTGGAGCTGGGGTGCACCTTCCTCGACACGGCGGAGGTGTACGGCCCGCACGCCAACGAGGAGCTGCTCGCCCGCGCGCTGGCGGCGCTCGGGAGCGGCGCGCGCGACCGCGCCGTGATCGCGACGAAGTTCGGCTTCCGGCTCGAGGGCGGGCGCATCACGGGGCTCGACAGCCGCCCGTCGCACGTGCACGCGGCGGTCGAGGGCTCGCTGCGGCGGCTCGGCACCGACCGGATCGACCTCCTCTACCAGCACCGCGTGGACCCCGAGGTCCCGATCGAGGACGTGGTGGGGGCGATGGCGCGGCTGGTCGAGCAGGGGAAGGTGCGCTTCCTCGGGCTGAGCGAGGCCGGCGCGGGGACGATCCGCCGCGCGCACGCGACGCACCCGATCACCGCGCTGCAGAGCGAGTACTCGCTGTGGGAGCGCAACCTGGAGCCCGAGATCCTGCCGCTGCTGCGCGAGCTGGGGATCGGGCTGGTGGCGTTCGCGCCGCTGGGGCGCGGCTTCCTCGCCGGCGACGCGCGGCGCGCCGAGGAGTACCCCGAGGGGGACCACCGCCGCGGCGACCCACGCTACCAGGGGGAGCACTTCGACGCCAACGTGCGCGCCGCCGGCGCGGTGCGCGAGCTGGCGGCGCGGAAGGGGATCACGCCGGCGCAGCTCTCGCTCGCCTGGCTGCTGCACCGGGGGGAGGACGTCGTGCCGATCCCCGGGACCAAGCGCGTGGCGCGCCTGGAAGAGAACGCGGGCGCCGCGCGCGTGGCGCTGGCGCCCGACGAACTGGCCCTGCTCGACGCCGCGCTGGCGCCAGGGCGCGTGGCGGGGGCGCGCTACGCCCCCGCCCAGCAGGCGATGATCGACCGCTGAGCGGCGGTCGCTGAAAAAAACGACCAGGAGAACGGATGAGACGGATCAGATCTGGTCCGTCTCATCCGTTCTCCTGGTAGTATTTCGGCCGATCAGCGGGCGTAGAACTCGACGATCTTCGACTCCTCGATCGGGAACGGCACGTCGGCGCGCGCCGGCGTGGCGATCACGCGGCCGACGAACTTGTCGTCCGGGTCGAGGGCGAGGTAGCTCGGCAGCCGCAGCTGCGGGCCGCGCTCCACCGCCTCGAGGATCGACGGCCGCTCGCGCACGCGCCCCGGCGGGAGCGAGACCGTCTCGCCGGGCGCCACCGAGTAGCTCGCGCGGTCGACGCGCTTCCCGTTCACGCGCACGTGCCCGTGCGCCACGAGCTGCCGCGCCGCGGGGATCGTGGGGGCGAAGCCGAGGCGGAAGACGACGTTGTCGAGCCGCCGCTCCAGCAGCGCCAGCAGGTTCTCGCCCGTGCGCCCCGCCATGCGCTGCGCGTTGGCGAAGTAGCGGCGGAACTGCGACTCCGAGACGCCGTAGTTGAAGCGGACCTTCTGCTTCTCCTCGAGCAGCTTGCGGAACTCGCTGACCTTGCGGCGCCGCGACTGCGACTGGCCGTGCTGGCCGGGCGGGTACGGGCGGCGCTCGTGGTCCTTGCGGGTGAGGCCGGGGAGGGCGACGCCGAAGCGGCGCAGGATCTTGAGGCGCGGGGTGCGGACAGGCATGCGGCGGGACGCGGTCAGCGAGCGGTCAGGCGGCGACGTCGAGCATGAGGCGGGCGCCGGCCACGAGGCGGTGGAGCTCGGCGGCCTCGTCGGCGGTGAACACCCACCCGCTCCCGGTCTCCCCCATCAGGAGCGTGACGTCGCACTCGTGCGACTCCGCGGCCTCCAGCTGGTCGAGCACGTGCGGCAGGTCGTCCGGGCCGAGCGCCAGCAGCGCGTTGCCGAACCGCACCTCGAGCGCCGGGCAGCAGGCGCAGGTGCGGACGTGGCCGTGGGCGGTCTCGAAGAGGGAGGCGCGGCGGTGCTTGGACATGGCCCGGAGGGGGTGTAATCCCGAGTTCACGATTCGGGATTGGAAGCTCACTCCCGCCGGTCCCCCTGTCAACCGGCCACGGTGTCCTCGACGTCGAGCGTCAGCCGCCCCACCGGGTGGGCGTCGAACTCGATGGTGAGGGCGTGCGGGCCGGGCGCCAGCCGCTCGCCGGGGATCCGCACCTCGAACCGGTCGCCGAGCGCGAACTCGGCGGGCGCCTCGGCGGAGACGGCGTCGGGGCGCAGCACGCGCCCGTCGTCGGCGGCGATGGTCGCGCCGGCGAGCGGCAGCTCGCGCCCGTCGACCGCCACCCGCCGCACGCCGTGCAGCGCGGCCGGCATCAGGCGGTTCTTGAGCTCGAAGCGGAAGCCGTCGTCGGTGTTGGCGAGGCTGCCGTCGGTGTACAGCTGCTTGAGGAAGCCGGAGAAGAAGGACATGCGCCGAAGCTAATCGGGCGGCGCGCGCCGTCTGACCGGACTCGGACCGGGCGCTGGCGGGGCGCGGACCAGCCCCCGCGGCGGGCGCGGTAGCGTGCGGCATGAGCACCGTCCTCGCGCCCGCCCCGCGCGCGCCCGCGCCGCCGCCGCCGCCGCGCCCCGCCGCCGTCCCCCGGCCGTCGCGCGTCGACGGGATCGACCTCCTGCGCGGCCTGGTCATCGCGCTGATGGTCCTCGACCACGTGCGCGACTACTTCCACGTCTCGGCGTTCGCGTTCTCGCCGACCGACCTGGCGCGCACGACGCCGGCGCTGTTCTGGACGCGCTGGGTCACGCACCTGTGCGCGCCCACCTTCGCGTTCCTCGCCGGCGCGTCGGCGTACCTGCAGCGGTCGCGCGCGCTGGCCCGCGGCGCGTCGCGCGCCGGGCCGGCGCGCTTCCTGGCGACGCGCGGCGCGTGGCTGATCCTGCTCGAGGTGACGGTCGTCGGCTTCGCGATCGACTTCACCTTCCCGTTCCTGTTCCTGCAGATCATCTGGGCGATCGGCGCCGCGCTGCTGCTGCTGGCGCCGATGCAGTGGCTGCCGCCGCGCGCGGTGCTCGCCCTCGGCCTCGGCGTCGTCGCCACGCACGGCGCGGTGTCGGCGGCGACCGGGGGCGCCACCGCGCTGCTCACCCCGGGGCCGATCCCGGGCGGGATGGCCGGGTACCCGCTGCTGCCGTGGGCCGCGATCGTCTGGGCCGGCTACGGATTCGGCGGCCTGTTCGCCCGCCCGACCGACGAGCGGCGGCGCGCGCAGCTGCTGCTCGCCGGCGCGGCGCTGGCGCTGTTCGCCGTGCTGCGCGCGCTCAACGGCTTCGGCGACCCGGCGCCGTGGGGCGTGCAGCCGCGCGGCGCGGCGTTCACGGCGCTGTCGGTCCTCAACGTCACGAAGTACCCGCCGTCGCTCCAGTACGTGCTGCTCACGCTCGCCGTGTCGCTGTCGGGCGGCGTGCTGCTGGAGCGGTGGGTCGAGGCGCGGGGCGCGGCCGCGCGCGTCGTCGGCGCGGCGCTGCGCGCGTACGGCAGCACGCCCCTGTTCACGTACCTGCTGCACTTCTACCTCGTGCACACGCTGGCGCTGCTGGCCGGCGCGGCGTCGGGGGTGCCGGCGCGCGCGTTCGTCGGGATGATCCAGGACCCGTCGGGGCTGCAGCGCGCGCAGTGGGGCGTGTCGCTCCCCGCCGTGTACCTCGTGTGGCTCGCGGTGCTCGCGCTGCTGTACGGGCCCGCCCGGTGGTACGCCCGCCGCAAGGTCGCCGGCGGGCGGTGGTGGTACCGCTACCTCTGAGCGTCCCGCTCGGTCTCGAACTCCGACGCGGCGTCGCGGTGCCACTCCAGCTCGTGCGCGGTGACGGGGCGCAGCATCAGGTCGAACGCCAGCCACGCCAGCTTCGCGAACGGGAAGAACACGAACACCATCACCAGCGTCAGGATCGGCAGCCCGGTGTCGATCAGGTCCCAGGGCGTGCTCTCGGTGACGGCCAGCGCGACCGCGATCACCAGGTAGGCGAACAGGCCGACTAGGGTGAACAGGATGAACATCGCGCCGACGAAGGTGTCGTGCTCCCCGCGCTGCAGGCGGAGCCCGCAGGTGCCGCAGGCCACGCGCAGCTTGAGCCAGTGCGCGAGCACCGGCCCCCCGCCGCAGTTGGGGCAGCGCAGGCGGAACGCCCGCCCGAAGAGGCGCAGGGTGCGCCCGACGGTCGGCAGTTCCAGGTCGGTCTCCGAGTCCATCTCGGGACGGGGGCGGGAGGGCATGGTCGGCGGGGGGAGGCGGGGGAGGGACGTGTCACGGGAATCTAATCCCGATTGACTTTCTCGGGATTCCGGGCTTAACATCGCCGCCGTTCATCCGGCCGACGGTGGGCCGACCCCGATCCCGATGCCCCGGCGCGCATGTCCCGCACCCGATCGCTCCTCGCCCTCCCGGCCCTCGTCCTCGCCGGCTGCGCCTCCGACGACGTCACGGCCCCCCTCCCGCCGGCCGCCGGCGTCTTCACCGTCGACGCCGCGACCCGCTGGGTCTACGTCAGCCTGGGCGACAGCGCCGTGGTCACGCCGACCCCGTCGGCCGGCGAGTCGGCCGCCTGGGACGTCGCCTTCAACGCGACCAACGTCACGCTGAACGGGGGCGCGGCCGGGCCGGGGGGCGTGACGGGCTACTGCGTCTGCCAGAACGCGGCGGCCAACCCGAGCAACGCGCAGTGGCTGGCGCTGACCGCCGAGGGGGAGCGCGCCGACTTCGACGCCATCACCGCGGTCCCCGCCGGCGCCGCCTTCACCGCCGACGCGCTGACGCCGGCGGTCACCGGCTGGTACCTCGGCAGCGGCGCCTCGGCCGCGGCCAGCCCCGACTCGGCGTACCTCGTCCGCCTCTCCGACAGCAGCGGCGTCGCCAAGGTGCGCGTCACGCGGCTCGAGGGGGCCAGCGCCACCTCGGCCGGGCGGGTGACCGTCGAGTACGCGCTGGCGAACAACGGCGACGTCGCGTTCGGCGCCACGCGCACCGCCACCCTCGACCTCACCACCGGCGCCAAGAGCCTCGACCTGCAGACGGGGACGGCCGTGACGGGCGCCAACTGGGAGCTGCGCTTCGACGGCTTCGCGGCGCGCGTGAACGGGGGTGTCAGCGGCCCGGGGAACGCCGCCGCGGCCAAGCTGACGACGGCGACCTTCGCCGCCGCGACGCCGGCCGCCACCGCCGCCAACGCCTACCGCACCGACGTCTACGCCGGCGTCTTCAACACGTCGCGCTTCTACCGCTACAACCTCGGCGGCGACAACCGCATCACGCCGACGTTCGACGTCTACCTGCTGCGGCGCGGGAGCGCGGTCTACAAGTTCCAGATCGTCGACTACTACAGCGCCACCGGGCAGGCGCGGCACTACACGTTCCGCTACCAGCGGATCGCCGGGTGAGCGCGCTGCCCGCGTTCCCGCTGCTGCTGGCGCTCGCGCTGCAGCCGCCCGCGGCGCCGCCCGCCGCGGTCGGGCGCGTGCTGGACGCGCCCACGGGGCGCCCGCTGGCCGACGCCGAGGGGCGGCTGGCCGGCCCCGACACGG
>NZ_JARGEK010000131.1 GCF_029211165.1 Roseisolibacter sp. H3M3-2
GGGCGCGTCGGCGGTCCCCCCGCAGGCGGCGGCGAGGAGGAGCAGGGGGAAGGGGGCGGGGCGGGGCGGGCGCATGGCGGGGGCGGGTGCGGGCGGCGCGAGGGGGCAGGCGCTCCTACCCCGGGCGGCCGCGACCGTGCCCTTCCCATGCGTCGGTCGTCCCACCCATACCCCCTGCCGCCCACATGAGCCTGTTCTCCCGCTTCTCCTCGTCCGCCCCGAAGGCGCCCGCGGCGCTCGCGGCGGCCCCGGCGCCGGCCTCGGCCCCGACCGCGGTCGCGACCGCGCCCGCGGCGGACCCGGCGGGGATCCACGACGTCTTCGTCGCCCGGCAGCCCATCTTCGACGAGCGCGACCGGCTGTTCGCGTACGAGCTGCTCTACCGCAGCGGCACGACGCAGAACTTCGCCAACGGCGTGTCGGCCGACCAGATGTGCACCGACACGGTCATCCACGCGCTGCTCAGCATCGGGCTGTCGCCGCTCACCGGCGGCACGCTGGCGTTCGTGAACATGACGCGCGACTTCCTGCTCTCGGGGCAGTACCAGCTCTTCGAGCCGAAGTCGGTCGTCATCGAGCTGCTGGAGTCGGTGGAGCCGGAGCCCGAGGTCATCGCGGCCTGCACGGAGCTGCGCCGCCGCGGCTACACGCTGGCGCTCGACGACTTCGTGAACGCGCCCGGCTACGAGCCGCTGATCCGGCTGGCGCAGATCATCAAGCTCGACGTGCTGAACAAGTCGGAGGCGGAGGTGAAGCGCGCCGCCGACGACCTGCGCAAGTACGGCGTGCGGCTGCTCGCCGAGCGGGTGGAGACGGCCGAGGTGCGCGACATGTGCCGCCGCCACGGCTACACGCTCTTCCAGGGCTACTACTACAGCCGCCCGCAGATCGTCTCGCACCGCGAGCTGAGCGTCGAGCACTCGACGATGGTGCGGCTGCTCAACCTGCTCGAGGACCAGAAGGCGGGCGACGCCGAGATCGAGAACGCCTTCAAGGGCGACCCGTCGCTCTCCTACAAGCTGCTGCGCATCGCCAACTCGGCGGCGTTCGGCGGGCGCGACGTGACGAGCATCGGCTTCGCGCTGCGCATGGTGGGGCGCGCGGTGCTGCACCGCTGGCTGACGGTGCTGCTGGTGTCGTCGGTGGCGTCGAACTCGGGCATCGGGCACGAGCTGGTGCTGGCGGCGCTCGTGCGCGCGCGCCTGGCCGAGCTGGTGGGGGAGCGCACCGGCCGCCGCTCGCAGATGGGCCCCCTCTTCCTCGTCGGCCTCTTCTCGCTGCTCGACGCGCTGCTGCGGATGCCGATGCAGGGGATCCTGGAGCGCATGGCGATCGCGCAGGACGTGAAGGACGCGCTGCTCACGCGCAGCGGCCCGTACGCCGGCACGCTCGCCCTCGTCGAGGCGCAGGAGCGCGGCGACTGGTCCGCCGTCGTCGACGCGGCCGAGTCGGTGGCGCTGACGCCGGCGCAGGTCTCGGGGCTGTACACCGAGGCCCTGGCGTGGGCCGGAGAGCGGACGAGCTCCTGGCGCTGAACGGAGGCGACGCTGCGGGCTGCGGGCTGCGGGTTTCGATCCGCAGCCCGCAGCCCGCAGCGTCTTCCTAGTTGGCGCCCGCCGGCGCGACGGTCGTGGTGTCCCGCTCCGGCAGCCGGCTGTACGGCAGCAGGATCGAGATGCGCCGGTTCTCGGCGGCGGTCGGCTGGTCGGGATTGCGCGGCTGGCGGTCGGCGAGGCCGCGGACCTCGGTGACGCGCGTCGGCGGGAGCCCGCCCGCCTCGAGCACGCGCCGGGCGGCGTTCGCGCGCTCGGCGCTCAGCTCCCAGTTCGAGTAGTTCGCCGTCGTGCCGTAGCGCACCGCGTCGGTGTGCCCCTCGAGCACCACCGGGTTGGTGAGCGAGCGCAGCTCGGGCGCGATCGTCTGCAGCGCGATCACCGCCGCGGGCTTCATCTGCGACGAGCCGACGGGGAAGAACACCTCGCCCGACCCGCTCTCGATCAGCTCGATGCGCAGCCCGTCCTTGGTGACGACGACGTCGACCTTGGCGCCGAGCTTCTTGAGCTGCGCGTTCTCGTCGAGGAGGCGCCGCAACTGCGTGGCCAGCTCGCCGAAGCGGCGCTGCTCGGCCGACCGCACGATCATCTTCACCTGCGTGTCGGCGGCCTTCATCGGGCTGGAGCCCGACGAGATCGGGGAGGCGCCGGCCGACGCGCCCTTCTTGTAGCCCACCGGGTTGGAGAAGTAGCCCTCGATGGCCTGCTTCACCTTCTCGTCCATGCCGAGGATCCACATCACCATGAAGAAGGCCATCATCGCCGTGACGAAGTCGGCGTAGGCGACCTTCCACGACCCTCCGTGGTGGCCTCCTCCGGCGACCTTCTTCTTGCGGACGATGACGATCTTCTTGGCGGCGCCGTTCTGGGCGGACATGGCACGCGGTGGGGGGGACACCCGAGGAACGAGCGAGCCGCCCCCGGGGTCACGCCCCGCCCGGCCCGCGCGCCCTACGGCGTCGCGCCGCCGGTCGGGAGCACGGTCAGCGTGCGCCCGTCGGGAGGGAGGGTGACCACGACCGTGTCGCCCGCGAGGAGCGTCAGCGGCCCGGTGGTCGGCGCCCCCTGCGCGGCCAGCATGCGGGCGACGATCGCGACCGCGCCCCCCGAGCCGGCCGCCGAGCCGCGCAGGATCAGCGTGTCGGTGCGCCCCGACTGCACCGTGCCGATGCGCGACTGGACGCCGCCGCGCGGCACCGCGTAGACGGCGGCCTCGGCGAGCGACTGGTTGCGGAAGATGATCACCGCGGGCGGCTCGGCGGGGCCGGCGCGGCGGGGGCCGCAGCCGGCGGCACTCACGGCGCCGGCGGCGAGGGCGAGGAAGACGGTCGGACGACGCACGGGGCCCTCCAGAGGGTGTCGGCGCCGCGCGGACGGGTGGGACGAACCGCGCGCGCCTCGTCCCGCCGACCCGCGCACCACCCGTGCCGCGCGCGGCCGACCGGCGCGTGCGGCGGGACGAGCCGCGCCCCGGCCGTGGCGGCGCGTCGCCCGCCCCGCGCGGCCGCGCGTTGACGCGCGTTCCCGCGCCGCGCGCCGGATGTGAAAGGTGTCCGCGCGGCGTGACCGGGCCGCGCGCGCCCCGGGTCCCCCCACCCGCAGACGCACCCACGACGCCCCGCGCGCACGCCGCGGGGCGCGGACCCCAACACCCGGACGCCCCCATGACACTCCGCGGCACGAGGCCGCTGCTGGCGCTGCTCGCGCTGGCCGCCGCGCACGCGGCCCCGCTCGCGCGCGCCCACGCGCAGGCGGTCGGCACCATCACCGGCCGGATCACCGACGCGGCCTCCGGCCAGCCCGTCCCCTCGGCGCAGATCCAGATCGTCGGCACCAACCTCGGCGGGCTCGCCAACGCCGAGGGGCGCTACACCGTGCGCAACGTCCCCGCGCGCGCCGTCACCGTGCGCGTCCTGCGCGTCGGCTTCTCGGAGCAGTCGCGCGCCGTCACGCTCGCCGCCGGCGCCACCGAGACGGCCGACTTCGCGCTGCGCCAGGCCACCGCGGTGCTGACGCCCGTCGTCACCACCGCCACCGGCGAGACGCGCCGCGTCGAGGTCGGGAACAACATCGCCACCGTCGACGCGGCCAAGGTCGTGGAGTCGTCGCCGGTCAGCAACCTGTCCGACCTGCTGAACTCGCGCGCCGCCGGCGTGTCGGTCACCAGCGGCACGCAGACGGGGACCGGCTCGCGCGTGCGCATCCGCGGCATCAACTCGCTGTCGCTGGAGAACGACCCGATCTACGTGATCGACGGCGTGCGCATGACGAGCAACCAGGCGTCGGGCTTCAGCACCGGCGGCAACCGCCCCAGCCGCGTCGGCGACCTGAACCCCGAGGAGATCGAGAACATCGAGATCGTGAAGGGGCCGTCGGCGGCGACGCTCTACGGCACCGACGCCGCCAACGGCGTGGTGGTCATCACCACCAAGAAGGGGCGCGCCGGCCGCGCCCAGTGGAACGCGTACGCCGAGGGCGGGCTGATCACCGACCGCAACACGTACCCGACCAACTACACGATCGCCGGCCGCGCGCCCAACACGACCGCCTACCGCGAGTGCACGCTGCCGCAGGTGTCGCGGCGCGAGTGCCTGCTCGACTCGGTGCGCACGTACTCCCCCGTGCACGACCCCGACGCGACCCCGATCGGCACCGGGAACCGGCGCCAGGTGGGGCTCCAGGTGTCGGGCGGCAGCGACGCGGTGCGCTACTTCCTGTCGGCCGAGCGCGAGGACGAGACCGGCCTCCTCGACCTGCCGGCATTCGAGCGCCGCCGCTTCGACTCGACCAACACCACGCTCAACGACTGGACCGAGCGGCCGAACCGCCTCGGAAAGAACAGCTTCCGGCTGAACGTCAACGCGGCGGTGACGCCCAAGCTCGACGCCGCGCTCAGCGTCGGCTACGTGAACTCCGACGCGCGCTTCTCGCTCGAGTCCAACGCGACGGCGGGGCTCGGGTCGCACCTGTTCGGCGGGCCGGGGTACCGCGGCAACGGGAACGTCTCGGGGCTCGGGACGCCGCTCAGCGGCTACCGCCTCTGGACGCCGGGCTACAGCTGGCAGGAGAAGACGTCGCAGGGCGTCGACCGGTTCATCGGCTCGGCGTCGCTGCAGGCGCGCCCGACGTCGTGGCTGCAGCTGCGCGGGATCTTCGGCAGCGACCTGACCGACCGCGTCGACGACAACCTGCTGCTGCGCGGCGAGGGGCCGCCGATCACGGCGGTCTACCGCAACGGCTTCAAGTTCAACCGCCGCGCCAACATCCGGAACCTGACCAGCGACCTGGCGGCGACCGCGTCGTTCTCCCCGCGCTCGTGGCTGACCAGCCGCACGACGACGGGGCTGCAGTACGTGAACTACCGCCTCGACCAGGGGCAGGCCGGCGGCAGCAACCTCCCGCCGGGGACGCAGACCGCCGGGCAGGCCGCCGAGCCCTCGTCGCTCGAGGCCACGGTGCTGCAGAAGACGCTCGGCCTCTACGTCGAGGAGGCGGTCGGCATCCGCGACCGGCTGTTCCTGACGGCCGCCGTGCGCACGGACCAGAACAGCGCGTTCGGCACCGACTTCCAGCGCGTGTTCTACCCGAAGGCGAGCGCGTCGTGGCTGCTCTCGGACGAGGAGTTCTTCCCGACGCCGGCGTGGATGAGCAGCCTGCGCCTGCGCGCCGCCTTCGGCGCCTCGGGCGTGCAGCCGGGCCCGAACGACGCGCTGCGCGTCTTCGACGGCGCGACGCCGAGCGTGCAGGGGACCGACCTGCCGGGCGTCGTCTACAGCGCCATCGGCAACGACGAGCTCCGCCCCGAGCGCACGACCGAGTTCGAGACGGGCTTCGAGACGCGCTTCTTCAACAGCCGCCTCGGGCTCGACCTGACGTACTACAGCAAGATCACCAAGGACGCCCTCATCGCCGCCCGCGTCGCCCCGTCGCTCGGCGCCGCCACCACGGTGCGCCAGAACCTCGGGTCGGTGAAGAACGCCGGGTGGGAGCTGCAGATGAACGCGCAGCTCGTCCAGCGCCGCGCCCTCGGCCTCGACGTGGCGGTCAACGGCTCGATCAACGAGAACAAGCTGGTCTCGCTCGGCAACACGCCGCCGCAGATCGGCACCACCTCGCGCGCCGTCGCGGGCTACCCGCTGTTCGGGCTGTGGGCGCGCCCGATCACCGGCTGGGAGGACAAGAACGGCGACCGGATCCTGACGTACAACGCCGACCCGGCGCTCAACGAGGTGTTCGTCGGCGACTCGGCGATCTTCCGCGGCTACAGCCAGCCCCGCTACATGGCGACGCTGACCACGGGCGTCGACCTGTTCGCGCGCCGCCTGCGCGTGCAGGCGCTGACGGACTACCGCGGCGGCAACAAGTACTACAACAACACGGAGCGCATCCGCTGCGTCAGCCGCGCCAACTGCAACGGGCTGATGAACCCGGACGCCTCGCTCGAGGAGCAGGCGATGGTCGTCGCGACGCGCGACCACCCGTCGCGCACCCTCGACGGCTTCTTCCAGCCGGGCGCCTTCCTGCGCCTGCGCGAGGTCAGCGCGACGTACAACCTGCCGACGTCGCTCGCGCAGCGCATCGGCCGCATCCGCACGCTCAGCCTGACCGGCACGGCGCGCAACCTGGCGCGGTGGACGAACTACCGCGGCACCGACCCGGAGACGGACTACCTCTCCAGCGAGTCGGCGGCCGGCGGCGCCGACGTCCCGCAGGAGTTCCAGACCATCGCGCCCCCGAGCTTCTTCATCCTCCGCCTGAACGTGGGCTTCTGAGATGCCCTCCGACATGACCCGACGCCTCACGCGCGCCGCGGCGCTCGCGGCGCTCCTCGCGGCCCCCCTCGCCTGCAACAACGGGGTCACCGACACCCTCCTCGAGGCGGTCGACCCCGACCTGATCGCGCCGAGCAACCTCCGCTCGGCCGAGGGGGCGCAGGCGGCCTACGTGGGCACCTTCTACCGCTTCAACGCGGCGCTGGCCGGCCAGAACGCCGACACGGTCGGCTCGTTCCTCTGGGGCGGCCTGCTCGCCGACGAGTGGTCGACGAGCTCCACCTACGTCCAGAACGACGAGACGGACGCGCGCTCGATCCAGCTCGACAACACGGTGCTCACGCGCAACTTCCGCGCGCTGGCCCGCGTGCGCACCTCCACCAACCAGGCGATCGCGCTGCTGCGCGAGTTCCGCCCGACCGAGACGGTGAAGGTCGCCGAGATGTACCTGCAGCGCGGCTTCGCCGAGCTGCAGCTGGCCAGCGACTACTGCAACGGGATCCCGCTGAGCGACGCCGCGGGCGACGCGCCGGTGTTCGGCGCGCCGACCCCGGTGGCCGAGGTCTTCGCGGTGGCGATCGCGTCGTTCGACAGCGCGCTCGCGCTGGCCGGCGGCACCGACGCGGCCGCGCAGCGGATCAACCGCGCGGCGCGCGTGGCCAAGGCGCGCGCGCTGCTGGGGCTCAACCGCGTCGCCGACGCCGCGGCGCTGGTCTCCGCCACGGCGGTGCCGACGAGCTTCAGCTACAACATGTCGTTCTCGCTGGCCAGCCAGGCCAACAACATCTGGGGGCAGGGGGTCAGCAACCGGCGCTTCACGGTCGGCGACAGCGTCGAGGGGAACGCGCGCAACCTGCTCGTGCGCAACGCGATCCCGTTCTTCTCGGCGCGCGACCCGCGCGTCCCGGTGGCCTACACCGTGTCCGCCAACCAGCGCGACACGACCAAGGGGCAGGACGGCTCGATCTACTCGCGCACGACCGCGATCTACGACCGCTTCACCGACGTCCCCGTCGCCAACGGGCTCGACGCGCGGCTGATCGAGGCCGAGGCGCGGCTGGCGGCGAACGACGTCCCGGGGATGCTGGCGATCCTGAACGCGCTGCGGGCCGCCCCGCCGCAGCTCGGGACGATCACCCCGGCCGCGCTCCCGGCGCTCGCCACGCCCGCGTCGCGCGACGCCGCGCTCGACCTGCTGTTCCGCGAGAAGGCGTTCTGGACGTTCAGCCGCGGCCAGCGCCTCGGCGACCTGCGCCGCCTCGTGCGCTTCTACGGCCGCACGCCCGAGACCACCTTCCCGGTCGGCCAGTTCTACCGCGGCGGCCAGTACGGCGCCGACGTGAACCTCCCGATCCCGACCGACGAGCTGGTGAACCCGAACTTCACCGGCTGCATCGACCGCAGGGCGTGAGGCGGGGTGAGGCGAAGACCGGGGTGAGGCGTAGATCGGGATGAGGCGTGGATCGGGATGAGGCGTGAATCGGGGTACCGCGAACCCACCGGCTCTGGCCGGGCAGGTTCGCCGTACCCCGGTTTCCGCAGTACCCCGGTGTTCGCCGTACCCCGATCTACGCCCTATCCCGATCTACGCCCCACCCCGATCTACGCCCCACCCCCGACTCGCCGCGTCGCCTTCGCCACCATCGCCTCCAGCTCCGCCCGCGGCAGCCACCGCCCCCCGACCGCCACCCCCGCGATCCGCGTCGTGTTGCGCACGTCCGCCCGCGGGTCGCCGTCGAGCAGCACCAGGTCGGCCCGCCGCCCCGCCGCGATCGTCCCCCACTCCGCCGCCTCGCCGAGGTACTCGGCGGGCGCGCGCGTCGCGGCGGCGAGCGCCTGGTAGGGCGTGAGCCCCGCCGCGACCAGCGCCTGCAGCTCGCGGTGCAGCCCGAAGCCGTACACGTGGAACCACTCCGGCGTGTCGGAGCCGGCGAGGATGCGCCCGCCCGAGTCCGCGATCGCCTTCACCAGCCGGTTGCGCGCCGCGACGTAGCGGCGCCGGCGCGCCTCGGTGCGCACCTCGGCGTTGGCCGCGGTCCAGTAGCGCGCCTCCGCGCGCAGGTAGAGCGCGCGCGGCGCCGCGGGCCAGAGCACGAAGTCGGGGCGCGCCCGCACCTCGGCGGAGTCCTGCCCGGTGCCGAACGCCGAGTTGAAGACCGCCAGCGTCGGCCCGATCCACGCCCCCGCGCGCGCCGTGGCGCCGGCCAGCGAGTCGAGCGTGCGGTCCTCGAGCGCGTCGAGCGTCGGCCAGCGGTCGAGGCGGAAGACGCCGCCCTGCGTGAGGCTGGGGCGCCCGAGCGCCGCCTCGAGGTAGCCGTCGAGGTGCTCGAGCTGCTGCCCCTTCCGCAGCGCGCGGGCGAGCGGCACCGGGTCCTCGACGTGGCCCACGACGCGGATGCGCCGGCGCGCCGCCTCGTCGACGATCGCCTCGTACGCCGGGAGCGTGAGCCCCGAGGTGAGCTTCACGCAGTCGAAGCCGGCCGCCGCCGCCTCGGCGACCGCGGCGCGCGCCTGCTCGGGCGTCGTGACCACGCGCGCGTTGGCGGCCTCGCGTCCGGTGAGCTGCGGGCTCGCCACCCGCAGGCGCGGGCCGAGCACGCGGCCGGCGGCGACGTCGCGGCGGAGCGCGAGGTGCTCGGGCGTGCCGATCATGAGGCGCGCCGTGGTGACGCCGTTGGCGACCATCACCCCCAGCTCGTCGGCGGCCAGCGAGTCGGGCGTCGCGTCGTCGGAGAAGAGGTGCGTGTGCATGTCGGCGAGCCCGGGGACGAGCCACTTCCCCCGCCCGTCGACGACGCGCGTTCCCGCGGGCACGCGCACCGCCGCCGACGGCCCGACCGCGGTCACGCGCCCGTCTCGCACGAGCACCGTGTGGTCGCGCAGCACCGTGTCGGCGGTCATCGGCACGACGTGCACGCCCGTGACCGCGAGCGCGGCGCCGGGCCGCCCGTCGCCCGTCTGCGCGCCGGCGGCGGTCGCCCACGCGAGCGCCGCCGCCGTCCCGATCCTCAGTCCTCGCATCGCTCCCCCCGGGTGTGGTGCGGGGGAATGTGCACCCGCCCGGCCCGGGCGTCAGCCGGCCCTACGCCGCCTTCTTGCGCGTCAGCTGTTCGAGTTCCGCAAAGGTCGGGCGCTCGTGCGGGTCGATGTTGCGGCGCGCGAACTCGACCGCCGTCATCGGGGCGTCGCCGCGGGCGAACGACAGCAGCGCCGTGCGGATGCAGCACATGTAGGCGTGCTCCGCCTTCACGCGCGCCTGGATGGCCGTCGCGATCGGGCCGATGATCCCGTAGGCGAGCAGGATGCCGATGAACGTCCCGACGAGCGCGGCGGCCACCTTCTCGCCGATCTCGCTGGCGGCGCCGCCGATCGAGCCCATCGTGATGATCACGCCGAGCACCGCGGCCACGATCCCGAAGCCGGGCATCGCGTCGCCGACGGTGGTGATGGCGTGCGGGACGTGCATGTTCGCCTCGTGCTGCTGGTCGAGGTCGATGTCGAGGATCTCGGCGAGGTTGTGGTCCTCGACCGCGCCGGTGAGCAGCACCTTCAGCGTGTCGGCGAGCAGCGCCACCGCGTGGTGGTTGGCCGAGAACGCCGGGTACTTGGTGAAGATGTCGCTCTTCTCCGGCTCCTCGATGTGCGACTCGAGGCCGACCAGCCCGTCCTTGCGCGCCTTCTGGAAGATGTCGTAGAGGACCTGCAGCAGCTCGCTGTACGCCGTCTTGGAGAACGGGTTGGGCTTGAGCAGGCCGAGCGTGGCGGCGAACGACGCCTTGAGGGTGCCGATCCCGTTCGCGACAATGAAGGCGCCCAGGCCGGCGCCCCCGATGATGATGAACTCGGTGGGCTGCCAGAGGACCCCGACCTTGCCGTGGTGCATCACGTAGCCACCGATGACGCTTCCGATGACGACGAGCAGGCCGATGATGGTGAACACGACGGGGGCGGCAGTGAGGGCGTACGCCGGGCCCGCTCCTCGGGCCCTCCGGTCGTGAGTATCGACCGGTCCCCCCCGGATCTGGACCGCGCCCCCGACGCGCCGTGGGTGCGGCGGGCCGCGGCGCGCGACGCGGTGCTGCGCGGGCTGGTCCACGCCCTCAGCAACCGCGTCGGGACGGTGTCGGCGGTGGCCTCGATGCTCGACCCCGGGGCGCCGGCGGCCGCCGCCGCGACCGCGATGCTGCAGGGGGAGGCCGAGCGGCTGGAGGCGCTGCTCGAGGAGTTCCGCCGCTTCGCCGGCGAGCCGGGGGGCGGGGCGGAGCCGCTCCACCTCCCCGACCTGGTCGCGCTGGCCGCCGCGCTGCACGCGCACCACCCGATGCTGCGCGACGTCCCGTGCGCGCTCCCGAACGCCGACGCGCTCCCCCCGGCCTACGCCGACCCGGCCGCGGTGCTCGACGCGCTGCTGGTCGCGCTCGACGCGGCCAAGGGCGCCGCGGGGGCCGACGGCGTGCGGATCGCCGCGACGACCGACGCCGACGCGCTGCGCCTGCGCGTCGCCCCCGTCGAGCCGGACGCGCCCCCCGACGCGACGCTGACCTGGGCGCTCGTCGGCGGGGCGGGGGAGGGGGGGGTCGGCCCGGTCGGCGGCGGCGTCACCCTCCCCACGCTCGGCGCCGCGCGCCGCGTCGGCGGGACGGGGGGCGCGTGAGCGGCGCGAGCGAGGGGAGCGGCGGGAGCGGCGCGAGCGGGGGCCGCTTCGGCCCCGACCCGCAGGCGTTCTTCGCCGACGTGTACCGCCAGCCGGCGCCGTGGGACGTCGGCGCGGCGCAGCCCGCGCTCGCCGCGCAGCTCGAGGCGTACCCCCCGGCCGGCGCGGCGCTCGACGTCGGCTGCGGGACGGGCGACCTCGCGATCTGGCTGGCGCGGCGCGGGCTCGACGTGCTGGGCGTCGACTTCGTCGCCGCGGCGGTGGACGAGGCCCGCGCCCGCGCCGCCGCGCTCCCCGGCGACGCGGCCGGGCGGCTCGCGTTCGAGGTCGGCGACGCGCTCCGCCCGTCGGCGCTCGGCGCGGCGGTCGGCGCCGTGCTCGACTCGGGGTTCCTGCACCTGTTCGACCACGCGCAGCGCGACCGCTTCGTCGACGACCTCGCGCGCGCGCTGGCGCCCGGGGGGCGCTACTACCTGCTGGCGTTCGCGGTGACCTTCCCCGCCGAGCACGTGCCGCTGCAGGTGGACGCCGAGGAGGTCCACGCGCGCTTTCCCGCCGCGGCGGGGTGGCGCGTGCTGGCGTGCGAGCCGGCGGAGTTCCTGAGCCGCGTGGGGCCCGTGCCGGCGCTGCGCGCCTGCGTCGAGCGCGCGTGACGCGCCCGCCGGCCGGCCGCCTGCTGGTCGCGCTGCTGTTCGGGGCGCTGGCGCTGAACGCGTGGGTGCAGGTCGCGCTCGCCCCGCTCGGGCGCACCGCCGAGCCGCCGCCGCTGAACGCGCTGCAGCTGCTCGTCGGCGCCGGCGCCA
>NZ_JARGEK010000132.1 GCF_029211165.1 Roseisolibacter sp. H3M3-2
CCCGCGGCGTGCGCCGCGCGGCGCTGACGGTGGTGCGGTGCGCGGCGCTGGTGTCGGTCGGCACGACGGGGCTGCTCTACGCGCAGCGCGACCGGATGGTGGGCGTGACCACCTGCGTGCCGGGGACGCCGCTGGTGGTCTCGGGGGCGAACCCGTTCTCGCGGCTGGCCGCCGACCGCCGCGCCGAGACGCTGGCGCACGAGGCGGTGCACGCGGCGCAGATCCGCGAGCGCGGCTGCCTGGCCGTCTACCGCGCGCAGCTCTTCGGCACCCCCGAGGAGCGGGTGGCGCTGGAGGTCGACGCGGCGTGCGCCGAGCTGTCGGCGTCGGCGCTGCCGCGCGCGGCCGCCGAGCACGCGCTGGCCCACGAGGTGGTGAGCGCCTACCCGAGCCTGCGCGCCGTCGGCTTCGAGCGGGCGCTCGCGATCACGCGGGCGCGCTGCACGGAAGGGGGCGCGGCCCCCGCCTCGCAGCTCGCGGCGCGGTAGCGCGAGCGGTCGAGCGACGAACGGCGCCGGCCACGTGGGCCGGCGCCGTTCGCGCGTTCCGGGGGCGGGGGAGGGCGCCGGTCAGCGCGCGCCCTCGAGGTGGAACGCCGCCATCGCGTCGCGCAGCGACTCGGCGTCGCGGGTGAGCGCCACCGCGGTCGCCGCGAACTCCTCGGCGCTCGACGCGCTGTGCTGCGTCACGCGGTTCATCTGCTCGGTGCCGGCGGTGATCTGCGCGACGCCGTCGGCCTGCCGCTCGCTGGCGCTCGCGATCTCGTCCATCACCGCGCTCGCCTGCGCGATCTCGCGGGCGATCTCCTCGAAGCGCGCCATCGCCTCGCCGTTGAGGGCGACCCCCTCGCGGGCGTTGCCGACGCTCTGCTCGATGAGGGCCGACGTCTGCCGCGCCGCCTCGGCGGAGCGCAGCGCGAGGGCGCGCACCTCCTCGGCGACCACCGCGAAGCCGCGCCCCGCGTCGCCGGCGCGCGCCGCCTCGACGGCGGCGTTGAGCGCCAGCAGGTTCGTCTGGAACGCGATCTCGTCGATCGTCTTCACGATCTTGGCCGTCGACACCGCGGAGCCCTCGATGCGCGCCATGGCGTCGGCGAGGCGGGCCATCCCGTCGCGGCCGGCGTCGGCGCGCCCGCGGGCGGCGGCGGTGAAGGCGCGCGCCTGCCCGCTGCTGGCGGCGCTGCGCTGCGCCTCGCCGGCCAGCTCGGTGAGCGAGGCGGCGACCTCCTCGAGCGACGCGGCCTGCTCGCTGGTGCCGGCGGCGAGCGACTCGCTCCCGCTGCCGATGTCGGCGGCGCGCTGCGCCACCCGCCCGGCCGCCGCGGCCACGTCGTCGAGCGCGCCCACGATGTTGTCGAGCGCCGTGTTGAGCGCGGCCTGCAGCGCCGCGTGGTCGCCGCGGTACGCGCCGTCCATGCGCGCCGTGAGGTCGCGGTCGGCGACGCGCGACAGCACGTCGGAGGCCTCGGCCAGCGGCGCGGTGAGGGCGTCGAGCATCTCGTTGGCGCCGGTGACCAGCTGCGCGTAGGCGCCGCGGTAGGCCGACGCGTCGCCGCGCCGCGCCAGGTCGCCCTCGCGGGCGGCGGCGATCAGCCCCTGGATCTCGCCGGTCGCGCCGCGCAGCGTGGTCGAGACGCGCCCGACCGAGCGGGCCAGCACGTCGCGCTCGGAGCGCGGCGTCACCGTCACCGTGAGGTCGCCCTGCGCCAGCGCGTCGGCCGCCGCGGCGACCTCGGTCACGTAGGCGATGGTGCCGCGGAAGGCGTCGGCGAGGGTGCCCAGCTCGTCGCGCGAGCGGTGCGTGACCGTCTGCTCGACGTCGCCGCGGGCGATCCCCTCGGCGGCGCGCGCCATGTCGCGCAGCGACGCCATGATCGCGCGCGTGGTGTAGACGGTGAGCAGGACCAGCACCGCGACGCCGGTCAGCAGCACGACCGACAGCACGGGGGTGGTGCGGGACTGGTGGGCGCGCGTGACGGCGAACGCCTCGCGCACGCCGGCCTCGGCGCCCTTGGTGTGGGCGGCGAGCGAGTCGCGCAGCGCGGTGAGGGCGCCGGTCATCGCCTGCACGCCGGCCATCACCGAGTCCTGCGACACCGTGGTGTCGCCGGCCGCGGCGGCGATCATGCGCGCGCTGGCCGGGCGCGCCGCGGCCTGGTACGCGCGGGCGAGCGCCGCCAGCCGGTCCTGCGCCTCGGCGCGGGCGACCGGGTTCGCCTTGCCGTCGAGCAGCCGGCGCTCGAGGCGCCCGGCGATCGAGTCGGTGCCGGCGAGCGCCGACGTGTCGCTGGCCGCCACGGCGTCCTGCAGCGCGCGCTGGAGCGCGGTGAGGTCCGCCTCGGCGGCGCGGCTCTGGTCGAGCGCCGCGTAGTGCCCGCGCTCCATGAGCGCGAGGTCGTCCTGCGTGCGCCGGCCGAGCCACACGGCCGACCCCAGCGCCACGAGGGCGCTGAGGGCGGCGAGCGACGGCATGGCGAGGATCTTGGCGCGGACGGAGAGCTGCTGGAAGGGCATGGCGTTCGGCGTCGGGCGTCCGGTGGCGGGCTACTGGACGGTGACGGTCTTCACGCCGGCGCCGAGGTCCGTGCCGGCGGCGACGTAGCCGATGGCGTTCGGGTTCCCCTTCACGAAGGCGAGGACGTCGGCGTCGGACGACTTCTCGGGCGGCGGCACGTCCTTGCCGGCGAAGATCTGCTGCTGCCAGTAGGTGCCGACGGCGGCCGTCGGGCGGCCGTGCACGCCCTTGCTGAACGCGTCGCGCACCTTCGACGACTTGTCGAGGTCGACCGGCGCGAGCTTGGCGCTCTTCTTCAGGAAGATGTTGGAGACCTCGGCCTTGCTGAGCGCGGCGGGGCCGGCGGCGTTGACGACGACGACGTAGCCCTGCGCGCGGGCGCGGCCCGCGGGGGCGAGCAGCGCGAGGACGGCCGCGCAGACGGAGAGGAGGAAGCGGTTCATCGGAGTGGGTCCGTTCGGCGGGGTCGGGTCAGAACGAGCTGGCGACGCTGATCAGGAAGTAGCGCGCGTCGCGCTTCGGCGAGAGCGTGAACGAGTTCGCGGTCTGCGAGGCGATCGGCGCGGTCGGCGCGTCGAACGACCAGCCGCGGCGCCAGTGGTGCTCGACCTTCAGCACCGAGCCGGCCGGCAGCGACAGGATCCCCGACAGGCCGTTCGTGCGGACCTCGGGGATGACCGAGTTCATCGCGGCGTTGGCGAAGTACAGCTTGCGGTTGATGTACGCGTGCTGCCCGGCGACCGAGAAGCGGTCGACCAGCCGCACCGTGGCCTGGTAGTAGCCGCCGCGGTTGTCGTTGCTGGGGCCGTGCCCCGAGATGCGGCTGTGCTCCGTGGCCAGCTTCACCCGGTCC
Source organism: Roseisolibacter sp. H3M3-2 (assembly GCF_029211165.1). GTDB lineage: Bacteria > Gemmatimonadota > Gemmatimonadetes > Gemmatimonadales > Gemmatimonadaceae > Roseisolibacter. The sequence goes on from NZ_JARGEK010000132.1 coordinate 3,368, forward strand.
ACGGTGGCCTCGGCCGAGTAGATCAGGTTCGAGCGGTAGCCGCGCTGCGTCGGCTGCACGAAGGCGTAGCGCGCGCCGTAGGCGCCGAGCCGCAGCCCCGCCACCGGCAGCGTGAGGTACGACTGGTAGCCGAACATGTTCTCGGTGCGCGCGATACGGATCTGCTGCCCGGCGGTCGTGTTGGCGATCGCGCGGTTCTCGCTGCCGCCGAAGAAGCCGTGCTGCTCCAGCTCGGCCCCGAACGGGAGCGCCGCGCGGTAGCTCAGCACCGCGCCGTCGATGGCGTCGAACGCCTCCTGCTGCACCTCGATGGGCGGGCGGAAGAACGGCTGCACGGTGCCGATGTAGCGCACCTCGTTGTACAGGCCGCGCGGCAGCGGGTTGCGCCCGAGCTTCGCGGTGAACGGCCCCTCGCGGTGCTGCCAGAAGGCCCACTGCATCGACACGTCGGGCACCGCGCTCGCGAGCGGGCTGGCGCCGAGGCGGCGGTTGAAGACCTGGGCGACGACGACGTCCTTCTGCCCGAGGGTGTAGCGCGCCTGCACGGTGAAGACGCGGTAGTCGGACGTCCCCTTCTGCGGGACGCCGAACACGCCGAGCGTGTCGGCCTTGCCGTAGGCGGCGTTGAGGGAGCCGTGCAGCTCGAGGCGGTCGGTCAGGCCGCCCTGCGCGGAGAGCGCGGCGGGGACGGCGAGGGCGAGGACGACGCGCGGAAGTGCGGAACGCATGAAGCGGGGGGCTGCGGATGGAGCGGGGGAGGGACGTCGCGCGGCGCGATCAGAACGCGGCGGCGACGCTGACGAGGAAGTACCGGGCGTCCTGCTTCGGCGAGAGCGCGAAGGAGGTCGCGGTCTGGCTGGCGACCGGCGGCGTGGCGGCGTCGAACGCCCACCCGTTGCGCCAGTGGTGCTCGACCTTCAGGACCGAGCCGCCGGGGAGGGTCGCGATCGCCGAGGCGCCGAGCGTGCGCACCTCGGGGATCACGCGGTTCATCGCGGTGTTCGTGAAGAACAGCCGGCGGTTGGTGTAGGCCTGCTGGCCCGCGACGCTGAACGCGTCGGCCAGGCGCAGCGTCCCCATCACGTAGCCGCTGCGGTTGTCGTTCGCCGGCGTGTGGCCGGTGATGCGCCCGTGCTCGGTCGCGACCTTCAGCCGCCCGACCGTCGCCTCGGCCGAGCCGATGACGTTCGTGCGGTAGCCGCGGCCGGTCGACTGCACGAAGCCGTAGCGCGCGGCGTAGGCGCCGAGGCGCGCCGCGGCGACGGGGAGGGTCAGGTAGGTCTGCCCGCCGAACATGTTCTCGGTGCGGGCGATGCGCAGGCTCTGCCCCGCGCTGGTGGTCGCGATCGCGCGCCACTCGCTCCCGCCGCCGAACGCGTGCTGCTCGAGCTCCACGCCGCCCCACAGCGCGCGGCGGTACGACAGCACCGCGCCGTCGACGGCGTCGAACGCGTCGCTCTGCAGCTCCATCGGCGGGCGGAAGAACGGGAGCAGCGTGCCGATGTAGCGCACCTCGTTGTAGAGGCCGCGCGGCAGCGGGTTGCGCCCGACCTTCACCGTGAAGTCGCCCTCGCGGTGCTGCCAGAACGCCCACTGCATGGTGACGTCGGGGATCGCCGAGGCGAGCGGGCTGGCGCCCAGCCGGCGGTTGAACACCTGCGCGACGATCTGGTCCTTCGCGCCGAGGCGGTAGCGCCCCTGCAGCGTGAAGACGCGGTAGTCGGAGGTGCCCTTCGTGGGGACGCCGAACACGCCGAGCGTGTCGGACTTCCCGTACGCCGCGTTCAGCGCGCCGTGCAGCTCCAGGCGGTCGCCGAGGCCGGACTGCGCGCACAGCGCCGCCGGGGCGGCGACCGCCGCGAGGGCGGCGAGGAGGGGGCGCATCGATCGAGTGGGTGGGAGGGACATGCCGTCTGTGGTGATCTCACCACAGCAGTGTCGGCGCGTTCCCGACCCACTTGCGTTACGCTTTCGTGTAAAGCCCGAACGGCCGCCCCGCGTGACAGCGGGGCGGCCGTTCGTCAGAATCCGAGGTAGGCGCGCACGCGGGGCTCGATGCGCTCGGGGGTCCAGGGCGGCGACCACACGAGGTTCACCACCACGTCGCCGACCCCCGGCAGCGCGCGCAGCTGCTGCTCGGCCTCGCCCATGATCTCGGGGCCGGAGGGGCAGCCGGGCGACGTCAGGCTCATGTCGATGCGCACGTCGCGCCCGTCGACGGCCATGTCGTAGACCAGCCCGAGGTCGACGATGTTCAGGTTGAGCTCGGGGTCCTTCACGCGCCGCAGCGCGAGCTTCACCTGGTCGAGCGTCGGCGCATCGCCGGCGGCTGCATCGCCGGCGGCTGCATCGCCGGCGGCTGCGTCGCCGGCGGCTGCGTCGCCGGACGGCGCCGCGGCGGGCGTCGGCGTCTCGGGCGCGGTCGGGGTCTCGTCGGTCACGGGCGGGGCGGGTCGGGGTCCACCCGCAACTTCACCGGCCCGCCGGAGCGGTACAAGGTCGGCCGTTCGGCCGACCCGGTCGCTCACTTCCGCGACCGCGCGGCGGACTTCTTCGCGGCCGGCTTCTTCGCGACGGCCTTCTTGGACGCCGACGCCTTGGACGACGACTTCCTGGCCGTGGTCGCCTTCTTGGCCGCCGACTTCTTGCTGGTGGTCTTCTTGGCCGACGCCTTCTTCTTGGCGCTGGCCGACGACCGGGCCTTGCCGCGCACGCTCTTGCCGCGCGCCGAGCGGGCGGCGCGGGCCGGGCGGTTCCACCCCGCGGCCTCGTCGGCGCGGAAGGCGGCGGGCATCGCGCGGGCGCCCATCGGGTCGTCGAGCACCGCCAGCTCGGCGGCGTCGGCGAGGTCGGCGCGGACGTCGGCGATCACCTTCGCCGGGCGCAGCGCGCGCGCCGCGTGCACGCGGTTGGTCAGCAGGAGCACGAACATGTCGCGCTCCGGGTCGACCCACAGCGAGGTGCCGGTGAAGCCGGTGTGCCCGAAGGCGTTGGCGCCCATCAGGGAGCCGCAGCTCCCCTTCTGGTTGCAGGTGTCCCAGCCGAGGGCGCGGGTGCCGGCGGCGCGCGCGGTGAACAGGCGCACGGTCGAGTCGGCGATCACGCGCACGCCGGCGTACTCGCCGCCGTTGAGCAGCATCTGCGCGTAGATCGACAGGTCGGCCGCCGTCGAGAACAGCCCCGCGTGGCCGGCGACGCCGCCGAGCGCGAACGCGTTCTCGTCGTGCACCTCGCCGCGGATCGGGTAGCCGCGCGGGGGGGCGATCTCGGTCGGGGCGATGCGGGCGCGCAGCGACGCGGGCGGGCGGAAGTACGTGTCGTTCATCCCGAGCGGGCGGAACACCCGCTCGTCGAGGAGCACGTCGAGCCGCTGCCCGCTCACCGCCTCGGCCACGAAGCCGAGGACGTCGGCGCCGAGGTCCGAGTACTCGAAGCAGGCGCCGGGGCTGCAGTAGATGGGGGTCTCGAGGACCTGGCGGCGCGCCTCGGCGGGCGAGGAGGCCGAGCGCCACAGCTCGCGGCCGGCGGGGAGCCCCGAGCGGTGCGTGAGCAGGTGGCGGACGGTGACGCGGTCCTTGGCGCCGCCGCTGAACGCCGGCAGGTAGTCGCGGACCGGGGCGTCGAGGTCGAGCTTCCCCTCGTCGTAGAGCACCATGATCGCGGCGGTGGTGCCGACGACCTTGGTGAGCGAGGCGACGTCGTAGATGGTGTTCTCGTCGACCGCGGCGCCGCCCCAGGTGAGGGCGCCGTACCCGCGCTTGACCACCGCGTAGCCCTTGCGGCCGACGACGACCGAGGCGCCCGGGAAGCCGCCGGCGGAGATCCCGCGCAGGACGACCCGGTCGACCGCGGCCAGCCGCTCGGCGGACATGCCGACGGCGGTCGGGGAGCGGAAGGGGAGCCCCTCGGACAGGGCGAGGGCGCCGGTGCGGGTGCGCGTGGCGTCCGGCAGGGCCGCGACGGGGTGCGCGGCACGGGCCTCGGTGGCGGCGGACGCGAACGCGAGCGTCGCGCCGAGCGCAGCGGTGAGGACGGCGACCGAGGGACGGGACACCGGACGGCTCCTTCGACGGCGGGGCAACGGGCCTACCGTACGCAGGTGACGGGGGTCACCGGCGTCTGGTCGGACGGTCAGGCGTGCAGGGGGCGTGCTCGGGCGTCGTTGGCGGCCTGGACCGTGTCGGGACCGGGCCGCGAGACGACGTGAGGTGAGGCGGGGGAAGTGCAGGAGCCAGCGGGGGTTGCGCGGGCGTCCGGCGGCCACGCGCACGACCGCAGAATGCCGTGCAGGCGCCTCTCCGGTCAAGACGCGAGTCCGAGCAAGGCGTCACGTGGACGAGACGTGCCTCGTCCGTTGTCGAGGACGCGCGACACACGCGCAGCGTTGACGCGACGATCCGCGGCGATCGGCGACCCGCGCTCGGCCCTGCCCGGTATACCGCGTGATCCGCGTCACGTTCCCTGCGGGGCCAGCGCCGCCGGCGCCGGGCCGGACCGACGTCGGGCGGCCCGCCGCAGCCCCCACTCGGCGAGCGCCAGGTAGAGCGCCGGGAGGACGAACAGCGTCAGGGCGGTCGAGGTCACCAGCCCCCCGATGACCACGGTCGCCAGCGGACGCTGCACCTCGGCGCCGGCGCCCGAGGACAGGGCCATCGGCACGAAGCCGAGACTCGCCACGAGCGCCGTCATCAGCACGGGGCGGAGGCGGTCGCGCGCGCCGGCGCGCACGGCGTCGGCGAGCGTCTCCGGCGCCTCGTCGCGCCGCTGGTTGTTCAGGTGCGTCACCAGCACGACCCCGTTCAGCACCGCGATCCCGAACAGGGCGATGAAGCCGACGCTCGCCGAGAGCGACAGGTTGAGCCCCCGCAGCCACAGCGCCGCGATCCCGCCGACGAGCGCGAACGGCACGTTGGTCAGCACCAGCAGCGACTGCGCGATCGAGCGGAAGGCCGCGAACAGCAGCAGGAAGATCAGCAGCAGCGCCGCCGGCACGACGACCCGCAGGCGCCGCCCGGCGCGCTGCTGGTTCTCGTACTGGCCGCCCCACTCGAGGAACATCCCCGTCGGCAGCCGGACCTCGCGGGCGACGCGCTCGCGCACCTCGCGCGCGAAGCTCCCGAGGTCGCGCCCGCGCACGTTGCTCAGCACCAGCGTGCGGCGCTGCGCGTCCTCGTGGCCGATCAGCTCGGGCGCCGTGCCGGCGACGACGTCGGCCAGCTCGCCGAGCGGCACCGGGGCGCCGGCGGGCGTGCGCACGGGGAGGCGCGCCAGCGCGGCGGCGTCGGCGTGCAGCGCGTCGGGGACGCGCACCGCCACCCCCACGCGCCGGAAGCCGTCGATCCACTCGGTGGCCGTCGTGCGCCCGAGCGCCAGCTCCAGCGACTGCCGCAGGTCCTCGACCGCGACGCCGTGGCGCGCGAGCGCGTCGCGCCGCACCGCCAGCCGGATCTCGCCCGTCCCCTCGCTGACCTCGACCGCCGCGTCGGCGTTGCCGCGCACCCCCTGCACGACGCGCAGGATCCGCTCGGCGACCGCCTGGTTCCGCTCCAGGTCGGGGCCGATCACATTGATGCCGAGGTCCGTGCGGATCCCGCTCTCCGCCTCGTCGAGGCGCATCGCGAGCGGCTGCGTGAACGACACCCAGAGCCCGGGGATGTGCGCGAGCGCGGTGTCGAAGGCGGCGACCAGCCCCTCGCGGTCCCGCGCCGTCGTCCACTCGTCGCGGTCGGCGAGGATGACGTACATGTCCCCCTCGAACAGCCCCATCGCCTCGGTGGCGAGGTCGGGGCGCCCCTCCTTGGTGACGACGGTGCGCACCTCCGGGAAGCGGCGCACGATGCGCTCGGCCTCCAGCGACAGCCGGTTGGCGTCGGCCAGCGACACGCTCGGGATGCGGCGCGAGTTCACGAGGATCGCGCCCTCGTCGAGCTTCGGCATGAACTCGCTCCCCATCCAGCGCAGCGACACGACCGAGGCGACCACGGCGACGGCGGCGGCGGCGACCACCGGGACGCGGCGGCGCAGCACCCACGCGAGCCCGCGCGCGTAGGCGGCCGTCAGCCGTTCCAGCCAGCGCGCCGGGCGCTCCTCGGCGTGGCGCAGCGCCCACGCCGACATGGCGGGGACGAACGTCAGCGCCAGCAGCAGCGAGCCGAGCACCGCGCAGACGACGGTGAAGGCCATCGGCTTGAACATGCGCCCCTCCATCCCGTCGAGCGTGAAGATCGGGAGGTAGACGGCGACGATGATCGCGATGCCGAACAGGATCGGGCGTCCCACCTCGACCGCCGCGTCGCGGAACAGCGCGAGCCGGCCGTGCCCCACGCCGCCGCGCTCGGGGTGCGCCTCGAGGCGCCGCACGAAGTTCTCGACCATCACCACCGACGCGTCGACGATCAGCCCGAAGTCGAGCGCGCCGAGCGACATCAGGTTCCCCGAGTAGCCGAACGCCGACATGCCGAGGAAGGCGAACAGCATCGACAGCGGGATCACCGACGCGACGATCAGCGACGCGCGCCAGTTGCGCAGGAAGAGGAAGAGGACCGCGATCACCAGCAGCCCGCCCTCGACGAGGTTGCGGGCGATGGTGCCGGTCGTGCGGCCCACCAGCTCCGTCTGGTCGTAGAACGGCGTGACCGTCACCCCCGGCGGGAGCGTCGGCGCGATCTCGGCCAGCCGCGCCTTCACGCCCTCCATGACCTCGCGCGAGTCGGCGCCCTTGAGCTTGAGCACCATCCCGCTGACCACCTCGCCCTCGCCGTCCTGCGTCACGGCGCCGAAGCGCGGCAGCGCGCCGCGCGTCACCTCGGCGACGTCGCCGACCAGCACGGGGACGCCGCCGCGCGTCGCGACGACGACGCGCGCCAGCTCCTCGGGGCGCTCGACGCGCCCGAGGCCGCGCAGCGTGTAGCGCTCGCCGCCGCTCTCGAGGTAGCCGCCGCCGAACGTCGCGTTGTTGCGCGCCAGCGCGTCGTGCACGTCGGCGAGCGCGAGCCCGCGCGCGGCCAGCCGCGTCGGGTCGGCGACGACCTGGATCTGCTCGATCAGCCCGCCCCACGAGTTCACCTCGCTGACGCCGGGCACGGTGCGCAGGCGCGGGCGCACCACGTAGTCGTGCAGCGTCTTCAGCTCGGCGAGCGACAGCGAGTCGGAGTGCAGCGTGTACTGGTACAGCTCCCCCATCGGCGTCGACACCGGCCCGAGCGCCGGCTCCGCGCCGGCGGGGAGGGCGCCGGCGACGTCGCCGAGGCGCTGCTGCACGAGCGTGCGCGCGAAGTAGATGTCGACGTCGTCCGGGAACGGGACGGTGACGAGCGACAGCCCGCTCTTCGACGTCGAGCGCACCCCCTGGGCGCCCGGGAGCCCCATGACGGCGCTCTCGATCGGGTGCGTGACGAGGCGCTCCACCTCCTCGGCGGCGAGGCCGGGGGCGGTGGTGATGATCTCGACGCGCGTCCCGGTGAGGTCGGGGAAGGCGTCGAACGGGAGCCGCAGCATCGCCGCCAGCCCGGCGGCGACGAGGGCGAGCACGGCGCCGGCGACGAACAGCCGCTGGCGCAGCGCGAACGCGACGAGGCGGTCGACCATGCGCCGCCCCTCAGCCGCCGCGGCGCTTGAGCAGCTCCGCCTTGGCGACGGCGGCGCCGCGCACCACGACGGGCGTCCCGGCGGCGAGCCCGCCGAGGATCTCGGCCTGCGCGCTGGTGCGCCGCCCCACGCGGACGCGCACCGCCTCGAGCGCCAGCGCGGCGCCGCGCGCGCCGGCGCGCCGCGCCGCGACGACGACCGTGTCCCCCTCCATCGCCTGCACCACCTCGGCGGGGACGGCGAGCACGCGCGCGCCGCCGCCCCCCTGCAGCTCGGCGCTCGCGTACATCTCGGCGCGCAGCGCGGCGCCGCGCGCGTCGACGCTCGCCAGCACCTCGACGGTGCGCGACAGCGAGTCCACCGTCGGCGACACGCGCGTCACGCGCGCGTCGAACGCGCGCCCGGGCCACGCCGGCACCTCGAAGCGCACCGGCGCGCCGACCGTCGCCGCGGCCAGCGCGCGCTCGGGGACGGGGATGCGCAGCACGAGCGTGCCGAGCCGGCTGACCGTGACGAGCGGCGCGCCGACCAGCACCACCGTCCCGGGCGCGGCGTCGCGGCCGACGACGACGCCGTCGATCGGGGAGCGCACCAGCACGTCGTGGTCGTCGGCGCCGGCGGGCGCGCGCCCCTCGCCGACGAGGTGGCCGACGTACGAGCGCGCGCGCTCCAGCGCCGCGCGCCCGGCGTCGCGCGACGCCTCGGCCCGCACCCGCGCCGAGCGCAAGTCGGAGGCCAAGCGGTCTTAGGAAGACAAATCGTGGTCTCAACTCCTT
>NZ_JARGEK010000133.1 GCF_029211165.1 Roseisolibacter sp. H3M3-2
GGCGCGGTGGTGGCCGAGCGGCGCGAGACCGGGCTGGCGCTGCGCGCGCTCGAGCGGCCGGGCGCCGCGCGGCGCCTCCCGGTGGCGGAGCGCAGCCCGACGCGCGTGCTGGTGGTCGGCGCGCTGGCCATGCTCACCGGCGCGCTCGGGCTGCTCGCGCTGCGCCAGCTGCGGCGCGAGCAGGAGCTGGTGCGGCTGCGCGCCGACTTCACGTCGAGCGTGTCGCACGAGCTGCGCACGCCGCTGGCGCAGATCCTCCTCTACGGCGAGACGCTGGCGCTCGGCCGCACCCGCGACGCCGCGCACCAGCGCGCCGCCGCCGACACGATCGTGCGCGAGGCGCGGCGGCTGATGCACATGGTGGAGAACGTCCTCCACGCCGCGCGCGCCGAGCGGCGCGCCAACCCGGTGCGCGTGGCGCCGGTCGCGCTGGCCCCGCTGGCGCTCGACGTGGCGGCAGGCTTCGCGCCGCTGGCCGAGGCGGCCGGGATGCGCGTCGCCGCCGACGTGCCCCCCGCGCTCGGCGTGCGCGCCGACGCCGGGGCGCTGCGGCAGGTGCTGCTCAACCTGCTCGACAACGCGCTGCGCTACGGCGCGCGCGGCCAGACGATCCGGATGGGCGCCGCCGCGGAGGGGGGCGGCACGGTGCGCTTCTGGGTCGACGACGAGGGGCCGGGGATCCCCCCCGCCGAGCGGCGGCGCGTCTGGCTCCCGTTCGTGCGGCTGGAGCGCGACCGCGAGGCGGGCCACCGCACGGGGAGCGGGCTGGGGCTCGCGGTGGTCGCGGACCTCGTGCGCGCGATGGACGGCGAGACGTGGATCGCCGAGGCGCCGGGGGGCGGGGCGCGCCTCTACGTGCGGCTCCCGGCCGCCGCGGCGCCGGACGACGGCGGGACCCCCGCGGGCGCGCCGGCGGAGGCGGCGCTCGCGTGACGGCCGCCGTGCTGGTGATCGAGGACCACGCGGCGATCGCCGAGGGGCTGCGTCACAACCTCGAGTTCGAGGGCTACGCCGTGCGCGTGGCGGGGAGCGCCGCCGACGGGCTGACGGCGCTGCGCGAGCGCCCGGCCGACCTGGTGATTCTCGACCTGATGCTCCCCGACGGCGACGGCTTCCACGTGCTGCGCACGCTGCGCGCGGCGGGCGACGCGACGCCGGTGCTCGTCCTCACCGCCCTCGGCGACGAGTCGGACAAGGTGCGCGGGCTGCGTCTCGGCGCCGACGACTACGTGACCAAGCCGTTCGGCCTGCTGGAGCTGCTGGCGCGCGTGGACGCGCTGCTGCGCCGGGCCGCCCGCCCCGCGGCCGCGCGCGAGCGCTTCGGCGCGGTCGAGGTGTGCGCGGCGACGCACGAGGTCACGCGCGCCGGCGCGCCGGTGGCGCTGCGCCCCAAGGAGTACGAGCTGCTGCTCGCCCTGCTGCGCCGCGACGGCGCGGTGGCGACGCGCGACGAGCTGCTGCGCGAGGTGTGGCGCTACGACGCCAGCGTCACCAGCCGCACGGTGGACACGCACGTGCTGGAGCTGCGGCGGAAGCTGGAGGACGACCCGGCGAACCCGCGGCACGTGCTGACGGTGCGGAAGACGGGGTACCGGCTGCAGCGTTAGGCGGGGCCCGTGCCGGGCGCTGCGGGCTGCGGATTTCGAACCCGCAGCCCGCAGCCCGCCGCCGCCCTACCGGTCGTCGCCCGCCCCGCGCCGCTCCACGGTCACGCTGCCGTTCGTCGTCGTGACGCGCACCGGCGGGCCGCCGGCGCCGAGCCGCGTGCGCAGCGTCCGCCCGATCCGGCCGCTGACGGTCATCGGGAAGTCGATGTCGAAGCGCCCGTTCACCGTGCCGACCTCCAGCTCGGCGTCGTAGCGCGACGGGACGGCGACGCGCACGGCGCCGTTCTGCGTGCGCACGTCGAGCCCCGTTCCGCGCCACGCGCCGCCGGCCAGCGCGACGCGCACGCCGCCGTTGCGCGTCTCGCCCTGCACGTCGCCCGAGAGGTCGGTGAGCGCCACGCCGCCGTTGCGCGCCGCGAAGCGCACCCGCCCGTCGACGTCGCGCACGCGGATGCCGCCGTTCTCCGTCTGGAGCTCGAGGTCGGTGCGGCGCGGCACGTAGACGTCGTAGCTGACCGACCACGAGCCGCGGTCGCCGTCGGTGCGCGGCCCGTCGGCGCGGACCGTCCCGTCGGTGCCCACGCGGACGTCCTCGAGCATCGCGCGGGCGTCGCCCTCGCGGTCGGCCTGCGCCTGCAGCCGGGCGACGACGCGGATCTCGTCGCGGTCCCACCCCGTCACCTGCACGCCCCCGTTGCGCCCCCCGTCGACCGCCAGCCGCGACCGGCGGGGGAGCGTCACCTCGCGCACGGCGCACGCCCGCGCGTCGTCTCCCCACCGCCCGCGCCGGCAGTCGTCGAGCCACTCGGCGGCCGAGCGGGAGGGGTCCTGGGCCGCGGCGGGGGCGGCGATCAGCAGGGCGAGGAAGGGGGCGCGACGCATGGCGGGTCCGGTGAGGGTCCGACCTTCGACAGGGCGCGCGACCTCAGGGTTTGCTGCGACCTGCGACCTGCGACCTGCGACCTGCGACTGGGTGCTGTCGCGGGTCGCAGGTCGCAGGTCGCAGGTCGCAGGTCGAAGGTCGCAGGGTCACCCCGCCCGCTTCCGTTGTTCGAGCCATCGAGCGCCTCTATCGTGCGGGGATGGACGCCCTCCTGTCGCCGCTCGCCTCGCTCACGCTGACGCAGCTCGCCTACGTCGTCGCCATCGACGCGCACCGCCACTTCGGCCGCGCCGCCGCCGCCTGTCACGTCACGCAGCCGACGCTCTCGATGCAGCTCGGCAAGCTCGAGCGCGCGCTCGGCGCCACCCTCTTCGACCGCACGCGCGCGCCGGTCGTCCCCACGCCGCTCGGCGAGCGCGTGGCGGCCCAGGCGCGCGTCGTCCTGCGCGAGGCCGCGCGCCTCGCCGAGCTCGCCGCGTCGGACGGCGGCGAGGTGGCCGGCGAGCTCCGGCTCGGCGTCATCCCGACGCTCGCCCCGTACCTGCTGCCGCGGGTCCTCGACGTGCTCGCCGAGCGCCACCCGCGGCTGACGCTGGTGGTCGAGGAGCGGGTGACCGACGAGGTGCTCGACGCGCTGCGCCACGACGCGCTCGACGCGGCGCTGCTGGCCTCCCCGGCCGGCGCGGGCTCGGAGCTGGAGGAGCGCCCGCTCTTCCGCGAGCCGTTCGTCGGCTACGTCGGCGCCGGCCACCGCCTCGCGCCGCGCGACACGCTCGACGCCGAGGACCTGTCGCTCGACGACCTGTGGCTGCTCGCCGAGGGGCACTGCCTGCGCACGCAGGCGGTGCGGCTGTGCGGCGAGCGCGAGGCGCGCGGCGCCCGCGCGGGCTCGCTCGGCGCCGGCCGCGCGCGCTTCGAGAGCGGCAACCTCGAGACGCTCAAGCGCCTCGTCGAGCGCGGGCAGGGGATGACGCTGCTCCCCGCGCTCGCCGCCGCCGAGCTCACGACGGCCGCGCAGCAGCGCCTCGTGCGCCCGTTCGCCGACCCGGCCCCGTCGCGCACCGTGCGCCTCGTGCGCCGGCGCGCGCTGCGCCGCCCGCAGCTCGCCGACGCGCTGGGGGCGGCGGTGCTCGACGTACTGCCGTCGTCGTGCGAGGCGGTCGGCGGCGCGCGCGGCAGACGCTGAGCACTGCAGGGAGAACGGATGAGACGGATCGAACGGATGAGACGGATCCGCTCTTTCCGTTGCATCCGTTCTCCCTGCAGTTGCCGAGTCGCGGTTCCGTCGGGAGATTGGCGCGCCACTCTTCCCGGAGCACACATCTTGGTGACGCCCTCTCATCGATCGGCCCCCGCGTTCCTCCTGCTGCTCTCGGCCGCCGCGTGCGGCGGCGGCGCGGAGTCCGTCGCGACGCAGCCCGGCGCGCCGCGCCTCGACCTCACCGTGGGCGCCTCGGCGTCCGACGTGACGCTGATGGTGCGCACGCCCTCCGCCGCGCCGGGCGAGCGCGGGGGGACGACGCGGCAGCTCGACGCGGCGGTGAAGACCAAGTCGGGGCGCACGCTCCCCGCGCCCGCCGAGAGCCGGACGGTCGTCTGGACGTCGCTCGACCCCGCGATCGTCACCGTGGACACGACGGGGCTGCTGGCCGCGCAGGGCGTCGGCGAGACGCGCGTCGTCGTCGCGCACCGCGAGGGGGTGTGGAGCGACACCGTGCGCGTAACCGTCGTCCCCGTCCCGGTGCGCACGGTGGCGGTGACCGGCCCCGCGACGCTCGCCGTCGACGACAGCGCGACGTTCGCCGCCGCCGCGCTCGACTCGGCCGGCGCGCCGCTGCTCGGGCGCGCGGTCGCGTGGTCCACGCCGACGCCGACGCTGGTCGCGCCCACGACGACGCCGGGCGAGTTCGCCGCCCTCGCCGTCGGGAACGCGACCGTCGACGCCGCGGTGGACGGCGTGCACGGGACGGCGACCGTCGCCGTCGTGCCGCAGCCGGTGGCCACGGTGACGGTCGTGCCGGCGACGGCGAGCCTGCCGCAGTTCCGCCGCACGACGTTCGCCGCCGAGGCGCGCGACAAGCGCGGCAAGCTGCTCGGGGGACGCGCGATCGCGTGGACGTCGTCGGCGCCCGCGGTGCTCGAGGTGTCGGCGGCGGGGCAGGCGGTGGCGCGCGACGTCGGCGGCGCCACGGTGACGGCGACCGCCGAGGGGAAGAGCGGGAGCGCCGCGGCGACGGTGACCAACCCGGTCGAGGCGCGCGCGCTCTGGGTGACGCGCTTCGAGTACACCGGCGCCTCGGCGGTCGACTTCGCGAAGATCGCGCAGATCTTCCAGAAGGCGGCGAGCGCGAACTTCAACGTCGTCTACTTCCAGGTGCGCACGTCGGGCGACGCGCTCTACTACTCCGACCTCGAGCCCTGCTCGCCGCGCATGTGCGGCCGGCTCGGCGGGCCGCGCCCGGCGCAGGACCCGCTCGCCGTGGCGCTCGCCGAGGGGGCGAAGCACGGGATCGAGGTGCACGCGTGGCTGAACGCGTACACCGGCTTCATCTCGGGGGGCGCGACCGCGTGCAACCAGTTCGTCGAGAGCACGCCGCCCAACTGGCTCAAGGCGCACCCCGAGTGGAGCGTCAGCACGAAGAACTTCGCCACCGGCGTGCTGACGCGGCAGGTCGACAACTGCGCGACGACGTCCGAGTACATGTGGGTGTCGCCGGGCGTCCCCGAGGTGCGCGCGCAGCTGGCCGCGGTCTCGGCCGACATCGCGCGGCGCTACGGCCCGCTGGGGCTGAAGGGGATCCACCTCGACCGCATCCGCTACCCGTCGAACCAGGTCTCGTACGACGCGCCGAGCCAGGAGGCGTTCCGGCTGGCGACGGGGAGCTACCCGGCGTCCAACGCGCAGGCGAGCTGGCTCGACTTCCGGCGCGGCTTCGTGAACCAGGGGGTGAAGGAGGTCCACGACGCGGTGCGCGCGGTGGACCCGTCGCTGGTCATCTCGGCGGCCGTCTTCCCGGGGTACAAGGCGCGCGCGGGGTGGTCGGCGCAGTGGAGCTTCACCGACCTGTTCCAGGACCCGCAGGCGTGGGCGCAGGGCGGCTACCTCGACGTCGAGGTGCCGATGAACTACCCCGCCACGGCGGCGTCCACCTCATGGACGGTGAAGGCCTACTGCAGCAACACCGACTGGACGTGCGTGATGGACGACCACGTCGCCCGCATCGAGGGGCAGGCCGGCCGCCACGTCTACGTCGGCGTCGGCGCCATCAAGGGGTGGGACGAGGTGCAGCGCCAGCTCGACCTCGCCCACGACCGCGCCATCACCGGGGTGTCGGTCTACAGCTTCAGCCAGGTGGACGCGATCCCCAACGGCTGGGCGCAGCTCGCCGCCGGCCCGTTCAAGCACAAGGCGACGATCCCACCCATGTCCTGGAAGTGACTCGGTAAGAACCAGGAATCGGATGAGACGGATCAGATCTGATCCGTTCGATCCGATTCCTGGCAGTTGACTAGCTCACCGGCGGCGTCCGGTCGTCGGGCGGGACGAAGTTGGAGAGGAACAGCCGCTCCTGCGCCGTCAGCGACCCGACCCCGTTCGCCGAGATCTTGTCGAGGATGCGGTCGACCTCCTCGCGGTTCACCTCGTGGATCCGCGAGCGGTCGATGCGCTGGTAGCCGCGCACGGTGCGCGTGACCTCGGGGGAGGCGGTCGCGACGCGGCGCTGGAAGCTGGTGCGCGAGCGCTCCAGCCACTTCAGGTAGAGGTACGCGCCCACGTAGCCGCCGAGGTGGGCGAAGTGCGCGACCCCGCCGCCGCGCCCGCCGAAGCCGGACCAGAGGGTGATCACCGTCGTGACGATCACCAGGATGCGCGCCGGCACCGGGATGATCCCCCAGATGTGGATCGGCTCGTCCGGCCAGTAGAAGGCGAAGGCCAGCATCACGCCGTAGACGGCCCCCGAGGCGCCGATGACCCCGGCGCGCCCCTGGAAGGCCAGCGACAGCAGGGCGCCGGCGATCCCGCTCAGGAAGTAGAGCGTGAGGAAGCGCCGCTCGCCGAGCCGCGCCTCGACCCGCGAGCCGAAGAAGTAGAGGCCGAGCATGTTGAACAGCAGGTGCGTGATGCTCCCGTGCAGGAACATGTACGTCACCAGCGTCCACGGCCGGGTGAGGACGAGGGGCGGGTAGAACGTCAGCCAGTAGTTCACCTCCGCGACCGTCTGCTGCAGGAAGAACGCGCCGACGGTGACGAGGAGGAGGGTGCGGACGACGGGGGTCACGGGCGATCGGGAGTGGGTTCGGGGGGAGTATACCCCGGCGGCGGCGTCCCGGACGGCAACGCCGGGCCCGCCCGGGACGTTGGCACGGGAGACGCGCTACCCCCACGCCATGTTCATCTCCGACTTCGCCATCCGGCGCCCGATCGTCACGATCGTGACCATGCTGGCGCTGGTCGTCTTCGGGCTCGTCGCCCTGTTCCGCCTGCAGACCGACGAGTTCCCCGACATCGACGCCCCCATCGTCTTCGTCGGCGTCGCCTACCCCGGGGCCTCCCCCGAGCAGGTGGAGCGCGAGGTCGTCGACCGGATCGAGGACCGCGTGGCCGCCATCAGCGGCCTCGACAAGCTGAACTCGACGTCGACCGACGGCTTCGCCCAGATCATCGTCCAGTTCGACTTCGACAAGCCGGTCGACCAGGCGACGCAGGACGTGCGCGACGCGATCAGCGCCGTGCGCGCCCAGCTGCCGACCGAGATCATCGAGCCGATCGTCCAGCGCTTCGACCCGTCGGCGCTGCCGATCGTGTCGCTGGCGCTCACCTCGCCGTCGCTGACCCCGGCGCAGCTGACCCAGATCGCCGACCAGCAGATCGGCGGCGACCTGCGCTCGATCCCCGGCGTCGCGCAGGTGAACGTGGCCGGCGCCGACTCGGCGACGCTCAACGTCGTGCTCGACCCGACGCGGCTGACCGCCGCCGGCGTCGGGGTCGACCAGGTGGTGAGCGCGCTGCGGGCGCAGAACCTCGCCGCGCCGGTCGGGCAGATCACCGGCCCGATCACCGAGCGCTCGATCCGGCTGGAGGGGCGGCTGGAGCGCCCCGAGGACTTCGCCCGCCTCACGGTCGCGCAGCGCAACGGCGTGGCGATCGCGCTCGGGCAGGTGGCGACGGTCGGGGCGGGGAGCGCCGAGCGGCGCAGCGCGGCGCTCTACAACGGGCGCGAGGCGATCGGGCTCGACATCGTGAAGGCCAAGGGGTACAGCACGACGCAGGTCAGCGACGCGGTCAAGGCGCGCCTCGAGCGGCTGCGCGCCGCGCTCCCCGCGGGGACCTCGGTCGAGGTCGTCCGCGACGCCGGCGAGCGGGTCACGCAGTCGGTGGAGAACGTGCAGGCCGCGCTGGTCGAGGGGGCGCTGCTGACGGTGCTCGTCGTCTTCCTCTTCCTCAACTCGTGGCGCTCGACCGTCATCACCGGGCTCGCGCTCCCGGTGTCGGTGCTGGCGAGCTTCGTCCCGCTGTGGGTGTTCGGCTTCACGCTCAACACGATGTCGCTGCTCGGGCTGTCGCTGGCCATCGGCATCCTGATCGACGACGCCATCGTGGTGCGCGAGAACATCGTGCGGCACGTCGAGATGGGGAAGGACCACTACGACGCCGCCCGCGAGGGGACCGACGAGATCGGGCTGGCGGTGGCGGCGACGACCTTCTCGATCGTCGCGGTGTTCGTGCCGGTGGGGTTCATGAGCGGCTTCGCCGGGCAGTGGTTCCAGCCGTTCGCGCTCACCATCGCGGCGTCGGTGCTGGTGTCGCTGTTCGTCTCCTTCTCGCTCGACCCGATGCTCTCGGCCTACTGGCCGGACCCGCACGTGCCCGAGGAGAAGAAGGCGTTCGTCACGCGGGCGCTCGACCGCTTCAACCGCTGGTTCGACCGGCTGTCGCACCGCTACCGCCGCGGGGTGGCGTGGGCGCTCGACCACCGGCTGGCGATGGTCGCGCTGGCGGTCGGGTCGTTCGTCGGCGCGATCGCGCTGCAGGGCGCCGCGGGGGAGTTCGGCTTCACCCCCGACAGCGACCGGAGCGAGCTGACGGTGCAGGTCGAGGCGCCGCCCGGCTCGAGCCTCGAGTACACGCGGCTGCAGGCGGAGCTGGTCGCGCGGCAGATGCGCACGCACCCCGAGGTCGCCTACACCTACACGACGGTCGGCAGCGCGTCGGGGTCGGGGGCGGTGGACGTCGCCTCGGTGTACGTGCGCCTGAAGCCGCGCGCCGAGCGCGACGTGAGCCAGCAGGACCTGGGGACGCGGCTGCGGCGCGAGCTGCGCGGCTTCGGCGGCGTCACGGCCTACCTGCTGGAGGCGGGCGGCCCGGGGGGCGGGCAGAAGCCCTACCAGCTGCAGCTGCGCGGCCCCGACGCGACGGTGCTCTCGAGCCTCGCCGACTCGGTGGCGGCGATCGTGCGCGCGACGCCGGGCGCGGTGGACGTCGGCCTCTCGACCAAGGGGCTCAAGCCCGAGCTGCGCGTCGACATCAACCGCGCGCTGGCCGGCACGCTCGGCGTGAGCGTCGGGCAGATCGCGCAGGCGCTGCGCCCCGCGTTCGCCGGCGTCGACGCGGGGAACTGGGTCGACCCGAGCGGCGAGACGCGCTACGTGCGCGTGCGCCTCCCGGCCGACGCGCGCGAGAACCCGGAGGACATCGCGCGCATCCCGGTCGTGCTCCCCGGCGCGACGGGGGCGACGGTGCTCCCGCTGGGGCAGGTGGCCACGATCCGCCCGGGCACCGGGCCGGCGCAGATCGACCACGCCGACCGCGCGCGCGTGGTCACCGTCGGCGCGAACCTCGAGAACGCGGCGCTCGGCGACGTGATCCAGGGCGTGCAGCGCCGCCTCGCCGACCTGCGCCTCCCCGAGGGCTACCAGATCGTCGCCGGCGGCCAGGTCGAGAGCCAGCAGGAGGTGTTCGGCAACATCTTCATCGCCCTCGGCGTGGCGGTGCTGCTGATGTACCTGATCCTCGTCGTGCAGTTCGGCTCCTTCCTCGACCCGGTGGCGATCCTGCTGTCGCTCCCGCTGTCGCTGATCGGCGTGGTGCTGACGCTGATCCTGACCGGCGACTCGCTCAACATCATGTCGCTGATCGGCGTGATCCTGCTCATGGGGATCGTGGCGAAGAACGCGATCCTGCTGATCGACTTCGCCAAGTGGACGCACGAGCGGGGCGACCTCCCGCTGCGCGAGGCGCTGATCGAGGCGGGGGCGATCCGGCTGCGCCCGATCCTGATGACGACGCTGGCGCTGATCGCCGGCATGATCCCGGTCGCGCTCGGCTCGGGCGAGGGGGGCGACTTCCGCGCGCCGCTCGGCCGCGCCGTCATCGGCGGGACCATCACGTCGACGCTGCTGACGCTGTTCGTGATCCCGACGGTCTACGAGATCTTCGCCGGCTGGCGGAGCGCGCTGGGACGGCGGCTGTCGCGCCGGCGGACGGCGGAGGTCGGGCACGCGCCCGTGCCGCAGGCGGGGGACTGAGGGGAGCAGGGAGCGTCGAGCGTCGAGCGCCGAGCGCCGAGGGGACGATCGCGCTCGGCGCTCGGCGCCCGGCGCTCTCGGGCCGTCCCGCGACGACGCGTCCCGTGCCTCGAGGAGGCGTCCCCCGCGAGGAGCCCCCTCGACGCTCGACGCTCGCCGCTATCCCTCCCCCCGCAGCAACGCCCCCACCCGCGCCCGGTTGCTCGCCCCCAGCTTCGGCAGCAGCCGCTCCACGTGGTTGCGCGCGGTGAAGAAGCTGACGCCGAGCCTGGCCGCGATCTCCTGGTTCGAGAGCCCGTCGGCGAGCAGGCGCGCGACCTCGACCTCGCGCGCGGTGAGCGCGAACCGCGCGCGCAGCTCCGCGTCGTCGAGCGGGCGCGTGCCCACCGACTCCAGCGTCACCAGCACGCCGGGCTCGCGGCCGAGCATCCAGGCGGGGGCGACGGCGCCGCGCAGGCGGACGACGCGCACGCCGAGGCGCAGCTCGAGGTCGGCGGCGGCCGGGGCGGACGACGCGCGGCGCGCCTGCGCGCCCACCGCCCACGCCACGCGCTGCGCCTCGGCGCGCAGCCGCTCGGCGTCGGGGCCCCCGTCGAGCAGCCGCGCCGCCCCGGGGTTGGCGTGCAGCAGCGTCCCCGACGCCTCGTAGAGCAGCACCGCCTGCGGGAGCGCGTCGACCATGCGCGCCAGCTCGCGGCGCCGCTCCCCCAGCTCGCGCCAGAGCCCGAGCCCCGCGCGGAACGCCGGCAGGACCGCGCGCAGCAGCACGTCGCGCCGCTCGCGCCACCCGTCGTCGCGCGGCGCGACGTGCGAGAAGTGCAGCCGCGCCGCCAGCCGCCCGCCGAACTCCACGCCGACCACCGTCAGGTCGTGGATGCGGTTCGGCGCGAGGAACTCGCGGTGGAACGCGCTCGCCTCCAGCTCCCCGCGCGCGCACAGGTCGGCGTCGTGCGCGAACTCGCGGCCGAGCGCGGCGAAGCGCGTCTCGACCAGCTCCCACGCCGGGTCCATGGCGACGCGGCGCCCGTAGTCGGCCAGCGCCTCCTCGGACAGGTGGGGCGAGTACCACGCGGCCGGCCCCTCGGCGAGCGGCGTGAAGACGCAGAGCGAGTCGGCCCCCGTCAGCTCCAGCAGGCGGCCGTGCACCGCGACCTGCCAGGTCTGCCAGTCGGGGTACTCGAGCGGGGCGAGCAGCGTGCGCAGCGCGCGCTCCAGGCGCTGCAGCGTCACGGTGTCGGCGATCGGGGCGCGGCGCGGCGCGGCGGTCGGGGCGACGGCGGTCGACGTCATTCGGATCTATCCTTCGGACGGAGCGTGGGTCGGGCGCGGCGCCGTCGTCGCGCCGCGACCCCACGATGACCCGGGGCGCGACCCGGGACATGGGACGAATGATCCGGTCGGGACCCCCGGACGCGCGACGCCCCCGGCCGCTCGGCCGGGGGCGTCGCGCGCGGATGCGCCGGCGCGCCGACGTGCGTCAGCGCGCGGCGGCGACGTCGCGGCGGAGCGCGGCGTACGCCGCGTGCGCGTCGCGCG
>NZ_JARGEK010000134.1 GCF_029211165.1 Roseisolibacter sp. H3M3-2
CGCGCGAGCAGCGCGCGCCAGCGCACCGGCCCCACGCCCGGCGCCGCGAACAGCGCCAGCGCCGCGCGGCGGTCGTCGGGCGCGGGGGGCGCGGCGGGGCCGACCGGCAGGAGCGCGACCACGCCCGGTGCCTCGGTCAGGGCAGCTCGACCGGCGTCACACGCACGTGCTCGCGCGTGCGCAGCGTCAGCAGCTGCTCCCACCACGCCGCCAGCAGCACGTCGAGCCCCTCGCGCCCGGCCGCGCTCACCGCGTACATGCCGAACGTTCCCGGCGCCTCGATCTCGGGGACGTAGTGCTCGCCCAGCAGGTCGAGCTTCGTGAAGACGACGCAGTGCGGCTTTGCGGCCAGCTCCTCGGAGTACGCCGCGATCTCGCGGCGCAGCTGGTCGTACTCGGCCTGCCAGTCCAAGGCGTCGATCGGGATCAGGAACGCCAGCACGCGCGTCCGCTCGATGTGCCGCAGGAACTGCAGCCCGAGCCCCTTCCCCTCGGCGGCCCCCTCGATGATCCCGGGGATGTCGGCGACCACGAACGTCCGGTGGCCGCTGAGCGCGACGACGCCGAGGTTCGGCGCGAGCGTCGTGAACGGGTAGTCGGCGATCTTCGGGCGGGCCGCCGAGATCACCGACAGCAGCGTGGACTTTCCCGCGTTCGGCTGCCCCACCAGCCCGACGTCGGCGATCAGCTTGAGCTCCAGCTCCAGCGACCGCACGCCGCCCTCGTCGCCCGGCTCCCACTCGCGCGGCGCCTGGTGCGTGGCGGTCGCGAACTTCGCGTTCCCGCGCCCGCCCCGGCCGCCCCGCGCGACGACGATCTCCTGCCCGTCCTCGAGCACCTCGCCCAGGAACTCGTTGGAGTCGGCGTCCCGCACGATCGTCCCGGGCGGCACCGGGAGCACGACGTCGACGCCCGAGCGGCCCGTCTTGTTGGAGCCCGACCCGTGCTCGCCGCGCTCCGCCTTCCAGGAGTCGCGGTAGGTGTAGTCGAGCAGGGTGGTCAGGTTGCGGTCGCCGCGCACGCGCACGTCGCCCCCGCGCCCGCCGTCGCCGCCGTCCGGGCCGCCCATCGGGACGAACTTCTCGCGGCGGAACGAGCTGGCGCCCGAGCCCCCGGTGCCCGCCTCGACGCGGACCACGACACGATCGATGAACATGCGGAGTCGTCCGGTGTCAGCTGGCCTGCTGGGTGGCGCGCACGTGCGACCAGAGGTGCCGCGCCCGCGCGTGGTCCTCGTCCGACATCAGGTCGGCGAGCGCGTCGAGCGCGTCCTCGACCACCTGCGGCGGCGTCCCGACGTGCAGCGCGCCGTGCAGGTGCGAGTGCAGCTGCCGGTCCTGCCGCGCGACCGCGCACACCGCGATCACGCAGAGCTCGCGCCGCGCGAGGTCGAGCCCCGGCCGCGACAGCACCTTGCCGTACCCGTCGACGATCATCCACGCGTCGAGCGCCGGGTGCAGCGCGCGGATGTTGGGACGCAGCCGCTCGTAGAACGGCCCGTAGACGGCGGCGCACGTCTCCTCCCCCTCCGCCGCCCACGCGGGGGCGTTGGCGAGGTCGGCCCCCGGGTCGGACGCCGGCGCGCGACGCCCGGACGCCTTCCGCCAGGCGCGCATCGCGTTGAGCGTCCGCGGGAAGCCGGCAAACAGGTAGCTCTGCAGGATCAGCTCCTCCACCCACTCGGCGGGGATCGCGTGGACGGCGTGCTCCAGCGCGACCCGCATGGTCCGCTCGTCGGCGTCGGCGATGATCGCCGCCAACCGCACCAGCGCCCGCGTCGGCGCGTCGAGCGACGTCAGGATGGCGTCGTCCGCCCCCTCCGCCCCGCTCCCCGCGACGCGGCTCGGCGCCGTCGAACGCACCCGCCCCTCCGCCGGCGCGCTCACGCCGCCGGGGCGAGCTCGCCCACGATCTCGCCGCGCGTGTTGCGCACCGGCTTCGACAGCACCTCGGCGAGGCGCGGCGGGAGCGCCGCCGGCAGCACGTCGAGCGCCTGCAGCAGCCGCAGCACCGCCGGGTACTGGGCGCGCGGCGCCCCGTCCTCGACCTTCACCGCCAGCCCGAGCCCGCGCCCCGGCACCGACACGCTGTGCACCCCCTCCGCCCCGATCTTGGCCACCACCGCCCCGTCCGTCTCTTCCATGAGCACCGTGTCGAATCGATCCGTGCCGCCCACCAGGAACGGGCGCGTGCGCATCGCGTGGAGGATCCGCTGCGGGACGTCCTCGGTCGCCGCCCCGAGCCGGGCGAACGCCAGCGCCATCGCGTCCAGCGGCAGCGCGTAGACGACCACCCCGCACCCGTCCACGGCGCACTGCAGCCGGTCGGCCGGGATCCCGGTCCAGCGCGCCACCGCGTCGGTGCAGTCGCGCTGCACGCGGTGCTCCAGCCGCTCGTACCCCTCGCGCGGCCACCCCTCGGTCACGGCGCGCGCCAGCATGGCGGCGTGCTTCCCCGAGCAGTTGTTGTGCAGCCGGGTCGGACGCAGCCCCGCCTCGCGCAGGACGCGGGCGCCGCGGGCGGCCAGCGGCTCGTGGGGGCCGCACGCCAGGTCCCCGTCCTCGAGCCCGAGCGAGGCCAGCATCCGCTCCGCGATCGTCACGTGCTCGGGCTCCCCGCCGTGCGACGCGCAGGCGAGCGCCAGGTGGTCGTCCCCCCAGCCCGCCCGGTCGAAGCCCCCGCTCTCCAGCAGCGGCATCACCTGGAACGGCTTGGCGCACGACCGCCAGAAGGTGACGGTCGTGGGATCCCCGGCCGACGCCACGAGCCGGCCCGCCGCGTCCGTCACCGCCGCGTGCACGCGGTGGCGGGACTCGACGACGCCACCCCGCGTCGCCACGACGTCCAGCGAGAGCGTTCGCATGCCGGAAATCTAACAGCGCCGGCGCGCAAAGAGGGTCGAGGCCGGCATCGAGCCGGTCCGCCTCCTCTGGGCGACCCGAGCGTGGAGCGTCGAGCGTCGAGGGGCGCCCCTCGACGCTCGACGCTCCACGCTCGACGCTCAGAAGACCTTGATCAGCCCCTTCGTGTAGCGACCCGGGTTCCGGCGCACGTCGACCAGGATCGCGTTCAGCTCCGTCAGCGCCCGGTTGAGCTGGTCGTAGCTCTGCTGATCGTTCAGCAGCTTGGCCGCGAGCCCGTCGCCGCTGGTGAGCAGCCGCATCAGGGAATCCGCCCCCGCGGTGATCCCGACCAGGCGGACGTACAGGGAGTCGTCGCGCAGCAGCTTGCCGACCGTCCCCTCGTTGCGCGCCAGCCCCGAGGTCACCGTGTCGAGGCTCGCCGTCACGCGAACCAGGTTGGTGTAGAGCGCCGGGTCGTCGAGCAGGCGGCCGACCGTCCCGTTGGGGCTCTGGAGGCGGCGGAGGAGCGCGTTCGTCTGCGAGAGCGTCCCCGACAGCTCGTCGTAGAGCGTACGGTTCGTCACCAGCTGACCGACCGTCCCCTCCCCCTTCGCGATCCCGCCCGTGATGCCGCGGAGGTCGCGCGTCAGCTCGACCACGTCGCCGACCGCGCCCGAGGCCTGGCCGATGATCTGGTCGTAGTCGAGCGACGGCGCGAGGGGAAGCGTGTCGTTCGCGCGCAGCGCCGCGAAGCGCGGCGTCCCCGGGGAGATGTCGAAGACCTTGTCGCCGAGGAGTCCCTGCGTGCGCAGCTTGGCCCGCGAGTCGGCGCGGACCTGCGACTGCACCGCGCCGTCCAGCTCCACCGTGACGCGCAGGTTGCGCGTGCTGTCGGCGTCGGGCGGCATGAAGTCGATCCCGACGATGCTGCCGACCAGCTGCCCCGCGACCGTGACCGCGCCGCCGACGCGCAGCCCGTTGGCGTTCGGCACGAACGCGATCAGCCGGTAGCGGTCGCCGAACAGGTGGGCGGCCTGGCCGAGGCGGTACCCGCCGAAGCCGAGGATGACGAGGGCGACGAGGATGACGGCCGCGACCCGCAGCTGCTCCCAGGTGATGGCGCTGTTGCGTCGCATGGCGTGTGGGGCGCGGTCAGAAGCCGCCGAGGAAGTCCTGGATGTACCGATCGTCGCTGGCGGCCATCTCCTCCGGGGTGCCGAAGAAGCGGATGCGGCGGTCGGCGAGCACGGCGACGTAGCTGGCCATGCGGAACACGGAGCGGATGTCGTGCGAGACCACGACCGAGGTGACCTGCAGCTCCCGCTGCAGCTTCATGATCAGTCGCGTGATCGTGCCGGTCGTCAGCGGGTCGAGCCCCGAGGTCGGCTCGTCGTAGAGCATGATCTCGGGGTCGTTGGCGATCGCCCGCGCGACGCCGACGCGCTTCCGCATGCCGCCGGACAGCTCGCTCGGCAGCTGGTCCATCACGCGGTCGGGGTCGAGGTCGACGAACGCGAGCTTCTCCCGCACCCGCGCCTCGATCTCGTCGTCGCCGTAGTCCGTGTGCTCGCGCAGCGGGTAGGCGACGTTGTCGAAGACGGTGAGCGAGTCGAAGAGCGCCGCCTGCTGGAACACCATCCCCATGCGGCGGCGCACGCGCAGCGCCTCGGTGAACGACAGGGCGGCGATGTCCTCGCCGTCGATGTACACCCGGCCGCTGTCAGGCTGCAGGTGGCGGAGCAGCAGCTTGAGCGTGGTCGACTTGCCCGTCCCCGACTCGCCGACGACGGCGATGGTCTCGCCGCGGCGCGCGAGGAACGACACGTCCTCGAGGATCACCCGGTCGCCGAAGCCGAGGTGCACGCGTTCCAGCTCGATGACCGCGCCCTCCGCCGGCCCCGGGTCCTCGGCGCGCGGCCGCTCCTCCCCGCCCGCCTCGGCCAGCGCGTCGCGGATCGTCGCGCGCACGCGGCGTTCGGTGGTCTCCGTGAAGTCGCGGGGACCGGTGCGGCGCGGCTCGCGGCCGCGGGCGTCGGCGTCGCCGGGCTGCGTCACGCGCCGAGCACCGAGAGGAGGAGCTGCGTGAGGAAATAGTCGGACACCAGGATCGCGATGCTCGCCGCGACCACGGTGCGCGTCGTGGCGACGCCGACCCCCTCCGTGCCGCCCGTCGTGGCCAGCCCGTGGTAGCAGGCCGTGGTGGCGATGATGCCGCCGAACACGAACGGCTTGATCAGCCCCTGGATGAAGTCGTTGGGGATGAAGCCGAACGAGAAGCCGCCCCCCGCGATCTGCTCCCACACCGTCCGCCAGTAGAACGAGCTGGGGAGGCCGACGTAGACGCGCGCGATCACGTTGCCCCCGAGGATCCCCACCAGATCGGCGAGCACGGTGAGCACGGGGAGCATGATCAGCCCCGCGAGCACGCGCGGGGTGACGAGCTTCTTGATCGGGTCCGTCCCCAGCGTGTTGAGGGCGTCGATCTGCTCCGTCACCTTCATCGACCCGATCTGCGCCGCGACGCCCGAGCCGACGCGCCCGGCCACCATCAGGCCGGCGAGGACGGGCCCCAGCTCGCGGATGATCGACGCCGAGACGAGGCTGCCGATGTACTGGGTGGCGCCGAAGGTCCGCAGCTGCACCGACGACTGGAGCGCCAGCACCATCCCGGTGAAGAACCCCGTGAGGAGCACGATCCCCAGCGACTGGACGCCCATCGCGTCCATCTGCTGGACCAGGTCGCCCGCGTAGAACGGGCGCGCGAAGACGAAGCGCAGCGCGTTCCAGGCGAGGCGGACGTAGTTCTGGACGCCGAGGACGGTGCCCTGGGCGGCGGCGTTCAGGCGGGCGGCGAGTGCGGTCACACGTGGGGGCGGAGGGGACGCCGGCGTGCGGCTGACTCCGCGTCGGGCAAGGGCCGTGCCCGCCACGCGTTGACCGCCCCGACGGGCTCGGGTAGCGTTCCCGCCCATGCCCGCCGCCCACCTCGCCCGCGCGCGCCTCGAGACGCTGCTGGCCGCCGCCCCCCGCCAGCGCGTCGTGATCGTCGGCGACGCGATGCTGGACGTCTACCTCCGCGGCGACGTGGAGCGGATCTCCCCCGAGGCGCCGGTGCCGGTGGTGCGGGTGCGCGAGCGGAAGGAGGCGCTGGGCGGCGCCGCGAACGTCGCGCAGAACGTCGCCGCGCTGGGCGCCGGGTGCGCGCTGGTCGCCGCGGTGGGCGACGACCTCGCCGGCGCGCGCCTCCGCGACGTGCTCGGGGGGATCGGGGCCGACGCCTCGGCGCTGGTCACCGTCGGCCGGCCGACCACGACCAAGACGCGGGTGCTCGCCCGCAGCCAGCAGGTGGTCCGGTTCGACGAGGAGGAGGACGCGGACCTCGGCCCCGACGACGTGGCGCGGGTGCTCGCCGCCGTCCGCTCGGCGCTCGAGGGGGCGACGGCGCTGGTCCTCGAGGACTACAACAAGGGCGTCCTCGTCCCCGGGGTCATCGAGCCGGCGATCGCGATGGCGCGGGCGGCCGGCATCCCGATCGTGGTCGATCCCAAGTTCCGGAACTTCTTCGCGTTCCGCGGGGCGACCGTGTTCAAGCCGAACCGCCGCGAGTTGGAGGCCGCGCTGGGCGCGGCGGTGGACCTCGCGCATCCCGAGGCGCTCCCCGCCACGCTGGCGCGGCTGGGGGTCGACCACCTCCTGCTGACGCTGGGCGAGCACGGGATGGCGCTGCTCTCGGGCGCGGGCGAGCCGTTCCGCGTCCCGACCACCGCGCGCGAGGTCTACGACGTGGTGGGCGCGGGGGACACGGTGACCGCGTACCTGGCCGTCATGCTCGGCGCCGGCGCCACGCCGCAGGAGGCGGCCGTGGTGGCGAACTTCGCGGCCGGCGTCGAGGTCGGGAAGCTGGGCGCGCAGTCGGTGAGCGCCGACGAGGTGCTGGAGGCCTACGACGCGGTCGCGGCGCACCGCGATCCGGCCGTGTACGTTTAGGGCGCCGGGTCCTTAGCTCAGCGGTTAGAGCAGGCGACTCATAATCGCTCGGTCGTGGGTTCGAATCCCACAGGGCCCACTACACTTCCGTTCCCGGGCTCGTCCGCTTACACTCCGGGTCCGCGCGCACGGCCCGCCGGCGCGCGCACGGGCGCATAGCTCAGCTGGTTAGAGCGCTGCTTTCACACAGCAGAGGTCCGGGGTTCGAGTCCCTGTGCGCCCACTCCTCATGCCGCGACGATCCCGTCGCCCATCGAGCGTCCCGAGGTCATGTCCCTGCGCCTGTTGAGGCCGCTGCTCACTGCTGCGGCCCTTTTCGTTTGTGCCCCCCTCGCTGCGGCCGCCCAGCAGCAGCGCCCCTCGCCCGCCCAGGCGGAGGAGCTCCTCCGCAACCGCCCCGACCTGGCCGCGCAGCTCCAGCAGCGCATCCGGTCGAGCGGGCTGACCCCCGACCAGATCCGCTCGCGCCTCCGCGCCGAGGGGTACTCGACGTCGATGCTCGACGAGTACCTGGGCGGGGGCGGCGGCGCCGGCGGGGCGCGCCGGGGCGCGTCGCGCGCGTCCAACTCGGAGCTCCTCCAGGCGATGGAGATCCTCGGGCTGGCCGACGAGGACGAGCTGACGATGATGCGCCGCGTCACGGGGTCGGACACCCTCGAGGCGGGCTTCGAGGGCGACTCGCTCCGCCGCCGCCGCCCGCCCCGCGCCCCGCGCACCGGGGCCCGCGACTTCCTGCTCGACACGCTCCCGATCGACACGCTGCGCCGCCGCAACCCGGCCCGCATCCCGGACTCCAGCCTCGTCACCCCGGCCGACTCGTTCCGGGCCCGCCGCTGGGAGGACCCGGCCGACGCGCGCCGCGACTCGCTCGAGCGCGAGAACCGGCTGCGCCTCGAGCGCATGGCGCGCGACAGCGGGCTGGCCATCTTCGGGCTCGACCTGTTCTCGAACGGCACGTCGCTGTTCGACGCCAACCAGGCCGGCCCGGTCGACCGGAACTACCGGCTGGGCGCGGGCGACCGCCTGCTGCTCCTGCTCACGGGCGACGTCGAGCAGTCGTACCCGCTGACCGTCACGCGCGAGGGGTTCATCGTCATCCCGCAGGTCGGCCAGCTGTTCGTGGCCAACCTGACGCTGGCGGAGCTGGACAACCTGCTCTACTCGCGGCTCGGCCGGGTGTACTCGGGCGTGCGACGCGGCGGCGGCACGACGCGCTTCTCGGTGTCGGTGGTGCAGCTGCGCTCCTTCCAGGTGTTCGTGACCGGCGACGTCGAGCGCCCGGGGAGCTACCGCGTGTCGAGCGCCGGGACCGCGCTCACGGCGCTGTACGCGGCCGGCGGCCCCACCGAGAACGGCTCGCTGCGCCGCGTCGAGGTGCGCCGCGGCGGGCGGATCGTCGGGGCGCTCGACGTCTACGACTATCTCGTCCGCGGCGACGCGTCGAACGACGTGCGGCTGGAGTCGGGCGACGTCGTCTTCGTCCCGCCTCGCCTGGCGCGCGTGCGCGCGCTCGGCGAGGTCCTGCGCCCCGCCACGTACGAGCTGAAGCCGGGCGAGACGCTGGCGGACCTGATGCGCACCGCCGGTGGGCTGACGGCGCTCGCCGCGCCGCGGCGGATCCAGGTGGAGCGCGTGGTGCCGCCGGCCGAGCGCACCGCGACGGGGCGCGACCGGCTGGTGGTCGACGTGGCCGCCGAGCAGGCCGCGCCCGCGGTGCCGCTGGTCAACGGCGACGTCGTGCGCGTCTCGCGCATCGCGGAGCGCGTGCGCAACCGGCTGACCGTCGTCGGCAACGTCTGGCGCCCGGGCGAGATCGGCTGGGAGCCCGGGCTGCGCCTGTCGCAGGCGCTGCGCAACGCCGGCGGCATCAAGCCCGACACCTACCTCGGCCGCGTGCTGGTCGCGCGCCTGCAGTCGGACTCCACGCGCGTGCAGCTGCGCGCGATGCTGCGCGACTCGACCGGCGCGGTCATGGAGGACCTCGAGCTGCGCGAGGACGACGAGATCCAGGTCTTCTCGGCGACGGACTTCCGCCCCGAGCGCTACGTCGCCATCGCCGGCGCGGTCCGCAACGGCGGCCGCTTCCAGTGGCGCGAGGGGATGACGGTGCGCGACCTCACCCTGCTCGCGGGCGGGCTGGTGGAAGGCGCGCTGGTCACGGAGGCCGAGGTCGCGCGGCTCCCGCAGAACCGGACCGGCGGCGTCACCGCGACCACGGTGCGCGTCCCGATCGACTCCAGCTACGTCGGCGAGGACCCGCGTCCGCGCGCCGGCTCGGCGCCCGAGACGCCGCTGCAGCCGTACGACCAGGTGCTGATCTTCCGGCAGCCGAGCTTCCAGCTCCAGCGCTCGGTGTGGCTGGGCGGCGAGGTCCGGTATCCGGGGCGCTACACGCTCACCACGCGGTCCGAGCGGCTCAGCGACCTGATCGCGCGCGCCGGCGGGCCGACCGCGGAGGCGGACGCCAACGGCGTGGAGTTCTATCGCGCCGACCGGCGGCAGGGGCGCATCGGCGTCGACCTGCGGCGAGTGCTGCGCGACGCACGGAGCCGCGACAACCTGCCGCTGCTCGACGGCGACTCGATCCTCATCGTGCCGCGCGTCCCGCTGGTCATCGTCGAGGGCGAGGTGAACGCGCCGACGTCGGTGCCGTACCAGCCGGGGGCGAACCTCGACTACTACGTGCAGGCCGCCGGCGGGCGCGGCGCGCGCGCGGACCTCGGCCGCGTGTACGTCGTGCAGCCCAACGGGAAGGTGGAGGCCGTGCGCCGCCGCCGGTTCGTCCCCGACGCGGTGCCCGACCCGCTCCCCGGCTCGCGGGTGCACGTGCCGGCGCGTCCCGAGAACATCAGCGGCGCCGACGCGTCGCAGCTCGTGACGGCGGCCGTGCAGATCGTCGGCGCCATCACGTCGATCATCGTCGCGGCGGTGGCGATCCGGCGTTGAGCCGGCTCGCCCGCCGCGCGCTCACCAGGCCAGGCGGGCGGCGGCGTCCACGCGGGCGTTGAAGGCGTCGGCGCGGAAGTCGCGCTGCCGCTCCCACGTCAGCGTCGCGCCCACGGTGAGGTCGAGCGGGCCGCGGAAGCGCGTTCGTGCCGCGCGCAGCGAGTGCATGACGTCGACGTCCGTGTCGCTCGGCGCCCCCTCGCCCACCGGCGACAGCCGGACGATGCGCTCCAGCGCGAGCTGGTCGCGGCCGCGTGGGGTGAAGTCGTCGAGGCGCAGCGTGACGCCGCCGCCGCCCATGACCGCGACCGAGCCGAGCACCTGCCCGCGCTGCGTGTGCCCCTGCGTGAGGAAGCCGTGCTGGTAGAAGCGGGCCTGCGGGCGGATCCGGTCGAGGTGCGTGGTCCGCGCGTTGACCAGCTCCCCCGAGGCGACCAGCAGGCGGTCGGCGCGGCGGGCGACCGACTTGCGGAGGCCGAGCAGGTAAGCGCTGGCGTGGTCCGGCTCCGTCAGCAGCTCGCGCGGGTCGAAGCTGGCGTCGTTGCGCGCGTACTCGGCGTAGACCTCGGCGCCGGCGCGCGGGAGTCGCCAGCGCACGAACGCCGACGCGATCTGGTTGTCGGGGAGGAAGCGCGTGCTCGACGTGTCGTCCACGTCGAGGTTGCGCTCCTTGAACAGCAGCCCCTCGAAGGGCACACGGAAGGCGCCGGGCACGTCGCCGGCCCGCCAGCGCCGGTGGAAGAAGCGCGTGCCCCCCAGCTCGACGTTCGGCAGCCAGCGCGGGACGAAGGTCGCGACGATCCCGCTCGCGAGGCGCGTGGCCAGCGAGTCCGGCGTCGAGGAGAGGGCCGACTGCTCCAGCCGCCCGACGATGACGCGGCCGTGCAGGCGGCCGATCCCGATCGGGACCGGCCCGTCGGTGCCGACGAAGGCGTGCACGAATCCCGGCGCGTTGGTGCCCAGGATCAGCGGATGGTCCACCGCCGGCCCCCAGCTCTCCAGCGCGTTCGAGACGCCGGCCGCCGCCCCGCGCCCGGCCAGCCGCACCTCGCTGTTCCCGAGGTCGACGCGCTGGTACGGCCGCGTCCCGAAGCGCTGCGGGAGGTCGACGTTCCGCGGCTCCAGGGGCTCGCGGAGGCGGTCCTCGGCGGGCGCGCGCGGGTCCTCGAACAGGCGGAAGGCGTCGTTCTGCGCGCGGAACACGAGCGGCTCGACCCGCACCGTCAGCGGCCCGGCGACGAGCAGCGCGCCCGCGCTCGCGTAGGCGGTGATCCCCCGCCCCGCCCACAGCGCGCCGTCGTTGCTGCCGAACGGGAAGCTGCTGTTGACGACGGTCCCGACCGACGGCCGGAGCAGGTAGATTGTCGCACCCGCGGCCCCCGAGTCGTCGGGGGCCAGCCGCCCGGCCCACGGGTGCGCGGCGCCGGCCAGCAGGGCGCGCAGCTCGCGCGCCGCGAGGGCGCGCGCGCCGACGGGCTGGAAGGCGGTCGCGGCGTCGAGCTGGCGGGCGAGCGCGTGCGCCTCGAGCGCGCTCCCCGCGGTGGCCTCCGCCCGCGCGGGGCCGCGCACCACGCGCTGCGCGCGCGCGGGCGCGGGCCAGCCCGCCGCCAGCAGGAAGGGCACGAGCCGCAACGACGGTGACGAGACGAGACGACGGAGCACGGGACGGGATCGGGGGGCACGCCGCGCACGCGCGGCGACGCGGCGCGGCGGAATCTAGCGCCGCCCCCGCGCGCGTCCGCGC
>NZ_JARGEK010000135.1 GCF_029211165.1 Roseisolibacter sp. H3M3-2
CGGCGCCCGACCCGAACGCGCCCGCGCCCACCGCCAACGCGCTGCTGCGCTACTTCGCCGGGCGCACGGCGACCGACGCCGACGCGCGCGCCGCCGTGCGGCGCGGCTACGACGCGTACCGCGCGTTCTACGACCGGCTGCCGGCGACGTACGCGGAGTGCGCGCCGCTGCTCGACCGGCCGCAGCGCGACGACCCGCCCGGGCGCGCGTTCGCGCGGGCGCGCGCCGCCGTCGTCGCGCGGCTCGCCGGGTCGATGCGCGCGGCGGGGGTGTCGGCGATGGTCTACCCGACGATGCCGTTCTCGGCGCCGCGCGCGGTCGACCCGTGGCCCGACGTGCGCACCCCGCTCGGCTACGGCAACTGGCTCGGGCTCCCCGAGGTGTCGGTGCCCGCGGGGATGCAGGGCGACGGGCTGCCCGCGCTCGGCCTGTCGGTGGTCGGGGTGCCGGGGGACGACGCGCGCGTGCTGGCGTTCGCGCACGCGTACGAGCGGCGCGCGCGGCGGTTCGCGAAGCCCTGAACGCGAGCAGGCCCGGCGCGGGGCCGGGCCTGCTCGTGGGACGGTCTGCGGGTCGAGCGGTGCGGTCAGCGCGAGGCGTTGGCCAGCTCGCGGATCGCCTGCGCCATCGTGCGCACCTTCGCGGCGTCCTTGGCGCCGTTCGCGTCGCGCGTCACGGCCGTCGCGAGCGTCGTCAGCGCCGTGCGGCGCGCGGCGCCCTCCTGCTTCTCGGCCGCGTCGAGCGAGGCCGCGATCGCCGTGCGGCGCGCCGCCGGCAGCCCGTCGTTGCGCCCGAGCTGGTCGAGGTACGCGCGCACCACCGGGAACGCCGCCGGCCACACGATCTTCGGCTGGCTCTGCGGGTTGAACTCCTGCATCATCACGAGCTTCGCCGCGTCGATCTCGTTCTGCGACAGGTGCTCGCTCGGCGTCAGCTCGAGGATGTCGAGGCCGCGCGCCATCTCCGACGAGTAGATGCGCCCGTTGTACCAGTAGGCGCCCCACGAGCCGCCGATCGTGCTGCGCTGCGGCTGGCGCGTCTGCGACGGCGGGCCCTGGTCGATGAGGGGCGGCTGGTCGATCGGGCCGCGGTCGAAGAACGCGATCTCGACCGGCTTGTCGGCGTCGGTGAAGTCGATCACGTCGACGCCGCCCTGGTACCACCCCTGCACCATCACGTCGCGCCCCGGGATCGGGATCAGCGAGCCGTTGTGCGACACGCAGTTCTCCTGCGCCGTCTGCGCCGACGGCAGCTTGAAGTACGCGTGCTGCTTGAACTTCTTGTCCGGCCCGATGGAGAGCGTGGTGTTGCCGCCCATCTCGAGCGGGTGCTGCTTCTGGCAGTTGGGCGAGGTGCCGCCGCCCCACTCGTCGGTGAACACGACCTTCTTGCCGTCGTTGCTGAACACCGCCGTGTGCCAGAGCGAGAAGTTCGTGTCCGCCGCGGCGGTCAGGCGCTTCGGCTTCTCGGGGTTCGAGATGTCGACCAGGAGGCCGTGGCTGGCGCACGCGCCGGCGAGCAGCCCCATCTCGGGGTACGCCGTGACGTCGTGGCAGTTGCGCGGGCCGGCGGCGGCCATCTGCGCCAGCATCGCGCTGTCGGCGCCGGTGGTCGCGCGGGCGCGGCGCGTCTGCCCGCCGCGCATCGGCGCCGGGGTGAGCCCCGTGAACACGCGGGCGCCGGTCACCACCGCGGCGTCCTGCGGGCGCGCGAGCGGGACCTTGATGACGTCGAGGCGGTAGAGCGAGTTGGTCGTGTCGGCCGGGTCGCCGCCGTTCTTGCAGCCGGCGAGCTCCGCCTCCGGGCGCGCGCCCTGGCTCCCCGAGACGTAGAGGTAGACGATCCCCTTGTCCTTCGGGTGCGGGACGACCGTGTGCGTGTGCGAGCCCTTGCACGTCTCGACGTTCTTCACGAGGCGCGGGGCGCGCGGGTTGGACACGTCGTAGATGCGCACGCCGGCCATGTGGTCGGCCGGGTTCTCGACGCCGCCCTTGCCGCAGTCCTTGCGGTTCCCGCCGCCCTCGGCGGACACGAACAGCAGGTTGCCGACGATCGACGGGTCCCCCTGCGACGTGATGCACTCGACCGCCGAGAGCATCTCGGGCTTCGCCGGGTTGCTGACGTCCCAGATCGAGAAGCCGGCGAAGTTCCCCTGGTAGACCAGGTTCCCCTTGAACGCCAGGTCGGAGTTCACGAAGGTCAGGCCGACCGCCGAGTCGAACGGGGTGGGCTTGCCGGCGTGCCCGACGAGCTTCATCCCCTTCGCCGCCTCGCCGGCGTCGTGCAGCCCGGCCTTCAGGCCGTCGCGCGGGTCGTTGCCGGGCGGGTAGGTCTGCGCGCCGAGCGCGGGCGCGAGCGCGAGGGCGGCGGCGAGCGTCGGGACGACGGCGCGCGTCCAGCGGGCGGGTTCCATCAGGCGGGACTCCGGGTGGTGGGGTTTCACGACCGAATTCACTGCTGGTTCACTGCTGGGTCAGCATGTAGCGCATCAGGCCGATCTCGGCCGTCTGCGTGCTCTCGACGTCGTTGGCGAGGACCGAGACGTCGACGTCCTGGCCGGCGCGCGGGGTGGCGAAGAGGTCGGCGACCATCTTCAGCGCCCCCTCGTGGTGCCGGATCATGTACTCGAGGAACAGCTTGTCGAACGCCTTGCCGCGCGACGCCTCGAGCTTCTGCAGCTCGGCGGCGGTCAGCATGCCGTGCATGGTCATGCCGCGCCACGAGCCGGTGTCGGGGGCGAACTGGCCGTTGGCGCGCAGCCACTCCTGCATCAGCTGGATCTCGCCGGCCTGCGACAGGTCGATCTTCTGCGCGAAGCGGGCGAGGCGCGGGCTGGCGCCGCGCGAGGGGGCCATGCGCGACATGTGGATGGCCTGCGCGTGGTGCGCGATCATCCCCTGCATGAAGCGGACGTCGGCCTCGACGAAGCGCGCCCCGGCCGGGATCGTGACCGGGGGCGCGCCCGCGGGCGCGTGGTGCTCGTGCTGGGCCGCCGCCGGGGCGGCGGCGAGCGCGAGCAGGAAAGCGACGGTGGCGGCCGGCAGACCGCGCCGGAGGGACGCGTGCACGCGAGCGGGGGTTGTGGCGGACGGGGACGGCGGACGGGACGGGCCCGCCGGAGCCCCTCGAAGGTGTCCCCCGAGTACGTCCGGGGGAAGGAGAGCGCTGGCCCCGGGGCGGGTGCCCGTGGCCCGAACGTTGTACCCGCGTACCCGCAAACGCCGCCCAGCGACACACCCCGCCACCGCCCGGAACGTCACCCGATGCCCCTCTCGCGCCCCCGCCGGGCCGTCGCGCTCGCCATCGCGTCGGCCCTCGCCGCCTGCGGCCCCGCCTCCGAGGACGAGGAGGTCGCCCTCGGCCGCGAGACGGCGGCCCAGATGGACGCCCAGCTCCCCCTGCTCGCCGACCCGCTGGTCACCCGCTACGTCGACAGCCTGGGGACCGCGATCGCCCGGCGGACGGCGCGCGCCGACCTGGCGTGGCGGTTCGCGGTGGTCGACGCCGACGTCGTCAACGCCTTCGCCCTCCCGGGGGGCTTCATCTACGTCTACCGCGGGCTGCTGGAGCGCGCCGGCTCGATGAGCGAGCTGGCCGGGGTGCTGGGGCACGAGGTCGAGCACGTGGTCCGCCGCCACTCGGTCGAGCAGATGCGCAAGGCGCAGGGGGCGCAGACGGGGGTGTCGATCGTCTGCTCGCTCACCGGGTGGTGCCAGGGCCCCGCCGCCCAGATCGGGATCCAGGTGGGGGGCTCCCTCCTCTTCGCCCGCTTCGGGCGCGAGGCGGAGCGCGAGGCCGACGCCGGCGCCTTCGACAACGTCCGCCGCTCGGGGATCGACCCGGAGGGGATGCGCACCTTCTTCGAGCAGCTCGCCGAGGAGGAGCGGCGCGCGGGGGGCGGGGCGGAGGCGCTGGCCTGGTTCGCCGACCACCCGGGCACCGGGGACCGGATCGCCGAGATCGAGCGGATGCTGGGCGCCCTGCCGGCCGACGCGCGCGCGGGGCTGGCGGCCGACGACGCGGGGTTCCAGCGCGTGCGGGCGCGGCTGGCCGCCCTGCCGCCGGCGCGGCGGGTCGAGGGGATGCCGGGGAGCTGAGCGCGGCGCCGGCGCGGGCCGGGGGCGGCACGCCCGTTGCCCCTGCGCCCGGCACACGAACGCACACGAACCGGGAGCGGGCATGACGACGCGGGCGATGACGGCGGCACGGGCGAGACGGCTGCAGCAGTGGACGCTGCTGGCCGCGGGGGCGAGCGCGCTGGCCGCGCCGGTGGCCGAGCGCGCGGTGGTGGCGCTCTGGCGGCTCGCCTCGGACGAGGAGCCGCCGCTCGACCCGGCGGGGCCGGACACCACGTGGGGGCAGGCGCTGGCCTGGACGGCGATCAGCGCGGTCACCGTCGCGGTGGTGCAGCTGGCGGCGCGGCGGGGGGCCGCGGTCGCGTGGCAGCGGGCGACGGGGCGGCGGCCGCCGAAGCGGGTGCGGCGTAGATCGGGGTGAGGCGCAGATCGGGACAGGGCGGAGATCGGGATAGGGCGTAGAGCGGGGAACGGCGAACCTGCCGACTATGAGCTGGCAGGTCCGCCGTTCCCCGATCTCCGCCTCACCCCTTCGTTCGGTTCACCCCGCTCTGCGCCCTGTCCTGCAGTGCGCCGTACCCCGCTCTGCGCGGTGCAAAGCCAAGGGCGAAGCGTCGCCAGCGAGCTAACGCAGACGAACGCGCGCCAGCCGCACCCCACTCGCATCCCGCATCGCCAGGAACACCACCCTCCCCCGCCCGAACCCCGCCAGCTGGTACCCCGGCGGCAGCTGCAGCCGGTCGGCCAGCGCCCCCGTCCGGTCGACGACGTCGTAGACCGCGCCCCCCGGCGTCGGCCGCGCGGGCGTGGGGCGGATCCACAGGTAGCCGTCCGCGTCGGCGCGCACCGCCCCCGGGCCGAACGGCGCGCGGAAGCTCGGCAGCTCGGCGGCGTCCATCACCTGCGGCTCGCGCAGCGTCGGCATCGGCGGCGGGTCGCCGCCGGGGGCGATCGGGCCCGGGATGCACGACGGCGTCGTCCCCTGCAGCGTCGGCTCCTCGCCGGCCGCGCACGCGAACACGTAGCGCGCGGGGAACGACGCGCCGGGCGGCAGCGTCCAGTCGCGCCCGAAGCCGAGCGGCATCGCGTACCCCTCGGGGACGGCGAAGCCGGCGGGGTAGGCGCGCCGGTAGGTGTTCACCCAGCGGATCATCTGCGTGACGTGCTGCGTCGTCGCCGAGCGGCGCTGCGACGCGCGCACCGAGTCCACCAGCCGCTCGCGGTCGGCGTCGGTGAGGCGCTGCCACGGGAACGGGAGCTTCGGCCCCGCCGTCCACGTGCCGTCGGCGTTCCGGTAGTCGACGCGGTAGTCGATCGCGCGCACGAACGCGACCGCGCCGTCGGGGAGCACCGCCCAGTCGTCGGTCGTCGGCAGCGGGTTCGTCTTGTCGGAGACGTCGACGTTCCCGCCGGGGAGGCGCCGCACCACCAGCGCGCGCTTCGGCGTGCGGACCGCGCCGAGCGTGTCGAGCCGGCGCGCCTCGACGTCCATCGCGACCACGAACGCCGAGTCGGGGTCCTGCGGGATCCACGGCACGCCGCGCGGGGGGCGGACGCGCGGCGGGGCCGGGCGCGCGGGGACGCGGTAGACGAGCCGCCCGCGCCCGTCGGTCCCCGGGACCCCGGCGCCGCCGCCCTGCCCCGCGAGCCACTGCACGTCCTGCACGCGCGGCACCGAGCGCACGCGCGCCACCTTCCCGGCCGGGTCGAGCACCAGCATCACGTACGACGCCGGGTCGACGAACAGCGTCGAGTCGCCGCGGTACGGGATCAGCGCCCCGGGGCGCGTGCCGTACGCGTTCTCCACCTCGGCCAGCGAGTCGAGGACGACGCCGACCGCGCGCAGCGTCGTGTCGAGCAGCAGCAGGCGCCGCCGCGCGCCGTCGTTGAGCAGCACGCGCCCGTCGGGGAGCTCGCGCACCCCGGTGACCGCGCCGATCGGCTCCGTCGACAGCGCCGACGCGGTGGCGACGCGGCGCACCGGGACGTCCTGCGCCGCCGCCGGCGCCGCGCCGGCGAGGAGGGCCAGCGCCGGCAGTGCGCGCGCGCGCATCAGTCCCCGCCCCCCAGCGTCCCCGCGCCGACGTACACGCCGGTGCCGCCGCGGATCGCGTCGAGGTAGCGCGGGTCGAGCACGTTGAGCACCGACGCCGGGAGGCGGCGGCGCTGCGCGGGCGTGAGCAGCGCGCGGATCGCGGGGCCCATCGCGGCCAGCATGTCGAGCTGTGCGCGGCGCGCGCGGGCGTAGCGGGCGAAGGCGTCGTCCTCGTCGAAGCGCGCGGGGAGCGCGGCGAGCCGGCGCGCCACCGGCGCCCACAGCGAGTCGCTGCGGTAGGTGTAGCGGCGGTTCATCGCGGCGATGCTGTCGGCCTGCGCGGCGGTGAGGCGCAGCGAGTCCTGCTGGCGGAGGATCGTCGCCATCGGGTTCGGCAGCGCCGAGGCGCCGGTGCCGCGGAAGAAGGACTCCTGGAAGCGCGTCCCCGGGCGCGTGCGCCCGCTCGCCAGCTGCTGCGCGAGCCCCTGCCGCTCGCGCACCGGCCCCAGGTCGACCTTCACCAGCGCGGTGAGCGTGACCGGCGCGCGCAGCGCCAGGAGCTGCGGCCGCGCGGCGCCGAAGCGCGGGTTGACCTCGTAGCGGTAGCGGCGCGTCGCGGGGTCGAAGCCGCGCACGTAGAGCAGCGCCGGGTCGGGGGCCGCGCTCTGCCCCCACCCGCGCAGCCCGCCGGACCCGTTCACCAGCAGGTCGGCGGCGCCGAGCGGGTTGGAGAGCGAGAACGACGCCGAGGTGCGGCGCGGGAGGCGGAACCGCGCGCGGTCGACGGCGACGTTGAGCGTCGCGTTGGACGTCCACGGGCCGCGGCAGCTGTGGCGCGCCGCGATCCGCCCGAGCTGCCGCGCCAGGCACGCGCGCGCCGCCCCCGACGTGCCGGCCAGCAGGTCGCGCATCCCCGCCGCCAGCGCCGCGTCGCCGCGCGCCTCGGCCGCCGCCGGGTCGAACACGAAGGCGCGGTCGTTGGCGTAGCCGTCGCCGTTCACGTCGCCCGCGACGACGGGCGTGTAGGCGGCGCCCGCGTTGAACGTGCCCGCCCAGTTCACCTGCACCGCGCCGAAGAACAC
The DNA here is from genome assembly GCF_029211165.1 of Roseisolibacter sp. H3M3-2. Lineage (GTDB taxonomy): Bacteria > Gemmatimonadota > Gemmatimonadetes > Gemmatimonadales > Gemmatimonadaceae > Roseisolibacter. The sequence goes on from NZ_JARGEK010000135.1 coordinate 7,194, forward strand.
GTAGCGCAGCGCGTACTGCAGCTGGTGCGGCCCCTGCGCCGCGCGCGTCCACTCGACGTCGAGCGGGTTCCCCGCCGTGCTGGCGAAGCCGGACGCCTGCTCGCGGACGCGCTGGTACGTGTACGCCGCGTTCCACCCGAACCGGCTCGGCCCCTGCGTCCGCGGCGACAGGCGGAGGCTCAGCTGCGCCGTCCGGGACCGCAGGTCGGAGCGCAGCTCGGTCACGCGCGCGAACGCCGGCGACAGGCGCGCGTCGCGCGACGCCAGCGCCCCGGTGGCCGGCACGATGCTCGCCGCGTCCACGAACACCGGGCGCCCCTCCCCGTCGACCGCGAACCGCTCGTCGGCCACGAAGTTCAGGTCGAAGCCGCGCTGCTGGCGCAGGTTGAGCGCGGCGGTCGCCTCGACCGTCGCGTTGAGCCGCGCGTCGAGCAGGCTCCCCGTCCAGCCGAGGTTCCCGCGCAGCGCGCGCTGGGGGCGGTAGTCCGGCGACACCAGCGTGACGTTCGGCAGCGCGTCCGAGAACACCGTCCCCGCGCTCCCGTCGGCGCACCGGCCGGGGACGAGGGCGGGGTCGTCGGCGTACGCGGCCCAGTCGGGCGTCGGCACCGCCGGCCCCACGCACGCGATCTGCTGCGTCCCGCTCGGCAGCCCCGTCGCGTCGAGCGCCGCGCCGACGCCCCCCGCGCTGGCCGCGTTGGCGAACATCCCGAGCCCCCCGCGCAGCACGCCGCGCGGCGCGCGCGCGGCGCCCTGGAACGCCTCCAGCTCCGGCGACCGCCCGAGCGTCCACGAGAAGCCGACGCGCGGGCTGACGGCGACCGGGGTCGGCACGCGGTCGTTGCGGCGCCCGAACGCGCGCTCGACCGCCGGGTTGTACTGCGGCGTCGCGGTGAAGCGGCTGGCGTCCACGCGCACGCCGTACTGGAGCTGCAGGTCCGGGGTGCGCCGGTACGCGTCGCCGACCGCCAGCGAGCCCGTCACCTGCCCCGACTCGCGCTGCCGCACCGACAGCGTGCGGCTGAACGACGCCGGCCGCCCCGCCTCCAACTCCTCCAGCGAGTTGAAGGTGAAGGTGCCGAGCAGGTTCGACGACGGGTCCTGGCGGCTCCCCGCGTACTGCAGCTCGGTCGTCAGCTTGAGGCGGTGCCGGTTCGCGTCGTCGAACCACGACAGGTCGTGCTTCAGCGAGCCGCCCGCCGACCGCGTGCGCCCACTGAGCCCCTGGTTGCCGCCGAAGGTGAGGCTCTGCACGCCGCTCCCGCCGTCGGCGAACAGCGACGCGACGCGCACGCGCCCGAGCGGCAGGTCGACGTACGGGTCGCCGCGGTTGTCGGACAGGGTGAGGCCGGCCGACGTCTCGCTGAGCAGGAGCCCGAGGTAGCCGCTGTGCCGCGCCTGCACGCCGCCCGTCCAGTTCATCCGGTCGCCCGAGGCCGAGGGGAGCTGCGTCGCGCCGCCGCCGACGGGGCGCTGCCGCCCCCAGTTGGCGTTCACCGTGACGCCGAACGACTGCCCGCTCGACGAGCCGGGGGGCGAGAGGTCGACGCTGGCGAGCAGCGACCCGTTGTCGCTCACCCGCCGCGCGTGCGCCGCGCCCCCCACCGGCACGCCGCGCCGCCCGAGGATGTCGAGCAGGCGCCCCACCGAGTCCGCCGCCACCCCCGCCGTGCGCAGCCCGAGCGCGCTCGTGCCGAGCAGCGACGCGTTGTCGCGCGCGTTGCGCCCGAGCTGGTACGAGACGTTGTAGAACGCCTTGTTGGGGCGGATCGGCCCCGCCAGCACGCCGCTCAGCGACAGGTTGGTGAAGCGCGTGCCCAGCGCGTTCGCGGCGCGGTCGGTCCACTGCAGCTGCGGCGCGTTGAGGGCGAGGCTGGCGCCGCGGTTGCGCGTGTTCGTCCCGCTCCCGGTGCGCACGTTGAAGTTCGCGCCGCTGAAGCCGCCTCGCGACACGTCGTAGGGCGAGGTGGTGAGCGTGGCGACGACGTTCGCGTCGCGCGGCAGCCCGTTGGCGCCGACGGGCAGGCCGTTCAGCGTGACCGCGTTCTGGTCGGCGCCGAGGCCGAGCACCGAGAAGCCGTCCGGGCCCCCCTCCAGCCCCGGCACGAGCAGGACGCCCGGGAGCGACGCCGCCATCGCCGCGACGTCGCCCTGCTGCTCCAGCGGCAGCACGTTGGGCGCGACCGTCTGCTCGGTGCCGCCGACGTCGCGCGGCTGCGCCTCGGTGCGCGAGACGCGCCGCTGCACCGCCTCGACCACCGCCACCGTGTCGAGCTGCACGACGGCGAGCCGCGCGTCGGCCACCAGCACCGCCTCGTCGGCGAGGCGCTTGACCTGGAACTGGCGGTACACGTAGCCGACGAGCGCGTAGCCCATCATGTAGTCGCCCGTCCCGCCGGCGAACGCGAGCTGGAAGCCCCCCTGCGCGTTGGTGCGCGCCTCGCGCGTGACGTTCCCCGGGATCGACGTCGCGGTGACCCGCACCCCCGGGAGCCCGAGCCCCTCGGCGTTCGTCACGCGCCCCCGGATCACGTCGGTCTCCTGCGCCGCCAGCGGCGCGGCGGCGAGCGGCGCGACGGCCGCGGGGAGGGCGGCCAGCAGCAGCGCGAGCGCAGCCGAGCGCCACGCCCGGCCCGGTGGGTCCTGCCGCTGCGGGATCCCGCGCACCGCCCTTCCTCCGTCGTCGCGATCGTGGGCGCGCCGTCCGGCGCGCGGCCCGGAGACGTCCGAGGCCGCCGCGTTCGACAGACGGAAGCGGCGGAGCGTTGCGTCCCCCGGCCAATGTGGCCCCGCGCCGGCGCGCGAGCCACCGGTCACCCGTCGGCGGCGAGCGCCCCCACCGCGCCGATGACGCCCAGCGCCACGAAGTAGAAGAGCGCCGGCAGCACGAGGAACCACGCGCGCGCCCGTCCCCGGGCCACCGGGAAGCGCGCGCGCACGCCGCGGTAGGCGATCCACGTGCCCCAGAACGGGAAGACGAGCACGAGGAAGTCGACGGCGCCCGCCGGGGCGGCCCAGTACGCGCCGAAGTCGGCGTGCCGCGCCGTCGCCCCGAGCATCACGAGCACCGACGGCGCGGAGCGCACGAGCAGCGACGGCAGGAACACCTCGCGCGCCGACTCGGCGTCGACGCCGGGGGCGCCCGACCAGCGCAGGCGCACGCGGTACCACCACGCGCCGACGTGCCAGATCAGCACGGCCGACATCACCCCCGAGACGAGCACCACGCCCCAGTAGACGGGCCACGCGCCGGCGAGCAGGTCGGCGAACGCGCCCTCGCCCGGCCGCGGGCGTCCGAGGTCGTCGCGCAGCATCGTCTGGTCGATCCGACCGATCGCCGTGGCCATGCCGCCGACGAGGGCGAGCGCGGGGAGCGCCGCCGGGTGCCCGAGCCACGCGGGCGGCCGCGCGTAGAAGCGCCGCGGGCGGAACGGCAGGTCGGCGAGCCCCGCCTCCGGCGACCCGCCACGGGCGGACGGCGCGGCGGCCGGGAGGGCGGTCGGATCGGCGTCGGACACGGGAGCGCGCGGGAAGGGCCGGCGATCGGGGGCGGCGCCGTCGTCGGCACGTCGCGCCCGGAAGCTACCGCTGGCGAGCTCGGGCGTACAGCCGCGCCCGTCCCGCGCGGCTGGCCGGTCGCGCCCGTCCGGCGTACCGTAGCCGCCATGCGCCCCGCCACCGCCGCCCTCGCCCTCCTGCTCGTCGCCGGCGCCGCCCCCGCCCGCGCGCAGGACCGCTTCACCGACATCATCGCCCGCGCCCCCGAGTCGAGCGTGCGCAACGGCTACGTGGTGAACCACCGCCGCGAGGCCGTGCAGCGCGAGATCACCGCGCGCCCGCCCACCGAGGCCGAGCTGGGGGTGCGCCTGCCGCCGGGCGCGCGCCTCGTCCCCGACCGCACGGCGCTCCAGATCGTGCAGTACAACCCGGTGTGGCGCGTCTACCAGTACCGCGTGGCGATGTCGCGCGAGGAGCTGGTGCGCTTCTTCACCGAGCAGGGGCTCGAGTACGACGCCTCCCAGCAGTGGCTCTACTTCCCCGGCGGGAGGAAGAAGGAGGGCGGCTTCATCGACGACCTGCACCACGGCGCCCAGGGGATCCGCATCTGGCGCAGGCCGGCCGCCGCCAGCGCCGCGCCGTGACGCGCGCGTCCGGGCGTCAGGCGCGCCGCCGCTGCGCGCGCGAGCGCAGCCG
>NZ_JARGEK010000136.1 GCF_029211165.1 Roseisolibacter sp. H3M3-2
TTTGTCTTCCTAAGACCGCTTGGCCTCCGACTTCCCGGCGCCCGCGGCGGCCGAGGCCAGCGCGGGGCCGGGGCGCCGCTCCGCGTCGGGGAGCGCCAGCAGCGCGCCCGTCACCGCGGGCGCGTCCTCCGTCCACCACGCGTCGACGCCGAAGGCCACCGGGAGCGACCAGGCCGTGATGTCGTAGAACTCGTACGACTCGAGCGCGCCCGCGGCGCCGCGCCGCTGGTGGCGCGCGAAGCGCTGCTCCTGCAGCCGCGCGAACTCGGGGTCGAGCGCCGGCGCCTCCTCGAGCACCGCGCGCGCGAGCCGCCCCTGCGGCTGCGCCAGGTCGACGACGTACGTGCCGGCCGCGAACCGGCGCGCCGCCGCGGCGCCGCCCGCGGCCGTCCCCTGGCCGTACGCGTGCGCGCGCGCGCTCTGGAACGCCGCCTCGGCGCGCCGCACCTCGATCCCCGCGCGCAGCAGCGCCGCCGCCAGCTCGGCGGCCCGCAGCGGGTCGCGCTCCGAGGCGAAGGCGAAGCGCCGCACGCGCCCCGTGCGCCCCTCCTCGACCGCGCGGCGGCGGAAGGCGAGGTAGTCGGCCACGCGCTCGCGCGCGCCCGACGCCGTCGCCTCGACGGTGGCCATCGCCGACACCCAGTGCTTCGCGATCCCGTCGCGGAACGAGAGCATCGAGCCGTCCTCGCGCTCCCACAGCAGCCCCTTCCAGCCGCCGCCGTCGCTCTCGTACGTCATCCCCGTCGCGCCGGTGAGCGAGGGCCAGGTGTCCCAGTACCCCGGGTAGTAGAGGTCGAAGTACGAGCGCACGTAGTACTGCCACCCGTAGCGGTCGAAGGCGGCGGCGTTCGCGCGGCCGATGCGCGTCAGCCACTTCTCGGCCTCGGGGCCGATGTGCTCGTTCACCGGGCGCGCCGCCGGCGGGAAGAAGTACGTCCCGACCTGGCCGTGCTGGTCCACCGCGACCTGCGGGTGCCAGCGCAGCATCCCGCGCATCAGCGCCTGCACCTCGGGCTGCGTGCTGGCCATGACGTCGCGGTTCAGGTCGAAGCGGTAGTGGTTGAACCGCCCCTGCACCGACCACGGCTCGTCGTGCTCGAAGCTCTGGTTCGCCGGGTCGCGCCGGGCGACCGAGTTGTACCAGACGGTGAAGCGCTCGTGGCCGTCCGGGTTGGAGCTCGGGTTGAGCACGACGATCGCGTTCCGCAGCGCGGCGGCCGTCGCCGGCTCGTCGCTCGCCGCCAGCTGGTAGAGCAGCTGCATCCCGCTCTCGAAGCCCGGCGACTCGTTGCCGTGCACGCTCTCGCTGATCCACACCACCGCGGGGGTGCGGGCCGCCAGCGCGTCCAGCTCCGCCGCGGTCCCCGCGCGCGGGTCCGCGAGCCGGTCGAGGTCGCGCCGGATCTCGTCGAGCCGCGCGACGTTCTCGGGGCTCGACACGATGAAGAGGCGCATCCGCCGCCCCTCGTGCGTCGCGCCGATCTCCTCCACGCGGACCCGCTCGGGCGCCGCGGCGGCGATGGCGAGCAGCACGCGCTCCTGCTCCGCGTACTGCGTGTTCCGGTCGCCCAGGCGGTAGCCGAGCAGCGCCTCGGGGCGGGGGACGGCGGGGCGGTAGGGGCCGCGCGCCTCGAAGGAGAAGGCGCGGTCGTCGCGCAGCGAGTCGCGGAGCGCCGGGCCGATCGGCGGCTGGGCGGCGAGGGCGACCGGGGCGAGCAGGGCGGCCGCCGCGAGCCGCAGGGAGCGTCGGAATGGCATGCGGGCAACCTGCCGCCACGGGCTGGACGGTTCAAGCAGGTGGCGCCCGCCCCGGATCCGCCATAAGTTAGTCTCGACTAACTACTCGACACTTCGATGCGAAATCATCTGTTCGTGCTGGCGGGGGTGCTCGCCCCGGCGGCGGTGGGAGCGCAGGTCGCCGGCCGGGTGGTGGACAGCGTCGGCGCGCCGGTCGCCGACGCGCGCGTGCAGCTGGTCGAGCTGGGGCGCGCGCGCGTGACCGGGGCCGACGGACGCTTCCACTTCACCGCCGTGGCGCCCGGGCGCTACACGCTGAGCGTGGCCCGCGTGGGGCACGCACCGCAGGCGCGCCGCGTGGCCGTCCCGGGGGAGCCGCTCCCCGACGTCGTGCTGCGCGCGGTCGGCGTGCAGCTGGCGGCGGTGCAGGTGACGGCCAGCCCGGGCGCCACCCGCGCCGACGAGTCGCCGCAGCCGACGGCGGTGGTCGAGGGCGCCGAGCTGCGCACCCGGCAGGGCGCCGCGCTCGCCGAGGCGATCGAGCTGGTGCCGGGGGTGCGGAGCCTGTCGATGACCACCGGCATCGGCAAGCCGGTGATCCGCGGGATGACGCACTACCGCGTGGTCACCCTCGACAACGGCCAGCGCAGCGAGACGCAGGCGTGGGGGCACGACCACTCGCCCAACGTCGAGACGGCGGCCGCCGAGCGCGTGGAGGTGATCAAGGGGCCGGCGAGCGTCCTGTACGGGTCGGACGCGCTGGGCGGCGTCGTCAACGTGATCGCCCCGCCGGTGCCCGACGCGCTCGACGGCACGGCGTTCGTGCGCGGCCGCGCGACGACGGGCTACCACACCAACGTGCGCGGCGGCGACGGCACGCTGTCGGCCGAGGGCGCGCGCGGGGGCGTGAGGGCGCGCGGCGCGCTGACGCTGCGCCGCAGCGGCGCGATGCGCACGCCGGCGGGGGCGCTCGACAACACCGACGCGCGCCGGCTGGCCGCGGAGGGGGCGCTGGGTTGGCGCGGCACGCGCGGGAGCGTGAGCGCGCGCTACGCGGGGCGCGACGAGCGCCTGGAGATCTTCGACGACCCGGCCGCGAGCCCCGGCTACACGGGCTACCAGCGCATCGCGACGCACCGCGCCTCCATCGACGCCGACCTGCCGCTCGGCGGGGCGCTGGCCGGCGCGCGGCTGCAGGCGAACGCGGGCTACGAGCAGAACCTCCGCCGCGAGTTCGCGGGCGCCGACGCGGCCGCGCCGGACCTCGGGCTGTTCGTGCGCAACTGGACGGGCTTCGCGCACCTGCACCACGCCCCGGTCGGCCCGTTCGCCGGCACGCTCGGCGTCTCGGCGATGGAAAGCCGCTTCGCCAACCGCGGGAGCAAGCTGCTCATCCCCGGCAGCGTGTCGCGCACCGGCGCCGTCTACCTGTTCGAGCAGGCCGAGGTCGGGCGGTGGCGCGCGAGCCTCGGCGCGCGCTTCGACCACCGCACGCTGTCCACCGACGGCGAGGCGGGGATCGGCGTCCCCGCACAGCGCCGCGCCTTCCCGGCGCTGACGGGGAGCGCGGGCGTGCTGTACCGCCTGTCGACGCCGGTGGCGCTGGTGGCCAACGTGGCGCGCGGCTTCCGCGCCCCCGCGGCCCCCGACCTGTGGGCCAACGGCTTCCACGAGGGGACGCGCGCCTTCGAGCGCGGCGCCCCCGACCTGCGCGTCGAGACCTCGCTGAACACCGAGCTGGGGGCGCGCGTGACCGCGTCGTCGCTCACCGCCGAGCTGACGGGGTTCGTCAACCGCGTGGACGACTACATCTACCTGCGCCCGTTCGGGGCGGGGGGCGGCACGTTCGACTCGCTGCAGGTGGTGCAGGGGGACGCGCGCCTGGTCGGCGTCGAGGGGCGGGCGGCCTGGCGCGCGCTCCCCGCGGTCACGCTGCAGCTGTCGGGCGACTGGGTGCGCGGGCAGAATCTCAGCGCCGACGTGCCGCTCACCTTCATCCCGCCGCTGCGCGTGGTGTACGGCCTGCGCCTCGACCGCGCGGCGCCGTGGCGCGGGCTGCGCGCCCTGCACGCGGCCGCGAGCGCCGAGACGCACGCCCGCCAGACGCGCCTCGACCCGCGCGACCTCGGCCCGCCGGGCTACACCCTGACCACCGTCGGCGGCGGCTTCACCCGCCTCACCCCGCGCGGCCCGGTCACCGTCGACCTCTCGGTCCGCAACCTGTTCGACGTGCGGCACCGGAGCTTCATGAGCCGCTACAAGGCGTTCGCCGACGGACCGGGGCGGGGGATCGTGCTGCGCGTCGGGGCGCCGCTGTGAGCGCGCTGCGGGCGGCGGGCTGCGGGTCGGTGAATCCGCAGCCCGCAGTCCGCAGCGACCTCAGAACTCGATCTGCGTCCCCAGCTCCACGACGCGGTTCGGCGGGATGTTGAAGAACTCCGTCGCCGAGCGCGCGTTGCGCGACATGAAGACGAACAGCTTCTTCCGCCACCGCGCCATCGCCATCTTCCCGCTCGGGATCAGCCGCTCGCGCCCCAGGTAGTACGACGTCTCGGCCGTCCGCGCGCGGATCCCGCGCGAGTGCAGGAACTTCATCACCTGCGGCACGTCGGGCGTCTCCATGAACCCGTACGTCGCCACGACGCGGTAGAAGCCGTGGCCGAGCTCCTCGACCTCGAGCGTCTCCTCCTCGTCCACGTCGGGCACCTCGGCCGCCCGCACCGAGAGCAGGATCACCCGCTCGTGCAGCACCTTGTTGTGCTTGAGGTGGTGCAGCAGCACGACCGGGGCGCCGTCGTTGGTCGACGTCATGAAGACCGCCGTCCCCGGCACGCGCGGCGGCTGCTTGCGCGCCACGTCGGCCAGGAACATGTCCATCGGGACCGTGCCGCGCTGCAGCAGCTCCTGCAGGATCGCGCGCCCGCGCTTCCACGTGGTCATCAGCAGGAAGACCAGCGCGGCCACCGCCAGCGGCACCCACCCGCCGTGCGGGACCTTGAGCAGGTTCGCCGCGAAGAACACCAGGTCGATCGTGAGGAAGCCGTACAGGAAGAGGCGCGTCTGCCAGCGCGACCAGCCGAACCGCTGGCGGGCGATGAGCGAGAACAGGATCGTCGTGATCGCCATCGTCGCCGTGACCGCCACGCCGTACGTGGCCGCCAGCGCCGCCGCCGAGCGGAAGGTCACGACCAGCACCAGCGTCCCCACGGCCAGCGCCTTGTTGACCTCGGGGATGTAGATCTGCCCCGCCTGCTCGCTCGACGTGTGGACGATCTGCAGGCGCGGCACGTAGCCGAGCAGGATCGCCTGCTGCGTCAGCGAGAAGGCGCCCGAGATCAGCGCCTGCGAGGCGACGATCGCGGCCAGCGTCGCGATCACGAGCAGCGGCACCCGCAGCGACTCGGGCGCCAGCAGGTAGAACGGGTTGGCGATCGCCTCGGGCATGCGCAGCAGCAGCGCGCCCTGCCCGAAGTAGTTGAGCAGCAGGCAGGGGAGCACGAAGGCGAACCACGCCAGGCGGATCGGCTTGCGCCCGAAGTGCCCCATGTCGGCGTAGAGCGCCTCGCCGCCGGTGATGACCAGCACCACCGCGCCCAGCACGACGAACGACCGCGCCGGGTGCTCGACGTAGAACCGCACCGCGTACCACGGGTTGAGCGCCTTCACGATCTCCGGGTGCCGCACGACCTCGGCGATCCCGAGCAGCGCGATGCTCACGAACCAGGCGAGCATGATCCACCCGAACGCGCCGCCGACCTTCGCCGTCCCCTTGGACTGCAGCGCGAACAGCGCGGCGATTATCACGAACGCGATCGGGATCACGAACCGCGACAGCGTCGGCGTGATGACACCGAGCCCCTCGACCGCGCCGAGCACCGAGATGGCGGGGGTGATGATCCCGTCGCCGTAGAGGAACGCGCCGCCGAACAGCCCGAGCGCGACCAGGAGCGCGCGCCGCTTCTTCTCGGGGTTCCGGTTCTGCCGCTGCAGCAGCAGGGCGAGGAGCGCGTAGACGCCGCCCTCGCCCTTGTTGTCCGCGCGCAGGATGAACAGCACGTACTTGACGCTCACCACCAGCGCGAGCGACCACACGATGAGCGAGAGCACGCCGTAGACGTTGCTCACCGTGGGCGTCAGCCCGAACTCGGGCCCGAAGCACTCCTTGATGGAGTAGAGCGGGCTGGTGCCGATGTCCCCGTAGACGACGCCGAGCGCGGTGAGCGTCAGGACGGCCAGCTTGCGGCCGGTGGGGTTCGCCTCGGGGCGGTGGTGCTGCCCGTGCCCGCCGTGCGGGACGGCGGGCAGCTCGGTCGTGGCGGTCGGGGCCGGTTGGGCACCCGGGTCGGGGGACATGCGGGCGGGAGCGGGGTGGGGCTGGCAAACGCGACGGGGGAATCTACGACCCCCGTGTATCGCGTCCACCGTGCCGCGACGGCCCGGAGCGGATGCCCCGGGCCGTCGTCCGCCTCAGTACGCCTTGCCGCCCTGCTGCGCGCGCCAGCGCTCCTGCTCCTCGGCGCGGCGCGCGAGGTAGCTCTGGTAGCGGGCCTGCTGCTCCGGGGAGAGGCGCGCCGCGATCGCCTTCTGCGCCTCGTCGCGGGCCGCCTGCATCTGCGGGCGGACGGGGGCGATCAGCGAGTCCATGACCCGGCGCCGGTCGTCGAGGATCGAGTCGACGGCGGCCTTCTGGTCGGGGCTCAGCTGGAGCTCGGCGGCGAAGTCCTCGTAGACCGACTTCTGGGCGGTGGGGAGCGGCGCCGTGACGTCGCTGCCCATCGTCCGGTCGAAGCCCCACCCGACCGTCGCACCCAGGGTGAAGGCGCCGGCGAGGAACGCCGCCGCCAGTAGCTTGCTGCGATCCACGGGAACCTCAGTCCGGCATCACGTAGCGGAAGGTCGCCTCGCGCCGGGCGCGCTGCACGTCGTCGGCGTCGTCGGCCGAGCGGGCGTCGCGGGCGGGAGCGCCGGTCCGCGGGGGGGCGGGCGTCGGGGCGACCGGGGTCTCGTCCAGCCGCACCGGGCCGCGCTGCTTCACGCCGCCGGTCAGCAGGTACGCGGCCTCCTGGGCCTCGCGGGCCGACGCGGTGTCGGCGCGCAGGGCGTCGTCGAACGCGCGGGCCAGCTCGGGGTCGAGCGGCTGCAGCTCGACCGCCTTGGCGGCGTCGGCGCCGGCCACGCTGGAGCGGGTGGCGCGCGACTGGAGCGTCGTCGCGCCGACCACGGCCACCAGCACGGCGGCGGCGGCGAGTCCGGGGCGGGCCCAGTCGGCCATCGTCTGCCACCAGTGGGCGGCACGCGCCGGCGCGGCGGCGCTGGCCCGCACGGCGGCCAGGATCTTCCCCTCGAGGTCGTCCCAGTAGCGCTCGCCGGGCGCGGCGTACAGCGCGCGCAGCTCGCGGGTCAGGGTGTCCTGGGGGTCGGTCTCGGGGGCGTCGTCATCGCCCCCGGAAGTGTGCAGTCGCAGACGCGACATCAGAGGTCACCTCGCAGCTCCCCGAGCTGGCGACGGAGCGCCGCCCGGGCGTGGTGGAGGTCGGAGCGGGCGGTCCCTTCCGGGATGCCCAGCATCGCCCCGATCTCCGCATGCTTGAACCCCTCCACGTCGTGCAGCACGATCACCGAGCGCTGGCGGGCGCTCAGGGCGTCGAGCCCCGCGCGCAGCCGCGTCCGGAGCTCGAGCGACTCCGCCGGATCGCGCTGCGGCCGCGGCGAGGCCACGGTCTCGGGGAGCTCGTCCGCGTCCCGCACCTTGCGGCGCCGCGCGATGTCGAGCGCCGCGTTGGCGACGATCCGGTGGAGCCACGCCCCGAACGCCTGCTCCGGCCGGAACCGGTCGAGCGCACGGTACGCGTGGAGGAACCCTTCCTGGGTCGCGTCCTCCGCGTCCTCGTGCGTCAGCACGATCGCGCGGGCCACCGCGTACGCCCGCCGCTGGTGCAGGCGCACCAGCCCCGCGAACGCCCGGGCGTCCCCCGCCTGCGCGGCGAGCACCAGGGCCCGCTCGGCGAGCACCGGGTCGTCGGCGGGCGGCGCGTACGCCGGCATCGGCAGGGCTGCGGACTCAGCCACGGCGGCGGGACGCGCCACGCGCGGAGGAGTGACGAGCCCCGCCGTGGGGAGCGGGAGCGCGGTAGACAGGGACATCGGCAGGGTGCGACGGTCCGTGGAACGGGTCACCCCAGACAACGCGGGCGCACCCGCGAACGTTGGGGGAGGGCGTGGACGTCCGGATCACAGGCCGAGCGCCTCCCGCTCGGCGCGCATGGCGTCGAGCACGAAGGCGATGTGGTCGTCCAGCGGGACCCCGAGCTCGGCGGCCCCGTTGACCACGTCCTCCCGGTTCACCCCGCGGGCGAAGGCCTTGTCCTTCATCTTCTTCCGTACACCGGAGGGGTCCACGTCGTTCAACGAGCGCGACGGCTTGACCAGCGCGGTGGCGGTGATCAGCCCCGTCAGCTCGTCGACCGCGAACAGCGCCCGGGCCATCGGCGTGACCCGCGGCACCCCGGTGTAGTCGGCGTGCCCCAGGATGGCCTCGCAGACCTCCTCCGGGTACCCGGCCGCCCGCAGGCGGCGCACCCCCTCGCTCGGGTGCTCCTCGGTCGCCGACCGGGCGGCGTTCGGGAACCGCTCGTAGTCGAAGTCGTGGAGGAGCCCGGCCAGCCCCCAGGCCTCCTCGTCCGCCCCGAACTTCCGGGCGTACGCGCGCATGGCCGCCTCGACGGCGAGCATGTGCTTCCGGAGCGACTCCGACTGCGTGTACTCGTGGACGAGGGCGAGGGCGTCGTCGCGGCTCGGCATCGGACGAGGAGGGGGGAACGGACGGGACCGTGAACTTAATCCCCGCGCAAGCGCTGCGGGGCTGCGGGCTGCGGATTCAGAACCCGCAGCCCGCAGCGCCTTCAGTGCGCGTCCACCGCCCCCCCGCCCCCGCTCGGCCGCCGCAGCAGAAAGACCGCCGGGACCACGACCAGGAAGCAGATCAGGATCAGCATCCACGAGTCGTTGTAGGCCAGCATCGCCGCCTGCTTGTTCAGCGACCCCTCGATCATCGCGTACGCGCGGCGCTGCGCGTCGAGGAGCGAGGCGCCCTGCGCCTGCATCGCCGCCACCAGCCCCTGGAAGCGCTGCTCGAACGCCGGGTTCCCCGCGTAGACGTTCTGCACCAGGTCCGCGCGGTGGATCTGCGTGTGGCGCGTCAGGTACGTCCCCAGCACCGCGATCCCGAACGAGCCGCCGAGCTGGCGCGACAGGTTGATCAGCCCCGACGCCTGCTGCGCCTCGTGCGGCTTGAGGCTGCCGAAGGCGACGTTGTTGATCGGGGTGAACAGCATCCCCAGCGCCGCGCCGCGGATGATCAGCGCCCACCGCGCGTCGGCCTCGCCGGCCGCCGTCGTCAGGTGGCCGAGGTCCCACATCGACCAGAGCATCAGCGAGATCCCGACCAGGATCAGCACGCGCGGGTCGGCGATCGGCTTCTTCCCGTTCAGCAGCGCGCCGCACACGAGCGCGGTCAGCGCCGTCATCAGCCCGCCCGGCAGCATCGCCAGCCCGGTCTCGGTCGGGGTGAAGCCGAGGAGGCTCTGCGTGAACAGCGGGAAGAGGATCGCCCCGCCGAACAGCCCGAAGCCCAGCACGACGAACAGGAAGATCGACGCCGACAGCTGCCGGTTGCGCAGCACCTTGAGCTGGATCACCGGGTGCGTGTTGCGCGCCGACAGCTGCCACCAGAGCAGCCCGACGAGCGACGCGGCCGCCACGATCGACAGCCACACGATGATCGCGTCGTTGAACCAGTCGTGCGCGTTCCCCTCCTCCAGCACGTACTGCAGCGAGCCGACGCCGGCGATCAGGAGCCCGATCCCGAGCCAGTCCACGGGGCCCGAGCGCCGCTGCTGCTCCGGCGGGTCGTGCAGGAACGTGGTGACCAGGAACATCGAGACGATCCCGATCGGCACGTTGATGAAGAAGCACCACGCCCAGGCGTAGTTGTCGGTGATCCACCCGCCGAGCGTCGGGCCGATGGTCGGCGCGACGATGATGCCGAGGAGGAAGATCGCCTGCACGATCCCCTGCTCCTCGCGCGGGAAGATCTGCCGCAGCGTGGCCTGCGCGGTCGACAGCAGCGCCGCGCCGCCGGCGCCCTGCAGCAGCCGGAAGAACACCAGCTCGCCGAGGCTGGTGGACGTCCCGCACAGGAACGACGCGACGATGAACAGGATGATCGAGAACGTCAGGTAGTTCTTGCGCCCGAACGTCTCGGTGAAGAACGCCGTCATCGGGAGCACGACGACGTTCGCCAGGATGTACGACGTGCTGACCCACGCGATCTCGGTCGACGTCGCGCCGAGGTTCCCGGCCATCTGCGGGAGGGCGACGTTGACGATCGTCGTGTCGAGCACCTCCATCACCGCGGCGGTGATGAGGCCGAGCAGGATCAGCCAGCGGTAGCGCTCGACGCCCGCCTGGTGGGTGTCGGTCGCCGACAGGGCGGCGGTGGCCACGGGAACGGCTCCTCGGCTCGGCGGCTCAGCGGGTGCGGACGTGGGCCTCGACGCTCATCCCGGGGCGCAGCGGCCGGCCGGCGCCGAGCCCGCGCGTCACGCGGACGCGCACCGGGACGCGCTGCACGACCTTCGTGAAGTTCCCCGTCGCGTTGTCGGGCGGGAGCAGCGCGAAGCGCGCGCCGGTCGCGGAGCTGATGCTCTCGACCACCCCCTCGACCTTCGCGCCGCCGTACGCGTCGACGTCGATCTCGACCGGCTGCCCGACGCGCAGGTTGTGCAGCTGCGTCTCCTTGTAGTTGGCCGTGATCCACACGCCGGTGTCGGCGACCACCGACATCAGCGTCTGCCCCGGCTGCACGAGCTGGCCCACCTCGACCGACTTCTTGGCGACCGTGCCCCCGGCGGGGGCGGCGATCTTCGTGTACGAGAGCTGGAGCGCGGCGTTGTCGCGCGCCGCCCGCGCGGCGGCCAGGCGCGCCTGCGCCAGCCGCACCCCGGCCTGCGCGTTCTGCACGCGGGCGCCGGTGGCGGCCGCCTGCCGCTCGGTGGCGGCGACCTGCGCCCGCGCGACCGCCGCCGCGGCGCGCGCCGCGTCGAGGTTCTGCTGCGACACGATCTGCTGCGCCGCCAGCTGCTCGTAGCGGCGGAAGTCGGCCTCCGCGCGCTCCAGCGTCGCCTGCGCGGCGAGCACCTGCGCCCGCCCCGCGGCGGTCTGGCTCGACGCGGTGCGCACCTGCGCCTCGGCCTGCCCGACCTCGCGCCCGCTCCCCGCCGCGGCCTCCGCCGCCGCCAGGTCGGCCTCGGCCTGCGACAGCCGCACGCGGTACTCCGCGTCGTCGAGCTGCACCAGCACCGCGGCGCCGGCCACCGGCTGGTTCTCGAGCGCGTTCACGGCGCTGACGTAGCCGCCGACCTTGGCCAGCACGGGGACGATGTGCCCGTCCACCTGCGCGTTGTCGGTGGACTCGTGGGCGCGCGCGTAGAGCCAGTAGCGCGTGCCGTACCCCGCGGCCACCAGGCCGACGACGGCGACGAGCGGGAGGAGGAAGCGCCGGCGCGCGCGGGCCGGCGGCGCGGGGGGCGCGGCGGGCGGCGGCGGCGCGGTC
>NZ_JARGEK010000137.1 GCF_029211165.1 Roseisolibacter sp. H3M3-2
CGGGGTGGGCGTCGCCCGAGGCGGGCGGGCTGTCGGCGACGCTCGTCCCGCTGGTGGCGCACGGGCGCACGATCGGCGACCTGTGCGCGGTCGCCGCGCCGGGCGCGCCGGTGGCGGCGGCCGCCGCCGAGGCGATGCGCTTCCTCGCGCCGACGGCGGCGCTGGCGGTCGACATGCTGCTGCTCGACGAGCGCGCGCGGCTGCAGCACGAGGAGGAGCGCCGCCTCGCCGAGCAGCTGCGGCAGGCCGAGAAGATGGCGGCGCTCGGCGAGCTGGTGGCGGGCGTGGCGCACGAGATCAACAACCCGCTCACCGGCATCTCGGCGTTCGCCGAGCTGCTGCTGGAGGACGGGCTGTCGGCCGAGCAGCGCGAGAGCGCGCGCCTCATCAAGCGCGAGGCCGACCGCGCGGTGGGCGTCGTGCGCGACCTGCTGGCGTTCTCGCGCAAGACGGAGCCCGAGCACCAGGCGCTGCGCGTCGACGCGCTGCTGGAGCACCTGCTGCGCATGCGCGGCTACGCGCTGCGCGCCGCCGGCATCGCGCTGACGCTCGACCTCCCCGCCGACCTCCCCGCGGTGCACGGCGACGAGGCGAAGCTGCAGCAGGTCTTCCTGAACCTGCTCCTGAACGCCGAGTACGCGCTGCGCGACGCGTCGCCGCCGCGGCTGACGGTGCGCGCGCGCGCCGCCGGCCCCGCCGACGGGCTCGCGGGCCCGGGGCTCGCCGTCGAGGTGCAGGACACCGGCGTCGGCATCGCGCCCGACGCGCTGGCGCGCATCTTCGAGCCGTTCTACACCACCAAGCCGCCCGGCGAGGGGACGGGGCTCGGCCTCAGCGTCTCCTACGGGATCGTGCAGGCGCACGGCGGCGAGATCGCCGTGCGCAGCGCCCCCGGCCAGGGGACGACGTTCACCGTGCTCCTCCCCGCCGTGCCCCCGGCCCCCGCCGGGGCCGCCCTCTACGAGTTCCTCGAGGAGGCCGACGCCTCCCCGACCGCCGTCCGCGTGAGATGATCCAGTCGCCCCCCGCCCCGCCCGCGGCCTCCGCGGCCTCGCCCGCCGCCCCGCCCGACGCCGTCCGCATCCTGGTCGTCGACGACGAGGAGACGATCCGCCTCGCCCTCGGCCGCTTCCTGCGCGCGCGGTCGTACGACGTCGAGGCGGTCCCCTCGGGCGCCGCCGCGCTCGCGGCCATCGCCCCCGGGCGCTTCGCGCTCATGCTGTGCGACGTGCGCATGCCCGGCGTCAGCGGCGTCGACGTGGTGGCGCAGGCGCACGCGCTCGACCCCGACCTCGCGGTGGTGATGCTGAGCGCGGTCAACGACGCCGCGACCGCGCGCGCCGCGTTCGTCGCCGGCGCCGTGGACTACCTGCTCAAGCCGGTCGAGCTGGCGGTGCTGCACCAGGCGGTGGAGCAGGCGCTGCACCGCCGCGCGCTGCAGCGCACGCAGCGCCAGGTCGAGCGCGCGATCCGCGAGGAGGTCGCGGAGGCGACTGCGCAGCTCGAGCGCGACCGCGACGCGCTGCGCGGCATGAGCGTCGAGGTGGCCGAGGCGCTGGTGCTGGCGATGGAGGCGAAGGACCAGTTCCTGCGCGGCGCCTCGCAGCGCGTCGCCGACCTGGCGTCGTCGATCGCGGTGGAGCTCGGGCTCGACGAGGAGACGACCGACGCGGTGCGCCTCGCCGGCCGCCTGCACGACGTCGGGATGATCGGGATCCGCGAGAGCGTGCTGCACAAGCCGGGGCGCCTCACCCCCGACGAGTACGCGCACGTGAAGGACCACGTCCGCATCGGCCTCGACATCCTGGCGCCGCTGCGCCACATGAGCGAGACGCTGCGCTTCGTCGGCGACCACCACGAGCACTTCGACGGGAAGGGCTACCCGGAGGGGCGCGCCGGCGACGCGATCTCGATCGGCGGCCGCATCCTCGCCGCCGCCGACGCCTACGAGGCGATCACCTCGAAGCGCAGCTACCAGCAGCCGATGGAGCCCAACGCGGCCGTCGACTACCTCCAGTCCAGAGTCGGCAGTCTCCTCGATCCCGAGGTGTACGCGGCGCTCCGCACCGCCGTCGCGAAGGGGCGCGCGCTGACGTTCCTCGAATGAACGACTGAACGGCGGGAGTCGCGACCGCGGGAGTCGAAAGAGCGGGAGTCGTAACGGCGCACTGCGCACGTACGACTCCCGCTCTCGTGACTCCCGTGGTGACGACTCCCGTGGTTCAGCGCCGCCAGTGCTTCGCCGTGCTCCACTTCCTCGGATCGAACAGCTCCGGGTCGAGGGCGACGTTCGCCCGCACGTCCTCGTACTCCTCGAGGAGCGTCCGCGTCGTCCCGACGTACGCCTCGACGCGCGGCGCGATCCAGCCGCCGGCGAGCGGGCGGTAGTTCTCGAAGCGGACGTCGAACGTCTGCGCGGTGTCGCCGGGGAAGGGCTGGAGCATGCGCACGAACACCAGCCGCTCCTGGTCGACCCAGTACTGGTGCGACTTGAGGTCGCCCGCGCGCGCGCCGACCACCCACACCGGGCGCCCCTGCCACGCGTCGGCGCGCACCGGCGCGTCCCGGAAGCCGAGGCCGCGCAGCACCGCCGCCGTGCGCGCCGCCGGCTGCGCGTACACGTCGAACGCCAGCACCTGCAGCGGGTTGTGGCCGGCCGCGGCGCGCCGCACCTGGCCGTTGAGCACCACGTACTGGCTGTCGTTGGCGAACAGCTGCCCGTTGCGCAGCGTCGAGTCGAGGTCGATGCGCAGCTTCCCCGGCGCGCTCACCGCCTCGTACCACGTGCTGCGGCGCGGCGCGCCGCCCCCGGGCGGGACCTGCTCGGTGCGCTGCACGAACGTCAGCGTGCGGTACCACTTCCCGTCGTAGCGCGCCCGCATCGCCTCCAGCAGCGCGCCCCCGCTGGCGGGGGCGGGGGCCGGCGCGGCGACGATCGTCGCGCCCGGGGGCGCGCAGGCGGCGGCCGCGCAGGCGGCGAGGGCGAGCAGGGCGGGGACCGCGGAACGCAGGCGCATGCGGGACGGGGAGGAGTGGGGGGCGGGGCGCGCCCCGCAAATCTACGACGCGGCGCGCGCCCCGGCGTCGGCCAGCGGGATCGCGCGCATCCGCCGCAGCGGCGGCACCAGCCACGCCGTCGCCGCCACCACGCCGATCGTCAGCACGCCCCCGATCACCACCGACGGCGCCGCCCCCACCAGCTTCGCCGCCACCCCGCTCTCGAAGGCGCCGATCTCGTTCGACGAGCCGATGAAGATCTGGTTCACCGACGACACGCGCCCCAGCAGGTGCTCGGGCACCAGCATCTGCAGGAGCATCGAGCGGATGTTGACGCTCACCATGTCCACGCCCCCGGCCAGCACGAGCAGCCCCACCGACAGCGCGAACACGCGCGACAGCCCGAAGCCGACCATCGCCGCCCCGAACGCCGCCACCACCCCGAGCAGCACGGGGCCGGTGCGCCGCACGGGCGGGCGGTGCGCCAGCCAGAGCGACACCGCCACCGCCCCCGCCGCCGGCGCCGCGCGCAGCACGCCCAGCCCCTGCGGGCCGACGCGCAGGATCTCGTCGGCGAAGATCGGCAGCAGCGCGGTCGCGCCGCCGAACAGCACCGAGAACAGGTCGAGCGACATCGCGCCGAGCAGCACGGGCTGCGCGCGCACGAAGGCGACCCCCTCGCGCAGGCTGCGCCCGAGCGTCGCCGCGGCCGGGGGGCGCGGGCGCGGCGTGTGGCGCACGCGCAGGAACGCCAGCAGCGCGACCGCCATCAGCGCGGTGTCGAGCGCGTACGCCAGCGGCGCCCCCGCGAAGCCGTACAGCAGCCCGCCGAGCGCGGGGCCGCCCACCGCCGCGGTCTGCCAGGTGGTGCTGCGCCACGTCAGCGAGTTCGCCAGCAGCGCGCGCGGCACCAGCTCGCTCGACAGCGCGGTGCGCGCCGGGTTCAGGAAGCTGCGCGCGATCCCGCTCGCGAAGATGATCGCGTAGATCGCCGCCACGTGCGCCCGCGGCGCCGGGCGCGCCAGCGACAGCGCCAGCAGCCCCGCCGAGCAGGCCAGCAGGACGAGGGTCGCCGCCATCGTCAGCTTGCGACGGTCCACGCGGTCGGCGACGTGCCCCGCCCACAGCGCGAAGCCGATGTACGGCAGCGCCTCGGCGAGCCCGATGAGGCCGAGCGAGAGCGGGTCGCGCGTGACCGCGTACACCTGCCAGGCGACCACCACCCCCTGCACCTGGGTGGCGAGGATCAGCGTCAGCAGCCCGGCAATGTAGCGGCGGAACGGGGCGACGCGCAGCGCGGCGTACGGGTCGTGCGGCGCGGGCGGGGCGGCCGGCGGGGCGGCGGGCGGGGCGGCGGGCACCCGCGAAAGAAAGCGGGCCCCGCGTCCTCGAGGGAGCGGGGCCCGCGCGTCGCGCGGCGTGCGGCCGTCGGTCAGCGCCGCACGCGCGGCGGCAGGTCGTCCGGGCCGTCGTCGGGGGCGCCGACCAGCGACTTGGGGGTGCGCCCGGTGGCGCGCATCGCCAGCGCCCACAGCGCGCTGATCCCCGCCACGCTCCCCGACACGCCGACGATGAGGCTCAGGGCGTCGAGCATCCAGTTCCCGCCCATCAGCACCCCTTCCATGCGGGCGAGGATGCGGAAGAACCCCTTGTAGGCCAGCAGCCCCCACACCGCGAACGCCAGCAGCGACACCATCACCTCGATGGTGCGGCGCTTCCAGTTCGCCCGCGCAATGCCTGCGGCAGCGCGCATGTGGGGGATTGCGGGCGAGCGCAAGGTGACGTCGCCGACCATGGGCATTCCTCAAAGGCGAGCGGGGGTTCGCCCCGCGGCCGGGCGCCGCCGAGTGCGGCGCCACCCTGCGAGACTACATCCGTGACGAGCGTGACACAACCCTGACGCCCGGCGAGGGCGTCAGGACGGCGTCAACCGTCCCGACGCTACCATCCAGTACGCACGGACGCCACGCGCCGTTCCGTGACGATTTCGTGGGACCCCAGCCGTCCCCCCCGCCGGGTCGCCTCAGCCGAGGAGGGTCGGGCGGAACGTCGGCGCCCGGCGGTGCCGCGTCGCCTGCTCGTACGCGTAGGCGTACCCCAGCAGCCGCCGCTCGGACCACGCCGCCCCCGCGAACGAGAGCCCCACCGGGAGCCCCCCCACCTGCCCCGCCGGCACCGTCACGTGCGGGTACCCCGCGACCGCCGACGGCGACGACCACCCGCCCCCGAAGTGGTCCCCGTTCAGCAGGTCGATCGCCCACGCCGGCCCGCCCGTCGGCGCCACGATCGCGTCCAGCCGGCGCCCGGCGGCGCCCCCCGTCCCGGCCAGCATCGCGTCGATCCCCTGCGCCCCCGCCAGCCGGCGGTTCCGCGCCAGCGTCGCCCGGTACTTCGGGTCGGCCAGCCCCGTCTTCGCCTGCGCCCGCAGCATCAGCTCCTGCCCGAACCAGGGCATCTCGCGCGCGCGCTCCCGCTCGTTGAACGCGATCACGTCGGCCAGCGACCGCACCGGCACCCCCGTCCGCCCCGCCAGGTACGCGTCGAGGTCCGCCTTGAACTCCCACAGCAGCACCTCGAGCTCCCCGTCGTCGAACTGCCCGCGCGTCGGCAGCTTCACCTCGTCCACCAGCACCGCGCCGGCGTCCCGCAGCGCGCGCAGCGCGTCCGCCATCAGCGCGTCCACCTGCGGGTGGAAGCCGAAGAACTGGCGCGCCACCCCGATCCGCGCCCCCCGCAGCGCCCCGGCGTCGAGCCCCGCCGCGTAGTCGGCGACCACGTGCCGCTGCGCCGCCCGCGTGTCGCCGTCGCGCGGGTCCGCCCCGCCCGACGCCAGCACCGACAGCAGCACCGCCGCGTCGCGCACGGTGCGCGTCATCGGCCCCGCCGTGTCCTGCGAGTGCGCGATGGGCACGATCCCGCTCCGGCTCACCAACCCGAGCGTCGGCTTGAGCCCCACCAGCCCGTTGGCCGACGACGGGCACACGATCGACCCGTCGGTCTCCGTCCCCACCGCCAGCGCCGCCAGGTTCGCCGCGACCGCCGCCCCCGAACCCGAGCTCGACCCGCACGGCGACCGGTCGAGCACGTACGGGTTCCGCGTCTGCCCCCCGCGCCCGCTCCACCCGCTGCTCGACCGCGTCGAGCGGAAGTTGGCCCACTCGCTCAGGTTGGTCTTCCCGAGCAGCACCGCCCCCGCCTCGCGCAGCCGCGCCGCCACGAAGGCGTCGCGCGCCGCCGGCGCCCCGACCAGCGCCAGCGAGCCGGCGGTGGTGAGCATCCGGTCGCCGGTGTCCACGTTGTCCTTGAGCAGCACGGGGATCCCGTGCAGCGGCCCCCGCACCCGCCCCGCCCGCCGCTCCGCATCCATCGCCTCGGCCTGCGCCAGCGCGTCGGGGTTCACCTCGA
This sequence comes from Roseisolibacter sp. H3M3-2, assembly GCF_029211165.1. Lineage (GTDB taxonomy): Bacteria > Gemmatimonadota > Gemmatimonadetes > Gemmatimonadales > Gemmatimonadaceae > Roseisolibacter. Next base: position 6,403 of record NZ_JARGEK010000137.1, read on the forward strand.
TCACGCTCCGCAGCGTCGGCCCCGCCCGGTCCACGGCCTCGATCCGCGCCAGGTACGCCTGCGCGATCGCGCGCGCCGAATGCCGCCCCGCCGCCATGTGCCCCTGCAGGTCGGCGACGGTGGCCTCCGCGAACGCGAAGTCCTGGAAGGCGCCCGCCGCGCCGGCGGCGGCGACCGGGGCGGGAGCGGGAGCGGCGGCCAGCGGGCGCCCCGCGGCCAGGGCGGCGGCGCCCAGCGCGCCGGCCTCGAGGAAGGTGCGACGGTCCATGGGCGCCAAGCTACCACGCGCGCCGCGCCGCGTCAGTCGCGCGTCGGGACCGCCAGCAGCCAGTCGTCCTGCACCTCGCGCCCCATCGTGAACGTCGCCGCCGCGATCGGCACCACCCCGCGCTTGCGATAGAAGGCGAGCGCCCGCGCGTTCTTCCGGTACACCGAGAACCAGAGCGCCTCCGCCCCGCACGCCGCGGCCGCCCCGCGCGCCGCGTCGAACAGCCGCGCCGCCAGCCCGCCCCCGTGCCACGGCCGGTCCACGTACAGCCGCGCCAGCTCGGCGTCCGCCCCGGCGACGAGCCCCCGGTCGCCCCCCGCCACCGGGGCGTACCCGTCCGCCCCCTCCGGCCGCGCCCCGCACCGCACCTGCGCGTACCCGGCCAGCCCCCCGGCGGCATCCCGCGCGAGCAGGACGCGCATCGCCGGATCCGCCAGCTCCCGCCCCTGCACCGCCACCCCGAAATACTCGGCGACGTACGCCTCGACGTCCGCCGGCTCGCACGGACCGTATGGTGGCGCGTAGGTGTCTCGAAACGTCCGCTCTGCGAACGCCGCCAGCAGCGCGGCGTCGGACGGCGTGGCCAGGGTGATCGAACTCACGGGGGGTGCGCGGAACGGGTCCGGAGGTTGCCCTAGGGAGGGAGACCGCGGGGCGAGCGACGCCCGAAGGCCGGCGCCCCCCGCTTCACACCCTAGCAGGAGCCAACACCATGCAGACTCGCCGTCTCTTCGCCACGCTCGCCGCCGTCGCCGCCTTCTCGGCCCCGCTCGCCGCCCAGGACCCGGCCAAGGACAAGCCGGTGACCGTGGAGCAGGTCGCCAAGAACACCGAGTCCGAGTCCAAGCGCGTCGCCAACCGCACCGGCAAGGCGGTCCGCAAGGCGGGCAAGCAGACCGAGAAGCAGGCCAAGCGCGCGGCCAAGTCGGTCAAGAAGGTCTACAGCCGCAAGGCGCGCCAGGAGGACAAGGCGGGCAGCTTCTGAGGAGGCGCTGCGGGCTGCGGGCTGCGGATTCGAGACCCGCAGCCCGCAGCGCGTTCACCCCCCCCACGGCGTCCCGCCGCCCGCCGGACACCGGTAGTCCAGCCCCTCCAGCCCCCCGGCCCCCTGCACCCGCCACGCCTCCTGCCGGAGGTGCGGCTCGACGGCGACGGTCGTCCCGTCGCTGAAGGCGGCCAGCAGCGCCCCGTCGCGCTCGATCTCCAGCGCGTCCACGCGGCGGCCGACCAGGGTGAGCAGCGGCGCCAGCTGCTCCGGCTCGCGCGGGTCCGCCCGCCGCGACATCCCGTCGGCCTGGCGGAGGGTGAACGGCACGTCCACCCGCAGCTCCAGCGAGTCGTGCAGCGTCCAGGTCATCAGGCGGACCGCCCCCAGCTCGACGACGAACTGCGTGACCCGGTGGTCGAGCAGCGTGAGGACGTGGCGGTCGGGGCGTTGGTCGAGCTCGGCGGACATGCGGCGGCGGTGCGGTACGGCGTTCCTTCGGGCGTGCGGCGACGCCGCAACCTACCGCACCGCGTCAGTCCGCGCGCGGGGGGCGCGGCCGCCGCCGCTCGGCATCCCGCTCGTCCGGCGCACTCGGAGCACTCGGCGCCCCGGGGGTCCGCCGCTCCAGCGCCGCCGCGGCGCGCGACAGCTCCCCCGCCGCCACCGCGATCCGCGTCCACGCGTCGCTGAGCCGGTGCAGCGCGTCGCGCAGCACCAGCAGGTCCGCGGCCGCCGTGCGCGGGTCGGGGCGCAGCAGGGCGTCCACCTGGTCGGGGGAGAGCGGCTCGGGCGCGCTGGACATGGGGCGGGAAGGAGGGCGGGGGCGGATGGATGACGCCGCCGGTGGGGGCACGATGCACGCCGCGCCGGGGGCGCGCCGGAGCCGGGCCGTAACGTGTTGCGCGGCAACCCCTTCCCCCGCCGCACGGGGTCGCGCGCGCCACGCCGGCCGGAGCCGGCGTGGCGCGCGCGCCACGGTCAGTCGTCGGACGAGAGCGACGCCTCGGGGAGCGGCGCCCGCGACGGGCCGTTGATCACCGCGCCGTCCGGGGCGAACCGCGACCCGTGGCACGGGCAGTCCCAGGTGCGCTCCGCCGAGTTCCAGTCGACCACGCACCAGAGGTGGGGGCAGATCGCGGAGCGGACCGTGACCTCCCCCTCGGGGCTGCGGTAGACCGCGAGCATCCTCGTCCCCTGGCGGATGACCCGCCCCTCGCCGGCCGGGACCTCGTCCACCGCGCCGGCGTTCGGGCCGGTGGCGTAGTCGGCGTACTGCGCGGCCACGTTCAGGTTCTCCTTCAGCCACTCCCCCGCCGCCCGCAGCGTGATGCGCGACGGGTCGTAGAGGTCGGCCCACGGGTGCTCCTCGCCGGCGATCAGCGTCGGGAGCAGCAGCCCCGCGATCGTGCCGTGCGTCATCCCGTTCCCCGAGTCGCCGGTGACGATCCAGACGTGCCGGTCGCCCGGGTTGCGCCCGATGTAGGCGAGGTAGTCGACCGGCTCGAGCACCTGCCCGCTCCACCGGTGCTCGACCGCCTCGACGGGGAAGCGCTGGCGCGCCCACTGCTCGAGCGCGTCGAAGCGCGCCGCCTCGTCGTCGCCCCCCTGCCCCGTCTTGTGGTCCTCGCCGCCGACGAGCAGCAGGTCGTGCGCCCCCTCCCCCTGCGGGTCGAGCAGCCGCACGTAGTGGTACGGCTCCGCGGTGTCCCAGTAGAGCCCCGTCGGCACCGCGCCGCGCCGCACCCGCGCGGTGATCACGTACGTCCGATACGGCGCCTGCTTCGTCTGCATCGCGAAGCGGTCGTTGATCGGCGCGTTGGTGGCCACCACCACGTCGCGCGCGCGCACCGTGCGCCCGGCGTCGGTGGTGACGGCGCACGGCGCGTCGCCCTTGGCGTCCTCGATCCCGGAGACGTGCGCGCCCGAGAACACCCGGACGCCGCGCGCCTCGACCGCGCGTACCAGCCCCGCCACGTACTTGTGGATGTGGAACTGCGCCTGCCGCGGGAAGCGCAGCGCGGGCCCCCCGAGCAGCTCGCCGAGCGGCCACGCGTCGACCAGCGCGACGTCGGCCAGCCCCGCCTCGCGCGCCGCGTCGCGCTCGCGCTCCAGCAGCGCGCGCTCCTCGCCGCCGTTGCGCACCGACGGGAACCACCACCCGTCGAGGCGCAGGAAGTCGCACGCGATCGCCTCGTCGCGCACGATCCGCTCGACCGCCTCCACGCCCGCCGTGAAGCTCTCGGCGAGCAGCCGCGCGGCGCGCGCGCCGTGCATGCGCGCGACCTTGTGGTAGTAGTCGTCGACCGCGGTGGCGACGTGGGCCGTGGTGCGCCCCGTCTCGCCGCCGCCGGGCGGGCCGTCGTCGAGCATCACCACCGAGCGGCCGGCGCGGGCCAGCTCGTAGGCCGTGGTCAGGCCGGCGATCCCGGCGCCGACGACGCAGACGTCCGCCTCGACGTCGGCCGCGAGCGCGGGGGGCATGGGCAGCTGGGCCGTCGCGTCCCAGACGGACGGACGCGCCCCTTCGTCGGTGTGCATGCCTGCCGCACGGGCAGGGGGCGTGCCGCCCGGAAATGCTGGCGGACCGGCCACCGCGCACCGATGTTGCACTTACCGATGGCGAGGCGACGGCAACCGACCCGAGCAGGAGGAGCGCGAATGATCCAGGTGAACGAGGGACAGTGCGGCCTCTGCGCCCACTTCGGCGAGCACCACGGCGAGACGCAGCAGCACGTGCAGATCCGCCGCAGCCACGAGGCGCCCGAGACCATGCTGGACGAGTGCGGGCACCCGCGGCACGCGCCGCTGCACCTGAAGGTCACGCCGCACAGCGGCTGCGACGGCTTCGAGCCGGCGCGCTGACCGACACCGACGCGAACGGGGCGCTCCGGCCGGGGCGCCCCGTTCGTCGTGCGGGACCCGACCGCGCCGCGGTCAGGGCCAGCGCCGCAGCGCCCCCTTGAGCGCGTCGCGCGCCTTGTTCTTCGCCGCGTTCCCCGACCGCCGCTTCGCCTCGGCGTAGGCCGCGCCGAACAGCGCCGACTCGGGCGCCTTCACCATCAGCGGCCCGAGCTTCTCGATCGCGCCCACGTGGTCGCCGTAGTCGAGGCGCTGCAGCCCCTGCGAGAAGTCCACCATCACGCGCGCGTCGTCGATCCGGTTCTTCTCCTGGCGCCGCTCCATCTCCGCCATCGCCTCGGGCGACACGGCGATCGGGAGCCCCTTCACCAGCTCCTTGGCCAGCTTCTGCTGCAGGTCGAAGAACTTGTCCTCCTTCCCCTGCACCTTGGCCGTGCGCACGATCTCCCCCGTCTCCACGCGCACCACGCGCGTGTCGATGCGGATCTCCGGCTCCTTGGCCGTGAACTGCCCGGTCAGCAGGTACTCCGCGCCGAGCAGCTTCCCCGTCCGCACCGCGGTGGACGGGTCGAAGTAGCCCGACTGCTGCAGCTTCTGCTCGGCGATCACGTTCTGGAGGCGCTCGCGCTCGACCAGCGTGATGTCGGGGACGCCCGAGAGGTCGGTGATGAGCATCGCCGCGACGCCGCGCCCCATGGCGTCGTAGTCGGCGCTCCCCGTGTTGTTGTCGAAGTACAGGACCGCGACGGTCTTGGGCGCCGCGGCGGGCCAGGCGCGCGCCCACGCCAGGCGGGGCGCGGCGGCGAGGAGCGCGGCGGCGGCGGCGAGCGC
>NZ_JARGEK010000138.1 GCF_029211165.1 Roseisolibacter sp. H3M3-2
GAAGGAGTTGAGACCACGATTTGTCTTCCTAAGACCGCTTGGCCTCCGACTTCGGCCGTCGCCCCCGCCGCCGCCACGACCGCCCCCGCGGTGGCGCCGCGCGACGCCGCGCTCGCGCGCGTGCTGCAGGCCGCCCTCGACTCCTCGCGCGCCGCGCAGCGCCTCCCCGGGCTCTCGCTCGCCCTCGCGCTCCCCGACGGGCGCACGCTCGCCCTCACCAGCGGCCACGCCGACACCGCGCGCCGCGTCCCGCTCCGCCCCACCGACCGGCTGCTGCAGGGGAGCGTCGGCAAGACGTACGTCGCCGCGGTCGCGATGCAGCTGGTCGCCCACGATTCGCTCGACCTCGACGCCCCCGTCGCGCGCTACCTCGGCCACCTCCCCTGGTGGCCGCGCGTCCCCAACGCGCGCGACGTCACGGTGCGGCAGCTCATGACGCACACGTCGGGGCTCGTGCGCTACGAGTTCGACCCGCGCGCGACCGCCGTGCTGCGCGCGCAGCCGATGAAGACGTGGACGCCCGAGGAGCGGCTCTCCTACCTGCTCGACAAGGCGCCCCCCTTCGCGGCCGGGCAGGGGTGGGACTACTCCGACACGAACTACATCGTGCTCGGCATGATCCTCGAGCGGATCACCGGCACCCCCTACGACTCGCTGCTCCGCACCCGCCTCCTCGGCCCCCTCGGGCTCGCGGGCACCGTTCCCGCCGACCGCCCCGACGTCCCCGCGATCGCCAACGGCTACGCCGGCGCGGACAACGAGCTCGGAGGCTACGACGCCTCGCTCGACGCGCGCGGGCACCTGCTCGTCAACCCGCAGTTCGAGTGGACCGGCGGCGGCGTCGCCTCCACCACGGCCGACCTCGCGCGCTGGGGGAAGCTGCTCTACGAGGGCAGGGCGTTCGACGCGGCGCTCCTGCCGCGCGTCCTCGACGGCGTCCCGGCGCGCCTCGGCCGCGACGTGCGCTACGGGCTCGGCGTCATGCTCCGCCCCACCGCGCTCGGCGTCACCTGGGGGCACTCGGGCTTCTTCCCCGGCTACGCCACCGAGCTGCTCTACTTCCCCGAGTTGAAGATCGCCGTCGCGGTGCAGGCCAACAGCACGGCGCCGTACCCGCGCGGGCTCGTCCCGCTCGCGGTCGCGGCGGCGCGCGCGGCGTCGCAGGCGCCCTGACGCCGTGGACCCGGCGCGCCTCGCCGTCGTCGTCTGCGACATGTGGGACGCGACGCACTGCGTGCAGGCGCAGGCGCGCGCCGGGTCGCTCGCGCCGCGCATCGACGCGCTGCTGCGCGCGCTGCGCGGCCGCGGCGCGCTCGTGATCCACGCGCCGGCCGACTGCATGCCGTTCTACGAGGGGACGGAGGCACGCCGCCGCGCACGGGAGGCGCCGTTCGCCGCGGCCCCGCGCGCGTTCGCCTGGAACTGGTGGGAGGACGACGAGCGCGCGGCGCTCCCCGCGTCGCTCACCGACCCGGGCGGCTGCTCGTGCGACGCGCCCGCGCCGTGCGGCGACGGCTCGGCGCCCGCCCCGTGGACGCGGCAGACGCCGCGGATCCACGTCGACGACGCGCGCGACGCGGTCACCGACGACGGGCAGGAGACGTGGAACCTGCTCGCCGAGCGCGGGATCGCCGACGTGGCGCTGGTCGGCGTGCACGCGAACGTCTGCGTCCTCTCGCGCTGGTACGGCATCCGCCAGCTCGTGTACGGCGGGCTGCGCCCGGTGCTGTGCGGCGACCTCACCGACGCCTTCCACCGCGACCCGCGCGGGCACGCGTGGGGGAACGCGGCGCTGCTGGCGCACGTGGCGCGGCGGTGGTGCCCGGTCGTCACCGGCGACGCACTGCTGCGGCGCCTCGACGGGGCATCCGCGCACGCCCGGCGCGCGGGGGGCTCCACGGATCAGGTCGTGAGCCACGAGGACGCGTGATCTCGTCAGTCGAGGAGGCGCGCCCGCTCGGCCCGCCGCCCCCTCACCAGGAGAGTCGATGCGTCACCGCCTGCACGTCCCCGTCCTGGCCGTCGCCACCGCGGCGCTCGGCCTGTCTGCCGCCGCGGCCCCGCGCGTGGCGGCGGCCGCCCCGCCGCTCGTCTTCGCCCAGGCCAGCTGCTACGACGCGGAGGGCGCGATGTATGTCTTCGGCTTCTCCGGCGCCCCGGGCTACGCGCAGCAGAGCGCCATCGCCGGGCTGCTGCGCATCGGGGTCTGCGTGCCCGGCACCCTGGAGGTGAGGGTGACCGTCGAACGATAGGCGGGCCCGAACACCGGCCGCGTCCCGGGCGCCGCACCGGATCTCGAGCATCCTGGACTGCGGTCCGCGCGCACGCCCTAGCGCGCGGCCGGGCGCGGGCGCGTGGGCACGCGCGCGTTGCACACGTCCACGCCGCCGGCCGGCTGCGCGAAGAAGGCGTCGTGCCGGTTCGCCGAGCCGGCGAGGTACGCCGCGAACGCCGCCCCGTCGGTGCGCATCACCTCGTAGCGCGGGCGCTCCGCCTCGGGCACGTCGCTCGCCAGCCGCACGCGTACGATCGGCTGCGGGGTCTCGCCGCGCGCCCGGTCGTAGAAGCCCAGGTTCCCCGAGCCCCGCGGCCGCGCCGAGAGGTGCGCCATCCCGTCGAGCACGCGCCCGACCACGGCGAGGTTGCGGTCGAGCTGCCGCGGCGCGTGGCCGATGACCGCGTACAGCTCGCTCCCCGACCCGGTGCTCGGCGTGTTGCCGCGCGCGGCGGCCACGGTGCCGTAGCAGTGCGGGATCCACGCGGCGCGGGCCCGCGGGTCGTACGCCACCGGCCACCCCTCCCAGTGCCCCGTCGCCGCCGCGTACGGGTCCGCGTACGCGAGCGGGCGCGGCGCGACCCCGTCGAGCGTGCGCTCGAACTCGGCCGGCGGCTGCTCGACGACCCCCGCCGGCGGCGCGGCCGGCGCGCCCCCGCCCCCGCCGCCGTTCCCCCACTGCGTGACGTAGTTGTCCTGCACGCGGTAGACGCTCGCGCGCGCCCACCCGCCGCCGCGCGCGAGCGCGCGCACGTTGGCGACGTGCACCGGCGCGAACGCCGGCGCGAGCTGGATCACCACGCGCCCGCCGTCGCCGAGCTCCATCACCAGCAGCTCGTCGGCCGGGACCTCGCGCCAGTCGGCCGGCGCGCTCTCGGCGACCACGCGCGCCGGCGGCGTCGCGTTCCGCACCGGCTCGGGGCGCACGGCCGCCGGCGCCCCACGGCACGCGCCGAGCGCGGTCAGCGCGAGGGCGGCGATGCGATGCGGTCGCGTCATCGGGCCCCCAGCACCTTCGCGTCCCACGCCACGCGCCCGCCCACCAGGGTGAGCACGCTCGTCGTCCCCGGCAGCGCCTGCGGCGGCACGGTGAAGACGTCCTGCGACAGCACGGCGAGGTCGGCGAGCATCCCCGGCGCCAGCGTCCCCTTCTCGCGCTCCGCGTGCTCGGCCCACGCCGCGGTGCGCGTGTACGCGACCACCGCCTGCTCGCGCGTCAGCGCCTCGGCCGGGTTGTTGGCGTGCATCGTGGCGAACATCACGTTGAGGAACGGGTTGCGCGGCCCGTCCGACCCGAACGCCAGCGGCACGCCGGCGGCGAGCGTCGACCGCAGCGGCTGGAACCCCGGCTGCGCCCCGCCGAAGCGCGCCGCGACGAGCCCCGGCGCCAGCATGAGGTGCGCCGGGTTCTGCACCAGCACCACGCCGAGCGCGCGCGCCGTGGGGAGCAGGTCGCCCGTCAGCCAGTCGCCGTGCTCGAGGCGCACGCGCAGCGGCCGCCACGCCGAGTCGGGGGCGAGCGCGCGCATCGTCGCCAGCACCAGCGCGATCGTGCTGTCCCCCACCGCGTGCAGCATCACCTGCTCGCGCCGCCGCAGCGCCTCGGCGAGGATCGCGCGCACCGTGTCGGGCGGGTAGTTGAGGCGCCCGCGCCACCCCGGGCGGTCGGCGTACGGGGCGCGCTGCGCCGCCAGCCGCTCCAGCGGCGTCCCGTCGAGCATGTACTTCCGCCCCGAGCGCACCGACGTCGGCGTCGGCCGCGCGGGCGAGGCGTCCCACGCCGCCGCCTCGCCGGGGACGGCGCGCAGCGGCCACGCGACCACGCGCACGCGCAGCGGCGTGCCGGCCTCGCGCAGCGCGCGCGCCGCCGCCGCGCCCGACTTCCCCTCGCTCATGTCCTGCACGGTCGTGATGCCGAGGCGCAGCGCCTCGTCGCCGAGCGCGCGGTACGCGTCGGCGAACGCGCGCGGCGGGAGCGTCGCCCACAGCCGGCGCGTGTGCACCATCGCCGCGTTCTCCTGCACGCGCCCGTCGAGCCGCCCCGCGGCGTCGCGCCCGTACCACCCGCCCACGGGGTCGCGCGACGCCTCGGTGATCCCCATCGCGCGCAGCGCGCGCGTGTTCGCCTGCAGGAAGTGCCCCCACGACACGCGCAGCATCACCGGGTGGTCGGGCGCGGCGGCGTCGAGGCGCGCCAGGCGGCTGGCCGTGTCGTCCACCGCGCGCATCCCGACGTACGCGACCAGCCAGCGCCCCTTCGGCGTGCGCGCCGCCGCCGCCCGCACCGAGTCGAGCACCGCCGCCAGCGGCGGGTCGGGCTCGGGGCCGGGCTCCGTCACCACCGGCACGCCGAAGCGCGGCCCCACGTGGTCGTGCGCGTCGTTGATCCCGGGGATCACCGTGCGGCCGCCGAGCGCGACGCGCCGCGTGCGCGGGCCGGCGAGCCGCTCCACCTCGGCCGTCGTCCCGACCGCGACGATCCGCGCGCCGCGCACGGCGACCGCCTCGGCCCACGGGCGCGTGCTGTCCGCGGTGAACACCTTCCCGCCGAGCAGCACGAGGTCGGGCGCCTGCGCCGCGAGCGGCGCGACGGGCGGCAGGAGCAGGAGGGACGCGAGCAGCGGCGGGACGGCGTGGCGGCGCATGGGAGCGGGGACGGGGGACGCGCCGACGCCCCCCGCGCCGCCGCGCCCCTACGCTCGCGCGCGCCGCGCCCGCCGGCGGCGGTCCCCGAGCGAGGCGGGGACCCCGTCGGCCGCCGTGCGCGGGCGCGCGGGGCGGCCGAGCGCCTCGCGCAGGATCGCCCCGACCTGCGCCGGCTCCAGCAGGAAGGCGTCGTGGCCGTGCGGCGAGCGCACGGCGCGGTAGGTCGCCGCCGCCACCTGCGCCCACGCGGCGACGACGTCGTCCGAGTACAGCAGGTCGCCCGGGACGCCGACCGCCGTCACCTGCTCCGCCGCCGCGCCGAGCGCGCGCAGCGCCTCGGCGCGCCCGCCGCGCCCGCGCCCCACGTCGTGCGTATCCATCGCGTCGAGCAGCGTGCGGTAGGTCGCGGCGTCGAAGCGCGCGGCGAGCGCGGCGCCGTGGTGGTCGAGCCACGCGCGCACCGCGAACGTCGACGGGTCGGCGTCGGCGGCGGCGCGGCCGAAGCGCCGCTCGAGCGCCTGCTCGGTGCGGAACGCGATCATCGCCACGCGGCGCGCCAGCGCGACGCCCGCGTCCGGGTCGCCCGCCGCGGCGCCGAGGCGCAGCGCCTCGCGCTGCGCGTGGTTCCACGCGATCGCCTGCGCGGTGTGCGCGTCGGGGGCCGCGAGCACGACGGCCGAGCGCGCGCGCCCCGGGTGCTCCAGCAGGAACTCCTGCGCCACCATCCCGCCCAGCGACCCGCCGACCACCGCGGCCAGCGACGGCAGGCGCAGCGCGTCGACGAGGCGGCCCACGAGGCGCGCCATGTCGCGCGTCGTCACGGGCGGGAAGCCGCGGCGGTTCCACGTGCCGGCGGCCACGGTCCACGGGCGCGACGGCCCGGTGGTCCCGTAGCAGGAGCCGAGCAGGTTGGGCGCGAGCACGGCGTGGCGCCGCGTGTCGATCGCCCGGCCGGGGCCGATGAGGTCGCGCCACCACCCGCGCTCCGGGCAGGCGGCGTCGGCGGAGCCGGTGAGCGCGTGCAGCACGAGCACGACGTTGTCGCGCGCGGCGTTGACGACGCCGTCGAGCACGAAGTGCTGGTGCACGTCGAGGAGCACGGCGCCGCACTCGAGCGCGAAGCGGTCGTGCAGCTGGCCGGCGCGGACGCGCGGCGGGGCGGAGGCGGGCGCGGCGCGCTCGGCGCGGCGGCGGGCGTCGGCCCATTCCTCGGCGAAGCGCTCGGCGGCGCCGAGCGTCGGGGTCGTGTTGGCAGCGGGGGTCGTCATCGTCGCCTCCTGCGACGCGTCGGTTCGCTGCCGCCTGACGGAGGTCGCGACCGGCCCACCGCGGGCCCGGAAACGACAGCGCCCGGCGACCATGAGAGGCCGCCGGGCTGCTCGCGTTTTAGCTCCTTGTTTTACGTGGCGGCAATAGGCGGCAAATCACCACGGGATCGATTGTGGACGCAGCATATCCGGTTCCTGCCGGTCGCGTCAAGCGGGGGCTCGGCGGCGGCGGTTCTGACGCCTCGTTCAGGCTGGCGTGCGACGCGCGCGCGCGGCCCGCACCGGCTCTGGCGTCGCCGGTCGGGAGGCCCCTATGATGGGTCCCTCTCCCGCCCCGTGCGGGCGGGGGTGCACCGCCGGCGTGGACGCCGGCCGAGCCCCGGAGGTCGCCATGACGCTGCGCGCGCATCACCTCGCCCTCGTCGCCTGCACCCTGGTCGCCTGCGCCGACCCGATCGCGCCGCGCGGCGCGCGGCCCGACGCCGCGGACGCGCCCGCGCTGGCGAAGGGCGGGACGCTCGTGACCCGCGACGTCTTCGACGTGACGTTCGCGATCGACGGCGCCGGGTGCGGGCTGCCGTCCGACGTCGAGGGCGCCGGCGTGTTCAAGATGCAGAACCGCGCGCTGCAGCTCGGCCCGGGCGCGTGGCGCGTCGCGTTCAACTGGAGCGCGCACGGCACCGCGGTCGGCGACGACGGCACGCGGTACCGCTTCAACTACGCCGCCAACGGGAAGTACGTCGACATCGTCGCCGATCCCACCGCGCTGCCGGTCCCGATCGAGTTCGTCGACCACTTCAACCTGATCAGCCAGGGCGCGGCGCCCGACCTCCGCGTCTTCCTGCGCGGGCGGTTCATGTTCGACGGCTTCAACATCGTGCCGATCGGCGATCCGGTGATCCGCGGCGGCATCGAATGCGATCCGATCTGACGTGACCCTTCCGCACGACCCGCGCCCCCTCCCCACGCGGCGGCTTCCATGCGGACGCTCACGCGCCTCGCGCTACTCCTCCTCGCGCTCGGCGCCTGCGCCGAGCCGGGCGCGCCCGAGCGGCTGACGGCCGGCCGCCCGCCGTCGCGCGACGCGGCGGCGCGTGACCCCGCGGCGCGCGGCGCCGACGCCGAGCTGCGGGCGCTCCTCGCCGCGCACGGCTTCACCGGCCGCGTCGCCTCCACCCTCGAAGCGCGGCTGGGGCGGCGCGTCGACCCCCGGCTGGCCGACGTCGGGCGGCTGCTCTGGTTCGACCCGATCCTCGCGCTCAACGGCGACAACGCCTGCGCCGGGTGCCACTCGCCCACGCACGGCCTCGGCGACACGCAGTCGATCGCCATCGGCATCGACAACAACCGCGTGGTGGGCGCGGGGCGGCGCGGGCCGCGCAACCAGCGCCGCTCGCCGATGGCGGTCAACGCGGCGTTCTACCCCACGCTGATGTGGAACTCGCGCTTCCGCGCGGCGTCGGGCGACCCGTTCGACAACCGCGCCGGCTTCGACTTCCCGGCGCCGGAGGGGCGCACGCTGTCGCACCTGCCGCACCTCCTCGCCGCGCAGGCGTTCATCCCGCCCACCGAGCGCGTCGAGGCGGCGGGCTTCGCGGTCCCCGGCGACAACGACGCGCTGCGCGCCGAGGTGCTGCGGCGGCTGAACGCGGCGGCCGACTACCGGCGGCGGTTCGCGCCGCTGTTCGCCGGTGTGCGCGCCGGCGCGCCGATCACCTTCGAGCAGGTGGGGCTCGCGCTGGCGGAGTTCCAGCTGTCGCAGGTCCACGCCGACGCCCCGATCGACCGCTTCGCGCGCGGGGAGGCGGGGGCGATGACGGCCGCCGAGACGCGCGGCGCGGTGCTCTTCTTCGGGCGCGCCGGCTGCGTCGGCTGCCACGCCGTGTCGGGGCGGTCGAGCGAGATGTTCAGCGACTTCCGCGAGCACGTGATCGGCGTGCCGCAGGTGGCGCCGACCGTCGGCAACGTGCCGTTCGACGGGCCGGGCGCGGACGAGGACTTCGGGCTGGCGCAGGTCACCGGCGACCCGGCCGACCGCTACGCCTTCCGCACCGCGCCGCTGCGCAACGTGGCGCTGCAGCCGGCGTTCATGCACAACGGCGCGTTCGTGCGGCTGGAGGACGCGGTGCGCCACCACCTCGACCCCGCGCGGTCGGCGCGCGCGTGGACGCCGGCGCTGCTGGCGCCCGACCTCCGCGGCCCCCCCGGCCCCATCGCGCCGGTGCTGGCGCGGCTCGACCCGCGGCTGCGCGCGCCGGCGCGCCTCGACGACGCGGAGGTCGCCGACCTGGTGGCGTTCGTGCGCGACGGGCTGCTCGACCCGGCGGCGCGCCCCGAGCGGCTGCGCCACCTGGTCCCGGCGCGGCTGCCGAGCGGGCTGGCGCCGCTGGCCTTCGCGAGCCCGTGAGGTCCGCCGGCGTCAGAAGGCGTAGCGGATGCGCAGGTACGGCAGCCGCTCGGCGAGCAGGTCGAGCAGCTGCCGCACCAGCTGCCCCTTGAGCCCCGTGCGGTAGCGCACGTTCACGCCCCCCTGTTCGGAGCGCTTCGTCTCCTGCCAGTCGGGGGTCCACAGCAGCGCCTCGGCCGCCGGGTGCCAGCCGAGGTTGACCTCGTGCAGCTGCTGGTTGTGCGTGAGGAAGATGACCTCCGCCGCCAGCTGCGCCTTCGCCGCGTCCGACAGCGCGTCGTCGATCTGGCCGCACAGCTCCGCCCAGTCGTCGAGCCACCCGTCGTAGGCGATGACCGGCGACAGGTTGACGTGCGTCTCGTAGCCGGCGCGCACCAGCTCGTTGACGAAGGCGAGCCGCCGCGCGATCGGCGTGGTGCGCACGTCGACCGTCCGCGCCACGGCGGCCGGCATGAGCGACATGCGCACGCGCGTCGCGCCGCGCGGCTCGTACGCCAGCAGCTCCTCGTTCACGTACTTGGTGGCGAAGCTCGCCTTGGCGTTCGGCAGCGCGCGGAAGCGCGCCACCAGGTCGCGCACGTTGTCGGAGATCGTCGCGTCCACCGAGCAGTCGCCGTTCTCGCCGACGTCGTACACCCAGCGCGCGGGGTCGACCTGGTCGGGGACGGTCTTGGGCCCCTGCCTGGCGGCGTGCCGCGTCACCGCGTCGAGGATGCGCTCGATGTTGACGAAGGTGGTGATCGGGTTGGCGAACCCCTTCCGGCGCGGGACGTAGCAGTACGCGCACGCCATCGCGCACCCGTTGGCCGCCGCCGGGGCGATGAAGTCGGCGCTGCGCCCGTTGGGGCGGAAGTCCATCGTCTTGCGCACGCCGAGCACGAGGACGTCGCGCTTCACGCGCACCCAGTCCTTCACCCGCGCCGCGTCCCCGTGCAGCTCGGGGATCCGCCAGTGCGACGCCACCTCGATCCGCTCGGCGTCGGGGAAGCGCGCCAGGATCTCGCGCCCGCGCGCGAACTCGGGGACGGCGGGCTCGTGATAGATGGTGCGGACGCGGAGGAGGGGGGGCACGGGGGGGGTGAATCCGGGTGGGGCGAACACGGGTGGGGCGAACACGGGTGGGGCGAACACGGGTGGGGCGAACACGGGAAGTGCGAGCAGCACCCTCGCGGTTCCCGAGTTCGCGGTCCCCGAGTTCGCCCTACCCGAGTTCGCAGTATCCGAGCTCGCCCTACCCGAAATCACAGTATCCGACCTCGCCCCACCCGGCTCCACTAGCGAACCGCCTTCCCTCTGCCGAATGTGCCCGGATGAAGTCCCCCCGCACCAACGCCGAGCACCTGGCGCGCCTGGCCGCCCTGGCGGACGAGAACGCGGCCGACGTCGCGCGGCTGGTCGAGGACCTCGACGCCGCGCGGCTGCTGTGGCGCCCGAGCCCGGAGCGGTGGGGGGTCGCCGACTGCCTGGAGCACCTCGTCGTGACCGGCGCGGTGAGCCACCCGCGGGTGCGCGGCGCGATCGACGACGCCGCGCGCGCTCGTGCCCCCGCCGGGGCGCGTCGACTCGGCCGCGCGGCTGCTGGCGCTGCACGACGCGCTGCGCGCCCTGTTCGACGACGCGCACGTGCTCGACCTGCGCGAGCCGCGCGTGCCGACGCCCGTCTCGGCGCGGCTCACGCTGCGGCTGGGCGAGGCGCTCGAGGTCCTCGTCGCGCACCAGCGGCGCCACCTCGACCAGGCGTGGCGGGTGCGGCGCGCGGCGAACTTCCCGCGCGTGCACCACGCCGCCGCGCGCTGACGCTCAGGGCGCGCGCGCGGGGACGGGGACGATCGTCTCGCGCGCGCGGGCGCGCGGCAGCACCGGCGCCGCCCGGAACGCCGCGTGCCCCGACGCCAGCGCGTACGGCACGTCCTTCGGCGCGCCGCCGGCCGGCCAGTCGTCGGCCTTGCCGGGGGAGTCGGGGCGCGGGTGCGCGTTCACGTACGCGGCCACGTCGTACGCCTGCTCGGGGGTGAGCGAGCGCGGGCGGCCGAGCGGCATGTTGTGCCAGATGAAGGCGGCCGCGCGCTCCTGCCGCGCCATCGACGCGCCCACCGCGTACGAGCGCGCGCCCCACAGCGCCGGCACCCTGCCGCCCGTCTCGTAGACGCGCCCCGCGCCGTCGGCGCCGTGGCAGCTCGCGCACTGCGCCGCGTACACCGCCGCGCCGCGCGCCGAGTCGCCGGGGAGAGACTGCGCCAGCGCCGCGCCGTCGGGGATCGGCGGCTGCCCGTCGGCGCCGGGGAGGCGGTGCCCCTCGCCCACCGGCACGCCGCGCGACAGCCAGGCGAGGTAGGCGAGGATGTCCTCCATCTCGCGGCTCGCGTGCGGGAGCGGGCGCCCGGCCAGCGAGCGGGTGAAGCAGTAGTTCACCCGGTCGGCGAGCCCCACTACGGCGCCGCTGCGCGCCATGTGCTTGGGGTAGCGCGCGAAGGCGCCGGCCATCGGCGCGGTGCCGGGCGCGCGCCCGCCGTCGAGGTGGCAGTTGGTGCAGGCGATCTGCCCCGGCGCGTACGCGGGGAGCGAGTCGGGCGTGTCGCGCACCAGCGCGAGCCCGCGCCGCACGCTGGCCCCCAGCGGCCCCGCGGGGATCTCGGCGTCGGCCGGGGCGCGCCACGCCGCGAGGTCGAAGGCGGCGGGGGCAGCCGGCGTCGCGC
>NZ_JARGEK010000139.1 GCF_029211165.1 Roseisolibacter sp. H3M3-2
CCGCCGCGAGCCGTCGGCACGCTGCCGCGCTGCGCACGGCCGGCGCGCTGGCGCTGGGCGCCGTCTGGGCGCCGGTGGCGGCGCCGGCGTGGGGGCGGCGGCACCCGGGCTTGGCCGAGCTGCACGACCTCGACGTCGGACAGGGCGACGCGGTGGCGTTGCGCACGCCCGCGGGGCGCTGGCTGCTGGTCGACGCGGGGCGCGTGTGGCGCGAGGCCGACGCCGGCGAGCGGACGGTGGTGCTCTGGGTGCGGCGGCGGGGCGGGGCGGTCGCCGCGCTCGTGCTCACGCACCCGCACGCGGACCACGTCGGGGGGGCGGCCACCGTGCTGCGGCGGCTGCGGCCCGGGCAGCTGTGGGATCCCGGCTTCGTGCTCGGGAGTTCGACCTACCGCGAGGTGCTCGAGGCGGCACGCTCCGTGGGGGTGCCGTGGCGGCGGGTGGCGCCGGGCGACTCGACGGTGCTCGACGGCGTGGTGGTGCGCGTGCTCGCCCCCGACTCCGCGTGGACGGCGGGGCTCGACGACCCGAACCTGGCGAGCGTGGTGCTCGGGGTGCGGGTGGGGCGGGTGCGGTTCCTGCTCGTCGGCGATGCCGAGCGGCCGGAGGAGGAGTGGCTGCTGGCGCGGGCGGCGCGGGACCCCGGGGTCGCCGAGTGGCTGCGGGCGGACGTGCTGAAGGTGGGGCACCACGGGAGCGCGACCAGCAGCGGCGCCGCGTTCGTGGCGGCGGTGCGGCCGCGGCTCGCGGTGGTGAGCGTGGGGGCGGGGAACACGTACGGGCACCCGAGCGCCGCGGTGCTGCGCCGGCTGGGCGACGCCGGGGCGCGCGTCGTGCGCACCGACGAGTCGGGCGCGGTGGTGGTGCGCACCGACGGCGTCATGGTCACCGTGGAGGCGGGAGGCGAGCGATGGACGCTGCCGGACGCGACGCCGGTCGCGCCCTGATCGCAGAGTGCTGAGGGGCGCGTCGCGGCGGGTGTGGCGCGCGCTGGTCGGCGTGCCGGCGGAGCTGCCGCCGGCGCTCGTGGCGCGCTACCCGGAGCTGGCGCGCGCGCGCTGGCGTCGCGGCGGGCTGCCGCCGCGCGTGGGCGGGTGGTGCCTGGGGCGGCGCACCGTCGCCGGGATCACGCTGGGGCGCACGGTCTTCCTCGCGCCCGCCGCGCCGCCGGGGGCGGCGTTACTCTTGCACGAGCTGGCGCACGTCGAGCAGTTTGCCGGGGGGCGCACCTTCCCCCTCCGGTACGTGTGGGAGTCGCTCCGACGGGGCTATTCCCGGAACCGGTACGAGCTCGAGGCCGACGCCTTCGCGGCGCGGGTCCTCGCCGAGCGGCCGCCTTCCGGCGGCGCGCCGCTCGCGGCGCGCTAGGCGCGCATCCATCCCGCCGAATCCCACCCGTGGTCAAGCACACGCCGACCTCCGTCGTCACCATCGAGCGGTTCATCATCGAGCAGGAGCGCCAGTTCCCCGAGGCCACGGGCGAGCTCTCCGGCATCCTGTACGACGTCGCGCTGGCGGCGAAGATGATCGCCAACAAGGTGCGCTCCGCGGGGCTGGCGGACATCCTCGGCGCCGAGGGCACCGAGAACGTGCAGGGGGAGGCGCAGCAGAAGCTGGACGTGATCGCCAACGACATCATCGTCAAGGCGATGGACCACGGCGGCCGGCTGTGCGCGATGGCGTCGGAGGAGGAGCCCGACATCATCCAGATCCCCGACGGGTTCAAGTGCGGCAAGTACGTCCTCACCTTCGACCCGCTCGACGGGTCGTCGAACATCGACGTCAACGTGCCGGTCGGGACGATCTTCTCGGTGATGCGGAAGATCACGCGCGGCACGCGCGGCGAGATGGAGGACATGCTGCAGCCCGGGCGCCGGCAGGTGGCGGCGGGATACATCATCTACGGGTCGAGCACCATGCTCGTCTACACGACGGGGCAGGGGGCGCACGGCTTCACCCTCGACCCGTCGATCGGCGAGTTCCTGCTCTCGCACCCGAACATCCGGATCCCGGACACCGGCAAGTACCTGTCGGTCAACGACTCGTACGAGCAGGTGTGGGACGAGAACGTGAAGTCGCTGATGCGGCGGTACCGGGGGCTGGAGGGGGACCGCAAGCCGCTCAACGTGCGCTACGTCGGCTCGCTCGTGGCCGACTTCCACCGCAACCTCCTCGGCGGCGGCGTGTTCGCGTACCCGGCCAACGCCAAGAGCCCGCGCGGCAAGCTGCGGCTGCTGTACGAGGCCAGCCCGCTGGCGTTCGTGGTCGAGCAGGCCGGGGGCGCGGCGTCCGACGGGCGGCAGCGGATCCTCGACATCGAGCCGACCGAGCTGCACCAGCGCACGCCGCTGTTCATCGGCAGCAAGGACGAGGTCGAGCTGGCCACGCAGATGCTGGCCGCGGGGGCGCTGGTCGGCGCGGGCTGACCCGCGCCCGGCGTCAGCGCGTCCAGAGGAGCAGGACGCACTCGGCGCGGTAGACGCCGCGTGGGGTCATCCGGGTGACGTTGTACTCCATGGGGATCTGCGCGACGCTCCGGTAGATCTCCATCGCCTCGATCTCCTGGAGCGACAGCTCGTCGGGCCTGGTGCCCGGCGCCAGCGCGGCGCCGTCGAGGAAGATCGCGAAGTCGGAGGCCCGCGCGCACCGCGCACTTCCCAGCCGCAGCATGTCGCTGATGCGGAACGCGCTCCGGCGTTCGATGTCCTCGCGCGTGACGAAGGCCTGGGACGAGATGGCGCGCGTGCGCATGCGCTCCGCGAAGCCCCGGAGCTTGGTCGCGTAGCGGCGCTCGCGGGCGGTGACGACCACCTCGGACAGCTGCACGGCCAGGGGGGCGAGCCGCACCAGCACGTCGACGGTGTCGCCCGTCGCCTCGACGTCGAGGGTCCGGGGGGCGTAGCCGATCTTCCGGATCCGCAGCAGGTGCCGGCGACCGGGGGCGAGCCCCGTCAGCACGAACGCGCCGGAGGCGGACGTCGTGGCCGACGCTTCGGTGCCGAGGAGGGCGACGCTTGCCGCGGCGAGGGGCTGGCCCAGCGTGTCCACCACCTGCCCGTTGACCACCGCCTCCCGGGCCGGCTGGGCGCGCGCCGCGCCGGCGGGCAGCGCCTGCGACACGACGCATGCGAGCACGAGACCGAGCCTGCGCATGCCCCCCTCCGGGTACGTGGTGGCGCCGCGGTCGTCCGGGAGGGTGCGGCTCGGCGTCCCCATCCGTCAAGTCCGCCGGGGCGCTACACGCGGATGCGGCGGTCCCGTAAGTTCGAGCGATGACCCCGTCCGTCGCCAAGCCCGCCACCGACGAGCGCTTCTCGCCGTCGGACATCCCCGTGCCGGTCGTCGTCCGCCCCGAGGACGGCGCCGTGGACTACGCGCGCGACCTGGGCGACCCGGGGCGCTTCCCGTTCACGCGCGGCGTGCAGCCGACGATGTACCGCGGCCGGCACTGGACCATGCGCCAGTACGCCGGCTTCGGCACCGCGTCGCAGACGAACGCGCGCTTCAAGCTGCTGCTGGCGGCCGGGCAGACGGGGATCTCGACCGCGTTCGACCTGCCGACGCAGATGGGGATCGACTCCGACTCGCCGCGCGCGCTGGGCGAGGTGGGGCGCGTGGGCGTGGCGATCGACACGGTCGAGGACATGCACGCGCTGCTGGCGGACCTGCCGCTCGACCGCGTGTCGACGTCGATGACCATCAACGCCACCGCGGCGATCCTGCTGGCGATGTACGTGGTGGTCGCCGAGGAGCGCGGGATCCCGCGGGCGAAGCTCTCGGGGACGGTGCAGAACGACGTGCTGAAGGAGTACATCGCGCGCGGGACGTACATCTATCCGCCCGAGCCGTCGCTGGCGCTGATCGCGGAGATGTTCCGCTTCTGCGCCGAGGAGGTCCCGCAGTGGAACCCGATCTCGATCTCGGGCTACCACATCCGCGAGGCCGGCGCGACGGCGGTGCAGGAGCTGGCGTTCACCTTCGCCAACGCGATGGAGTACGTGCGGCGCGCCGTCGCCGCCGGGCTCCCGGTGGACGCGTTCGCGCCGCGGCTGTCCTTCTTCTTCGCCGCGCACAACGACCTGTTCGAGGAGGTCGCGAAGTTCCGCGCGGCGCGCCGGCTGTACGCGCGGCTGATGCGCGAGCGCTTCGGCGCCGACGACTCCAGCGCGCGCCTGCGCTTCCACACGCAGACGGGGGGCGTGACGCTCCAGGCGCAGCAGCCGCTGAACAACGTCGTGCGCGTGACGATCCAGGCGCTGTCGGCGGTGCTGGGCGGCACGCAGTCGCTGCACACCAACGGCTACGACGAGGCGCTGGCGCTGCCGACCGCCGAGGCGGCGACGCTCGCGCTGCGCACGCAGCAGGTCGTGGCGTACGAGAGCGGCGCCACGCAGACCGTCGACCCGCTCGCCGGCAGCTACTACGTCGAGGCGCTGACGACCGAGCTCGAGACGCGGGCCCGCGCGCTGCTGGAGGAGGTGGACGCGATCGGCGGCGCGCCCGAGGCGATCGCCCGCGGCTTCTTTCAGGAGGAGATCGCGCGCAGCGCGTACGAGTACCAGCTGCGCGTGGAGCGCGGCGACGCGGTGGTGGTCGGCGTGAACCGGTTCGCGGACGGCGAGGACCCGCCGGTGATCCCCGCCCCGGACTTCAGCGCGCTGGAGCGCGACCAGGTGACGCGGCTCGCCGAGGTGCGGCGGACGCGCGACGGCGCGGCGGTCGAGCGCACCGTGGCGGCGCTGCGCGACGCGGCGCGTCCGTACGCCGACGCCGGGGCGGCGCGCGCGCCGCTGGGGGGGCTGATGGAGGCCGCGGTGCGCGCCCGCGCGCTGGTCGGGGAGATCTCGGACGCGCTCGCCGAGGTGTGGGGCCGCTACCGGCCGGTGGCCTGAGCGGGCGATGAGGCGTCTCGTCGCCGCCCTGCTGCTCGCGGCGGCCGGCGCCTGCAGCGACCCGGCGCCGCCCCCGCCGCCGGGCCCGGCCTCGGTCGTCGAGGCGGTGTCCGCGCAGGACCTCCGCGTCACCTACGACACGCTGCTGACCCGCACCGCCGTCGTGCGCGTGCGCGACGCCGGCGGCCGCCCGGTGCCCGGGGTGCCGGTGCGCTGGGCCGCGCAGCAGAGCAGCGTCGACCCGGCGGAGTCGCTGACCGACGCGATCGGCGAGGCGCGCACCACCTGGCGCCTGCGCGGCATCACCGCGCGCGAGATCCCGGCGCGGCTCGAGGCGGCCGTCCTCACGACCCACGGCACGCGGGCGGTCGGCTTCACGGCGCACGTGGATCCGGGGGCGCCGGTCGTCGCGACCGTCGTGCGCTTCGACACGCTGCCCCGCCGCACCGGGCTGGTGGTCGAGGTCGGGCAGCGGGTGCGCTTCACCACCTTCGGGCGCGACGCGTTCGGCAACGGCGTGAGCGACACGCCGGCCGCCTGGTCGGTGCACGACACGACGCGGGCCCGCATCGAGGCGGCCACCGGCGTGCTCACCGGCGTCGCGCAGGGGGTGGTGCGGGTGGTGGCGGCGATCCCCGGGGTGCGCCCGGTCGCGGACGCGCGCGCGCTGGTCGTCGACCCGCTGCGGTCGCGCGAGGTCGCGGCGGGCGCCAACTGGTCGGCCCCGCGGGCGGCGGCGGGGGCGGCGCGCTGCTGGGGCGCGCGCTTCACCGGCCCCTTCGCGCCGGCCGACGACGTGGTCCCGCCGACCGCGGTGCTCCCCGGCACGCGCCTCGCGCGCCTCACCGGCGCCGGCACCGCCGCCTGCGCGATGGAGGAGGGGGCGGCGACCGTGTGGTGCTGGCGCGGCCGCGAGACCGGGGTCGGCGCGCCGACGCCGCCGGTGCCGCAGCGCGCACTCGTCGGCGCCGGGGACGCGGCGGCGGTGACGGCGCTGGCGGTCGGCGACCGGTCGATCTGCGCCGCCGACGCCGCGGGCGCGGTGCGCTGCGCGCCCTACGCGGTGCGCCCGACGGCCGGGGGCGGGGAGCTCGACGTGGGCGCGGCGGCGCCGGTGGCGACGCTGGGGCCGGTGACCGCGCTGGCCGCCTCAGACTCGCTGACCTGCGGCGCGGTCGGCGACGGGGTGTGGTGCTGGACCACGTCGGCCGCCGTCACGCGCACCGCGTTGGCGCGCTGCGCGGTCGGCCTCGCGGCGAGCCGGCTCGACGTGTCGCCGTCGCGCGTCTGGGCCGGCGACGCGGCGGGGGCGGTGCGCTGCGCGCCGCGCGTCCCCGCGGGCTTCGCGGTCTGGGTCGCGGCCCCGCTGACCGCGCCGCTCCGCACGCTGGCGGTGGGCGCGTACGTGCTGTGCGGCGTCACGCCCGACGCCCGGCTGCGCTGCTCGGGGACGAACGCGGCGGGGCTGATGCAGCGCCGCGACTTCGAGCCGGTGCCGGTCGAGATCGACGCGCCGTCGCCCGACGGGAGCGGGTGGTCGGCGGTCGCGGTGAGCGACGAGCTGATGCCGCCCGACCAGCCGGGGCTCGCGCCGCACGCGCCGCACGCCTGCGCGGTCACCGGCGCCGGCCGCACCTACTGCTGGGGCGCCAACGTCCGCGCGCAGCTCGGCGTCCCGAACGAGTTCCCGTGCGGCAGCCGCCCCTCGGTCCCCTGCTCGCCGACGCCGCTCCCGGTGCCGTCCGCGTCGCGCGACTGACGTGTACCGGCGCTGCCTGTTCTGCCACGGCGACCTGGGCGCCAACGAGGCGCTGGAGGCGTTCCCCGTCGGCCGGCGGGTCGCGTACGACGCGGCGAAGGGGCGGCTGTGGGTGGTGTGCCCGGCCTGCGAGCGGTGGAACCTGACGCCGCTCGACGCGCGCTGGGAGGCGATGGAGGAGGCGGAGCGGCTGTACCGCGACACGCGGCTGCGCGTGGCCACCGACAACGTCGGCCTCGCCCGCCTGCGCGACGGCACGGAGCTGGTGCGCGTCGGGCGCCCGCTGCGGCCGGAGATGGCGGCGTGGCGCTACGGCGACCAGTTCGGGCGGCGGCGGCGCCGCGGGCTGGCGGCCGTGGGCGTCGGCGCGGCGGCCGCGGTGGCGGCGGCGCCGGAGGCGGTGCCGGCGCTGCTGACGGGGCTCTGGTCGGGCGGGATCTTCGTCGCCGGCTACGTCGCCGGCGGGGTGCAGCTCCCCTACCAGGCGGCCAAGGAGTGGCTGCTCTCCGAGCGCGTGCTGGCCCGCGTCCCGCTCGGCGCCGCGGGCGACGGGGCGGGGACGGTGGGCGTGCGCGTGCGGCACGCGCGGGAGAGCGCGCTCGTGCCGGCGGGCCCCGACGGCGTGGCGCTGCGCCTCGCGCACGACGGCGGCGAGTCGCTGCTGGAGGGGGCGGCGGCGACGCGCGCGCTCGGCGTCCTGCTGGCGCGCGCCAACGCCTGGGGGGCGGCGGCGCCGCAGGTGCGCGAGGCCGTGCGCGCGATCGACGAGCGCGGCGACGCGCTCTCGTGGCTGCACACCGCCGCGCGGCGCTCCAGCCGTCCGGGCGGGCGCGTGATGGCCGAGTGGCGGCGCGTCGGCGCCTTCGCGCTCACCCCCGTCGAGCGGCTGGCGGTCGAGATGGCGCTGCACGAGGACGCCGAGCGCCGCGTGCTGGAGGGGGAGCTGGCGCTGCTGGAGGACGCGTGGCGGGACGCGGAGGAGGTGGCGGCGATCGCGGATGGGCTGTGAGGCGGAGCGTCGAGCGGTGAGCGTCGAGCGTCGAGCGCGCTCCTCGCGGCGGCAGGAGGCGTCCCCGCCACGGGGCGCTGCCGACGCTCGACGCTCGACGCTTCCCCTCTCACTCCACCAATGCCGCCCCGCGCGTCGCGTCGAGCACCGCCGCCACGAACGGCGCGCGGCGTGAGTCGGGGAGCTCGAGCGCGTAGGTGACGTCGGCGGCGTAGGTCTCGCCGAGCACGCGCCCCTCGTGCGCGGCGACCAGCTGCTGCACGACCGTCACGTCCGCGTAGCCGATGGTGACCGCGCAGGCGACCCACGCCACGCGCTCGCCGCGCGGCAGCGTCTCCAGCGCGCGCTGCACGCAGCCGCCGTAGGCGCGCACGAGCCCCCCGGTGCCGAGCTTCGTGCCGCCGTAGTAGCGCGTGACGACCGCCGCGACGTCGCCGACGCCCGAGTGCAGGAGCGCGGTGAGCATGGGGCGCCCCGCGGTGCCGTGCGGCTCGCCGTCGTCGCTCATGCCGACGCGCCCCGTGCTCCCCGGCGGGCCGACCACGAACGCCCAGCAGTTGTGCGTGGCGTCGGGGAACTCGGCGCGCATGCGGGCGACGAAGGCGTGCGCGGCGTCGGTCGTGTCGGCCGGCGCCAGGGTCGTGACGAAGCGGCTGCGCGAGATCTCCTCGCGCGTGCGGTGCTCGTCGGCCGGGACCGGGTAGCGGTCCGCCACCGCGCCGCTACTCGGCGTCGGCGGCCGCGTCGCGCGCCGCCTGCAGGACGCCGCGGGCCTCGTCGTAGGCGTCGCGCGGCACGAGCACGTCCACCCCGCGCGCCGACGGGCCCTGGAAGCCGGGGCCGAACAGCCCGGTGAGGTCGTTGCCGTAGGCGCGCGCCGGGATGCCGGCGGCGCCGAGGACGGCGACGGTGACGTCGGCCTCGAAGCCGCTGGCCAGCGTCGCCACCGTCACCCAGGGCGTGGTGGAGCCGGGCATCCCGAACGTCCCGTCGTCGCGTCGCCATCGCATGCCGAAAGATGGGCGGGCGGCGGGCGGCGGGGCTAGCTCGGCCCCCTCACGGGCGTCTCACAGGCGCGTCCACCAGCTGACCTTGGCCAGCAGCGTGTTGCGCGGCGGCGCCCCGAGCAGGCGCGACGCCTCGCGCGACGCGTCGAACGCCCCGTCGGCGCCGTTCGCCGCGCGCGCCTGCGTCCACACGAGGAAGAGCGCCGAGCCGGGACGGAACTCCCAGCGCATCACGGCGTTCGCGCGCAGCTCGCGCACGCCGAAGTCGGGCGCGTCGAGCGCGTAGCCGGGGCGCGCCTCGTCGCCCGCGACGCCGAGCGTGCCGTCGCCCGCGGCCGACACGTGCGCGACGGCGACGTCGGCGAAGCGCGCCGCGAAGGCGGCGGCGCGCGGGCCGGCCACCGCGCGCAGCGTGCCGTACGCGCCGACGCTGGCGAACGGCTGCGCCCAGAGCTGCACCGTGAGGGCGCGCGAGAAGGTGAAGCTGGCGCGCGTGTCGACGGCGGCGGTGGTCTGCCGCAGCGCGCCCACGAGGTAACGCGCGTCGCCCGCGGAGTCCGTGGGCGCGCCGACGTACTGCGCCGGCTCGGCGGCGCGCGTCAGGCGCGGGCCGACCGCGACCTCGAGGCGCGTGGACGGGCGGAGGGCCAGCGTCGGCGACACCATCCAGCCGCGGGCGCCGGCGTCGTCGGCGCGCACCCACCCCATGAGCTGCCCGCCGACGCGGCGGCGCGGACTGGCGGCCACGCGCGCGCTGGCGCTCCGCCACGCGGGCTGCCGCAGCGCGGGACCGCCGCGCAGCGTCGCGACGCCGAGCATCGACGGGCCGGCGGCGACGTCGCCGAACGCGGCCCAGCCGTTCTGCAGCTCGGCGCGCCCGAACAGCACCGCCTCGCCGGCGCGCCGCAGCCCGTCGGTGGTCCAGGCGCGGCGCAGGTTCGCGTAGGTCGCCCAGCTGCGCAGCGGGCCGTGCGGCACCATCCCCTCGTAGCCGAGCCACCCGCCGGCGCCGGCCTGGTCGCTCACGCGGTGGAAGCCCAGGTCGTTGGCCTCGAAGCCGCGCGTCACCAGCTGCCCCATGACGCCCCACCGCCACGGCCCGCCGCCGAGTCGCCACAGGCGCGCGTCGACGGCCAGCCCGGCGAGCGCGGTGCGCGCCGGGTCGTACGCGCCGTCGGGGGCGTCGGGGCGTTGCAGCAGGTGCACGAGCCCGCGCTGCGTGCGCCCGATCGCCGCGGTGTCGCCGCGCACGACGGAGCCTGCGACGGCGAGCTGCAGCTGCTGCGTGTTGCCCGCGAAGCGGTGGCGCAGGTCGGCGCCGGCCACCCACGCGTCGCGGTGCAGCGTCGCGGCGCCGAGCGAGTCGAGGTCGCGCGTGGCGCCCGTGAGCGTCGCGCCGAGCGCCGTGGCGCCGCCCCGCAGGTCGCGCGCGAGGCGCGCGACGAGGTAGTTGGTGCGCGGCTCCAGCGTCGCGGCGCGTGCGCCGGCGGCGCCGGGGACCGCCACGCGCTCCTCCGCGCCCACGGCGTCGAGCAGCCCCACCGACCACCCGCCGGCGGTCTTGCCCGACAGCTTGGCGGCGCCGAGCAGGCGCGTGGCCGCGGGGCGCAGCGCGTCGTCGGCGCCGTCGGGGAGCGGGAGCTGCGGGCGGCGCCCGAGCCGGCGCGAGTAGAAGAGCGCGTTCTGCCCGCCGAACGCGCCGTTGGGGCTGAACAGCGGCACCTGGAAGATGTCGGCGCCCTCGACGAAGAACGGCCGCTGCTCGGCGAAGAACACCTCGAGCCCCGACAGGTCGAGCTGGCTCGGGTCGGCCTCGACCTGCCCGAAGTCTGGGAGCAGGGTGGCGGTGACGGTGAGGTTGGACGTGAGGCCGAGCTTCACGTCGGCGCCGAGCGACGCGTCGCCGCGCAGCGCGTCGCCGGCGGCCGCGGGGGGCGGGGCGCCGCGCGTGAGCAGGTACGGCGTCACCTCCAGCCGCCGCGGCGCGCGGAGCCCGCGCAGCCCGCCCAGTCGTCCGAACAGCGACACGTAGCCGGTCGCGTCGGGCGGGATCGGCGCCCACTCGTGGCGCTCGTTGCGGTGCGCGACGTCGCGCGCGAGCTGCAGCCCGAACACGGGCCCGTCGCCGCCCGCGGGCGCGGCGAAGCGCAGCTCGCTCCACGGGATGCGGAACTCCGCCGTCCACCCGGCCGGGTCGGTGGCGGTGGCGGCCTCCCACACCGCGTTCCAGCTGCGGTCCTCGTTGAACTCCGCGTCGTTGGCGAGCATCGCGTCCTGCTGCACCCCCGACGGGTTCACCGAGAAGCGGAAGGCGGTGCGCCGGTCGCCGTACGAGTCGACGAACACGTGCGCCCAGTCGCTCGGCAGGTCGTAGTCCCGGCGCCCGAGCGCCGCGCGCACGCCGTTGGGCGTCGGCTCGGGCATGCGCAGCGCGACGTAGAGCGCGGTCTCGTCCCACGCGACGCGCGCCTCGGTGCCCCGCGGCTCGCGCGCGCCGTGCTGCAGGCGGCGCTGCACGAACCCCGTGGCCGGCGCCGCGTCGCGAAGTCGGAGGCCAAGCGGTCTTAGGAAGACAAATCGTGGTCTCAACTCCTT
>NZ_JARGEK010000014.1 GCF_029211165.1 Roseisolibacter sp. H3M3-2
CGGCCGTCGGCCAGCGACACCACCGCCAGGGTCGCGCGCGACGCCGGCGGGCGCGCGCGGCGCGCCCGCTCGAAGTCGGCGCCCGGCGCGTACGTGAGCGCCGCCAGCACGCGCCCGACGGCGCTGAACACCGGCGGCGGCGCGGTGAACCCCGAGTCGGCGTTGGGCGTCAGCTGCGGGCGGCCGGTGTAGCCGCGCGGCACGCGGTGCTCGGTCGACGCGCCCACCGCGCGCACCACCAGCTCGCCGTCGCCGACCACCGGGCCGACCTGGTACGCGAGCCAGCGGCCGTCGCGCGACAGCGTCGTCCCCTGCACGTTGCGCCAGCTGTCGTACTCGGCCTGTGTGAGCGGGCGCTTGGCGGGCGCCTGCGCGGCGGCGGGAGCGGCGCCCAGGGCGAGGGCGGCGAGGAGACGGGCCTTCATGGGGCGGGCGTGGGAGGGGGCGAGGGGCGGACGGCGAGGGGGGCCATCCCCGAAGGTACGCGGGCGGCGAGGGGGGCGTTGGCCTTTCGCGGCGAAGATCGGGGTGACCCGGAAACCGGGGTACGGCGAAGGGCGGGGTGAACCGAAAACAGGGTTGGTTCGCAGAGCGGGGTACCACGGACCTACGAGCTCATGGCCGGTAGGTCCGTGGTACCCCGGTGTACGCTGCACCCCTTGGTTCGGTCCACCCCGCTCTCCGCCGTACCCTGAAGTGCGCCGTACCCCGCTCTACGCCGTCGGTAGAGCCGGCAGCAGATCCGCGAACACGAACCCTCCCCGCTCCACCACCTCCCCCGCCCGCACCGGCACCGCGCGTCCGAACACCGGCCCGTCCCACACGAACGTGTGGAACTCCCCGTTCTCGCCGCACGGGTCCACCCCCGCCGGCAGCTCGTCGAGTAGCGCGTCGTCGTACGCCCGCCCCGCGAACCGCGGGTCGAGCTGCTTCGGGTCCACGCACACCAGCACCGCGCGGAAGCCGAGCGCGACGAAGCGGCGCGCGAGCGCGGTGGTGTCCTCCCCCCACAGCGGGAACGCGGGCGTCAGCGGGTGCGCCGACACCAGCCGCTCGCGGTAGCCCCGCACGTCCGCCAGGAAGAGGTCCCCGAACGCCACCGCCTGCCCACCCTCCATCGCCCAGGCGGCCAGCGCGGCGCCCGTGCGCGCCTCGTACTCGTCGTTCGTGCACCCCGGCGGGATCGCCACCGTGCGCAGCGGCAGCCCGACCGCCTCGGCCTGCGCCTCGAGCAGCGCGCGCCGCACCCCGTGCATCGAGATGCGGTCGTACTCGGCGGTGATCGTCGTCAGCAGCCCCTCGACGGCGAGGGCGCCGGTCTCGCGCAGGCGGTGCAGCGCCAGAGCGCTGTCCTTTCCGCCGCTCCAGCTGAGGAGGGCCCGCGGGGGCGTGCTCGGATTCATGGGCGCACGATAAGCGCTAGCTTTGGCCCATGCGCGCCCTGGTCAACTACTTCCTGCGCGGCCTGGTGGTCGTCGCGCCGATCGCGTTCACCCTCTACGTCTGCTGGCGGCTGTTCGTCGCCATCGACGGGTGGCTCGGCTTCCCGGTCCCGGGGGTCGGCTTCGCGGTGACGATCGGCGTGCTCGTGCTGGTCGGGTTCCTCGCCTCGACCTTCCTGGCGCGCGGGCTGTTCGGCCTCCTCGAGTCGGTGCTGGCGCGCCTCCCGTTCGTGCGCCTGCTGTACGCGTCGACCAAGGACCTGCTCAACGCCTTCGTCGGCGAGCAGCGGCGCTTCGACCGCCCGGTGGTGGTCACGGTGTACCCGGAATCCGAGGGCGCGGCGATCGGCTTCGTCACGCAGTCGTCGCTCGACCACCTCGGCCTCACGGGCCAGGTCGCCGTGTACTTCCCGTTCTCGTACAGCGTGGCCGGCCACGTCCTGCTCTTCCCGGCGGAGCGGGTGCGCCCGCTGCCCGCCGACAGCGCCGACGTGATGGCGTTCCTCGTCTCGGGGGGCGTCACGCGGGTCGGCGCGACGCCGGCACTCTCACGCCCCGCGCAGAAAGGCTAGCAGCGCGGCGTCGAACGCCGCGGGCGCGTCGGCCATCGGCCAGTGCCCCGCGTCGGGGAAGCGGACCACCGACAGGGCGGGCAGCCACCGTTCCAGCCCCTCGGCGTTCCCGGGGACCAGCGCCGGGTCGCGCATCCCCCAGAGCAGCAGCGTGCGGTGCGGGATCGTGCGGCGCTCCGCCGGCACCGGCGCGCCGTGCCGGGCGAGCGCGCGGTAGTACGCGAGCGCCGCCCACCGCGCCGACCGATCCGCGAAGGCCGCCGCGTACGCCGCCTCCTCGCGCGCCGACAGCCCGCCGGGCGCGCGCCGCATCCGGCGCCAGACGGCGCGCAGCGGCGCGAGGTCGCCGGCGCCGAGCAGCGCCTCGGGGAGCACGGGGAGCTGCACCGCGGCCAGGTACCACGCGCGCAGCGCCTGCGCCGGCGTCCGCAGCAGCTCGCGGTAGCGCGCCGGGTGCGGCGCGTTGACGATCGCCAGCCGGTCGACCACCTCGGGGTGCCGCGCCGCGAGGTGCCACGCGACCCCGCCGCCCCAGTCGTGCCCCACGACGTGCGCGCGCCCGCCGGCGACGCCGCGGATCAGCGCCGCCACGTCGTCGGCGAGCAGCGGCAGCCGGTAGTCCTCGACGCGGCGCGGGCGATCCGACAGGTTGTAGCCGCGCAGGTCGGGGGCGATCGCGCGGAAGCCGGCGGCGGCCAGCGCGGGCAGCTGCCGGTGCCACGCGTACCAGAAGTCGGGGAAGCCGTGCAGGAGCACGACCGGCGCCCCCTCCCCGCCCTCGACCACGTGCAGGCGCACGCCGGCGCCCGGCGCCCACGCGTCGCGCCAGCGCGTGCCGCCCTCGCTCCCCGACATCAGCGCAGCGGCGCCCGTCGCCGCGCCAGCCCACTCCCCGTCCGCCATGCCGCGTCTCTCCCTGGTCGTCGCCTCGCTCGTGGTCGCCGCGCTGCCGCTGCGCGGCCAGCCCGCCGCGGCCGACACCGCGCCCGTCCTGCTCCGCCCCGACGCGGTGTGGGACGGCGACGCCGACGCGCCGCGCGCGGGGTGGGTCGTGCTCGTCCGCGGCGAGCGCATCGCCGCGGTGGGCGCGCCGGCGTCGGTGGCCGTCCCGGCCGGGACGCGCGAGGTGGCGCTCGCCGGCACCACGCTCATCCCCGGGCTCATCGACGCCCACTCGCACGTCCTGCTCCACGCCTACAACGAGACGAGCTGGGACGATCAGGTGCTGAAGGAGCCGCTCGCGCTGCGCGTCGCGCGCGCGGTCAACCATCTGAAGGCGACGCTCGAGGCGGGCTTCACCACGCTGCGCGACCTCGGCACCGAGGGGGCCGACGACGCCGACGCGGGGCTCAAGCTGGCGGTGGAGCGCGGCATCGTCCCGGGGCCGCGCCTGATCGTCGCCAACCGCGCCATCGTCGCCACCGGCAGCTACGCGCCGCGCGGCTTCGACCCGCGCTGGGCGGTCCCGCAGGGCGCCGAGGAGGTCGGCGACGCGAACGCGCTGGTGCGCACCATCCGCGCGCAGATCGGGCGCGGCGCCGACGTGGTGAAGCTCTACGGCGACTACCGCTGGGGGCCGAACGGCGAGGCGCGGCCGACGTTCAGCGAGGCCGAGATGCGCCTCGCCGTCGAGACCGCGGGGAGCTCGGGGCGCCCGGTGGTCGTGCACGCCAGCACCGCGGAGGGGATGCGGCGGGCCGCCGCGGCCGGCGTGCAGACCATCGAGCACGGGGACGACGGCACCCCCGAGGTCTTCCGGCTGATGGCGCAGAAGGGGGTCGCGCTCTGCCCGACGGTGACCGCCGGCGACGCGGTCACCGGCTACCGCGGCTGGCGGCGCGGCGTCGATCCCGACCCGGCGCGGATCGTCGCGAAGAAGGCGTCGCTGCGCGCCGCCCTGGCGGCCGGCGTCACGATCTGCAACGGGAGCGACGTCGGCGTCTTCCCGCACGGCGACAACGCGCGCGAGCCCGAGCTGCTGGTGCAGTACGGGCTCACGCCGCTGCAGGCGCTCCGGGCCGCGACGAGCGTCAACGCGCGCGCCCTCGCCCTCCCCGACCGCGGGCGCGTCGCCCCCGGACTGCTGGCCGACCTGGTGGCGGTGGCCGGGGACCCGACGCGCGACGTCGGCGCGCTGCGGCGGGTCCGCTACGTGATGAAGGGCGGCCGGGCCGTCGGCCCCGCCGCCCCTCGTTGAGCCGCGTGTACGCTCAGTCGCCCGACTTCGGCGTCGCGGGCGTCGCGTCGCCCCCCGTCGGGGCGGGGGTCGGCGTGCTCGTGCGCGGCGCCGGGATCGTGTCGGCGCCCTTCGACGCCACGCCGCGCAGGATGTCGCGCGACAGCCGGAGGTACCCGTCGACGATCGACTTCTGGCGCCCGACGGCCACGTTCGGCTGCATCTGGCTGGCCGCCGTCGACAGCTTGCCGTCGTCGACCTTCGCGTCGTTCAGCGCGTAGGCGTAGGCGAAGAAGCCGAGCTGCGTCAGGTCGGCGACGCGCTCCGCCCGGGTGTCGGCCATGGCCAGCGTGTCCGCGACGGCGCGCAGCAGCGACTGCTGCACCCCGTTGGTCGGCGCCTTCTCCTGCAGCACGTCGGCCATCAGCCGCATCGCCTGCGACAGGTAGCGGCGCTGCTCGGCGTCGGCGCCGGGGAGGCTCGCCGAGTCGGCGAAGCGCGCGAGGTTGACGCTCGGGCCGGTGGGCGCCGGGGCGGCCGGCGCGGCGGCGGCGGGCGAGCCGGCGGGGGCAGCCGCGGAGTCGGCGGCCGTCTGCGCGACGGGCGCCTCGGGACGCTGGCGGACGAAGAACCAGGCGGCGCCGCCCAGGACGGCGAGCACCAGAAGGACCAGCCAGAGCGGCGTGCCCCGGCGCTTGAACTCGATCTCGGCCATGACTGTCAGTCGGTTGGTGACGGGTATCCCCGAACGCAAACCGGGCCGGGCTGGCAACGCAAGTGCCGCCCGGCCTTGGCCTTAGCGTCCCGTCACCCCTTTGCGAGCGCCGCCCGCAGCCCCTCGATCCGCCCCTCCACCAGCTCGACCAGCTCGCGCATCCCGGCGGCGTCGAACACCAGCCGCGCGCCCGCCGCGGCGTAGATCTCGGGGAGCGAGCGCGTCCCGCCGAGCCGGAGCGCGGCCTTGTACCGCGCCACCGCCTCCTGCGGGTCCTGCAGGCTCCGCCGCCAGACCTGGAGCGCGCCGAGCTGCGCGATGCCGTACTCGATGTAGTAGAACGGCAGCTCGAAGATGTGGAGCTGGCGGTACCAGCGGGACACCCGCTCCCGCTCCAGCCCCGACCAGTCCACCCCGCGCTCGAAGCGCCGCCGGATGTCGAGCCACGCCGCGTCGCGCGCGTCGGCGTCGCCGCCGGCCGGGTCGGTGTAGATCCAGCGCTGGAACGCGTCGACGCTCGCCACGTGCGGAAGCGTCGTGATCACGTCCACCAGGTGCTCCAGCTCCGCCGACAGCGCCTCCTCCGGCTCGTAGTAGCCCGTCGGGCGCGCCAGGTGCGGCGCCGCCAGCAGCTCCATCGACATCGACGCCAGCTCGGCGGCCTCGTGTCCCGTCGACCGCTGCCAGACCAGCGGCAGCCCGTGCGACGCGAAGTCGTGGAAGCAGTGCCCCGCCTCGTGCACCAGCGTGTTCACGTCGTCCGGGACGCCGACCGCGTTCATGAAGATGAACGGCCGCCCGCGGAAGCTCAGCTTCGTGCAGTAGCCCCCCGGCGCTTTCCCCGGCCGGCTCTCCAGGTCGAGCAGCTCCTCGCGCGCCATCAGGTCGAACTGCCCGCCCAGCTCCGGGTCGAGCGTCGCGAAGATGCGGCGCGCCCCGTCCACGAACTCGGGCGTCGTCGCGAACGGCTTGAGCGGCCGCTCGCGGAACAGGTCGACGCCGGTGTCCCACGGGCGCAGCCGCTCGACGCCGAGCTTGTCGCGGCGCCACGCGTGCAGCCGCTCGGCCGCCGGCGTCACCGTCGACTCGACCGCCTCGTGGAAGCGCTGCACGTCGTCGGGCGTGTAGTCGAACCGGTGCTTCGCCGCGAAGCAGTACTCCATGAAGTTCGGGAACCCGGCGTTCTCGCCGACGCGCACGCGCTTCTCGTACATCCGGTCGAACAGCGCCGCCAGCTCGTCGCGCTTCTCCAGGTACGCCTCGGCGCCCTTCCGGAAGGCGCGTTCGCGCACCGCGCGGTCGGGGCTCTTGAGGAACGGCTGCAGCTGCGGGATCGTCTTGCGCTCGCCTTCCCACTCCGCCGAGAGTCCGCCGACAATCTTCTGGTACGCCGCCGACAGCTCCTCCAGCTCCGCGAACAGCGGCACGTTCGCCTCGCGGAAGATCTCGGCGTCGGTGCGGAACCGGCGCAGCGTCGTCTCGAGATCCGGGCGCGACCAGCCGAGGTCGAGCAGCCGCCTGGCGAGACGCACCCCCTGCTCGTCGAGCTTCGGGAAGATCTCGGTCGAGAAGCGGAGGTACGCGGCCTCGCGCGCGGCGTCGCTCGTGTCGCCGGTGTAGGCGATCATCGCCAGCGTCCCCGCCTCGCCGATCAGCGCGTCGAGGCGCGACCACGTCCCCAGCCACTCCTCGACGGTCGCGTCGGAGAGCGGGACGGTGGCGAGCGCCTCGTAGTACGGCAGGACGTCCTCCCAGCGGGCGTCGGCGAAGGCCTGCGGCGAGGCCGGAAGCTCGGGGGTCAGCGCGGTGGTCACGGCGGAGGGGAGCAGACGGTGGAACAGGTGGCGTCCCGCTCCCGGATGATATCCGCGCCGGCTACCGGGCCGGCACCCCCGCGAGCGGCACCGGGCGCCCCGCCCGCGCGCGCCGCCGCGCGTACTGCGCGACGCCGACGGCGAGCAGCACGAGCAGCCCGCCGACGCCCTGCGCGACCGTGCGCGGCGTGGCCGCCCCCTTGAACACCGCCAGCAGCGCGATGGCCAGCAGGAAGAGCGTCGGCACCTCGTTCAGGAGCCGCGCCTGCAGCGAGGTCACCGGCGCCCGCCCGGCCGCCAGCGCCGCGACCAGGCGCCCGCAGTACAGGTGGAAGCCGCCGAGCAGCGCGACCAGCGCCAGCTTCGCCTGCAGCCACCCGGCGCCGAGCAGCGCCGGCCGCTCGGCCAGCATGCCGGCGGCGAACGCGAGCGTCAGCACCGCCGCCGGCGTCAGGATCCCGCGATAGGCGCGCCGCGACATGCCGGCCAGCTGCTCGTGCAGGATCGTGCGCGCCGGCTCCGGGCGCGCCAGCGCCTCGACGTGGTTGACGACCACGCGGCCGACGTAGAACAGCCCCGCCATCCAGCAGACGACGGCGACGACGTGCAGGGTCTTGAGCCAGAGGTACGCCACGGAGCCTCCCGCGCCCTCAGGCGACCGCGTCGACCGCCAGCCAGTCGCGCGGCGCGAGCATGGCTGTGAGCCGGTCGCCGAGGCTCCCGGCCGGGTGCCCGCCGGGGCGCGGCCAGCTCGCCTGCGGCGGGAGGCTCATGAGGACGCTGTCGGTGCGCGCGCTCGTCTGCAGCCCGAACAGCGTCCCGCGGTCGTGCAGCAGGTTGAACTCGACGTAGCGCCCGCGGCGCTCCAGCTGCAGCGCGCGCTCGTCGTCGCCCCACGCGGCGTCGCGGCGCGCCTCCACGATCGGCGCGTAGGTCGTGCGCAGCGACGTCCCCACCGCCACCGCCAGCGCGTGCAGCGAGCGGCGGTCGGGGCCGAACTCGTGCGGTCGGAGGTGGTCGTAGAAGATCCCGCCGACGCCGCGCCGCTCCTGCGTGCGGTGCCGGTTCACGAAGTAGTCGTCGCACCACGCCTTGAATCGCGGGTGCAGCGCGCGCCCGAACGGCGCGCACACGTCGGCGAGCGCGCGGTGGAAGGACGCGGCGTCCTCGGGCTGCGGGTACATCGGCGTCAGGTCGGTGCCGCCGCCGAACCACCGGTCGAGCGTGTGCCCGTCCTCGTCGCTCAGCTCGAAGAAGCGGACGTTCAGGTGCACGGTCGGGATCCGCGGGCTGCGCGGGTGCACGACCACGCTGACGCCCGAGGCGAAGAATCGCACCTCGCCGGGCACCGCGGCCACGCCGAGCCGCTGCAGCGCCTCGGGCGGTAGCACGCCGTGCACCATCGAGCGGTTCACCCCGGCCTTCTCGAACGTCATCCCCTCCATCATGAGGCGCGACACGCCGCCGCCGCCGCCGTCGCGCGCCCACTGCTCCTCCACGAACGCGCCCCCGCCGTCGAGATCGGTCAGCAGCGCGGTGATGTCCTCGTGCACGGCGACCGTCCACGCCGCGGCACGCACGCGGTCCGTGCCGTCGTCGGCGATCGGGACCGGCCGGCGCCGCTCCTCGAGCGGGGTCGGTACGAGCGTCGGCGCGCCGTGCCCGGCGCGCGCGTGGGCCCGCGGGTCGATCTGGGCTGCGAACGGCGTCATCACTCCTCCTCGCACGCGTCGGCGCGCCACTGCTGCACGGTCTCGATGAAGGCCCCCACGTTCTCGACGGGGGTGTCGGGGAGCACGCCGTGCCCCAGGTTCGCCACGTGCCCCGCGCCGTGCAGCCCGCGCAGCATCGCGCGCGTCCGCCGGCGCACCGTCGCCGCGTCGCCGTACAGGTGGCACGGGTCGAGGTTTCCCTGCACCGCCACCCGCATCCGGTCGGCGAGCCGCCGCGCCTCGTCGGGGCGCACGTGCCAGTCGGCGCCGAGCGCCGCCGGCTGGGTCGCCGCCGCGATGGCCTCGGCGTGCATCCACGCGCCGGGCGCGAACACGATCACCGGCGCGCCCGCCTCGGCCGCCCGCCGCGCCGCCCGCGCCAGATATGGGAGCGCGAAGCGCGCGAAGTCGTCCGGCCCCAGCGCCCCGGCCCACGAGTCGAAGAGCTGCACCGCCTGCGCCCCCGCGGCCACCTGCGCCACGAGGAAGTCGCCCACCGCGTCGGCGAGGCGCGCCAGCAGCGCGTGCGCGACGTCCGGGCGCTCGGTGAGCATGCGCTTGGCCACCGCGAACTGCCGGCCGCCCGACCCCTCCAGCATGTACGCCGCCAGCGTCCACGGCGCCCCCGCGAAGCCGATCAGCGCGGTCCCCGGGTCGAGGGCGCGGCGCGTCTCGCGCAGCGTGGTCAGGTGGTACGCCAGGTCGGCCGCCGGGTCCACCGGAAGCAGGCGCCGCACGTCGGCCATCGACCGCACGGGGTCGTGCAGCACCGGCCCGACCGACTCCTCGACCGTGAGCCGCATCCCCATCGCGTCGGGGATCACGAGGATGTCGCTGAACACGATCGCCGCGTCCACGCCGTAGCGCCGGACCGGCTGCAGCGTGACCTCGACCGCGAGATCGGGGGTGCGCACCATGGTCAGGAAGTCGGCGCGCGCGCGCACCGCGCGGAACTCCGGCAGGTATCGCCCGGCCTGCCGCATCAGCCACACCGGCGGCCGCTCGACCGGCTCGCGGCGCAGGGCACGCAGCAGCAGCGGCTCGGCGGTCGGCGCGACCGCCAGCGGCGCGTGGACGAACGGCTCGTACGCGACCAGCGTCGTCATGCCGGGCCTCCGGGGAGCGCCAGCGCCGCGCGGGCGCCTCGCGGCGCGGCGGTCGGAAAGAGGCGCGCGAGCGCCGACACCATCTCCTCGAGCGACTCGCCGCGCGCCACCGCCCCGCGCAGCTCGACCATCGGCCGCGCCAGCACCTTCGCGACGATGCGTTCGGCGGTGCGGGCCGCGACGTCGTCGCCGGCGGCGAACGCGACCTCGCGCCGGCACACCTCGGCCAGCGCGTCGCACAGCGGCCGGATCGCCTCGCGGGCGGAGGCGGCGCGCAGCCACTCCAGGTACTCCGCCGCCTCCTGCTCGACCAGCGCCTCGGCCTGCGGGATCGACGCGTTGCGCTCGCGCTCCCCCGCCGCCACGGCCGGGCGCAGCGCGTCGAGGTCCACCACCACGCACCCCGGCACGCCGCCGACCACGGGATCGACGTTGCGCGGCACCGACAGGTCCACCAGCAGCAGCGGGAAGTGCAGCGTGGCGAAGCGCCGCCGCGCCGAGACCAGCGGGTCGGCGTACACCAGCGGCCCGACCGCGCTCGTCGCGACGATCGCGATGTCGGCCAGCGCCAGCTCGCCGTACAGCGCCTCCAGCGGCGCGGCGCGCCCGCGCACCGCCGTGGCCAGCGCCTCGGCGCGCTCGGGCGACCGGTTGAGCACCACGATGTCCGTCGCCCCGAGCTTGGCCAGCTGCCGCGCGACGCGCTCCCCCGTCTTCCCCGCCCCCACCACCGCCACGCGCGCGTGCGCCAGCGACCCGAAGCGCCGCGCCGCCAGGTTCGCCGCCTCGGCGCCCACCGAGTAGCGCCCGCTCGACAGCCCCGTCTCCGTCCGCACCCGCTTCCCCACCCGCAGCGCGTGCTCGAACAGGCGGTGCAGCACCGACCCGGCGGCGTGCGCGTCGCGGGCGTGCGCGTAGGCCTCGCGGAGCTGGCCGAGGAGCTGGGCGTCGCCCAGCACCTGCGACTCGATCCCCGACGCGACGCGGAAGAGGTGGTGCACGGCGCCGACGCCGCTCCGCCGGCGCGCCACCGCGAGCAGCGCCCGGGCGCCCGCGGCGGTCCCCATCCACGCGCGCGCGAGCGCCGCGAGGTGCCCGTCGAGCGTCCGCGCGGTCGCCTCGGGGACCCACGCGTACAGCTCGCTGCGGTTGCAGGTCGCCATCCCGACGCGCTGCGGGGCCCCGCCCCCCGCCGGCGCGCGGTACAGCGCCGCCAGGCGCTCCGGCGTCAGGTGGAAGCGCTCCCGCGTCGCGACGTCCGCGTGGCGGTAGTCGACGGCGATCGAGATCAGCATGCGCTGGCGGCGGTCACGCGGAGGCCAGCCCGCTGAGGTGCGCCCAGTTCTTCAGGAAGATCCGCAGGTGCGACATCGGCCGCGCGCGCACCAGCTTCTTGCGCATGTACCCGTCGAAGGTGAGCTGCTGCACGTCGCGGTCCTCGCAGATCGCCACGAACCGCTCGCGCCGGTCGTCGTTCCGGTACCAGAACGACTGCATGACGTTGAGCACCATGAACACCTGCCCGTGCTCCCACATGAAGCGCCGCCGCGCGCTGCGCAGCGCCCGCGCGCTCCCGGTGCGGATCGCCAGCTCCACCGCCTCCGCCGCCCGCCGCCCGCCGGTCATCGCGTAGAAGATCCCCTCCCCCGACGCCGGCGCGACGATCCCCGCCGCGTCCCCCGCCACCACCACGTCGCGCCCGTTGTCCCAGCGGCGGAGCGGCGTGAGCGGGATCGGCGCCCCCTCGCGCTTCAGCGTCTTCACGTCGGCGAGCCCCGTCCGCTGCCGCAGCTCGGCGATCGCGCCGCGCATGTCGAATCCCTTCTGGAAGGTTCCGGTGCCGACGCTGGCCACGCCGCCGTGCGGGAACACCCAGGCGTAGAAGTCGGGCGAGTAGGTCCCCTCGTAGTACACGTCGCAGCGGGCCTTCCCGTACGCGGCCTGCACAGCCTCGGCCGGCGCCTCGACGATCTCGTGGTACGCGAAGACGTGCTTCACGCGGTCGGCGCCCGGGATCTCCTGGCGCGCCACCGCCGAGAGCGCGCCGTCCGCGCCGATCACGAACCGCGCGCCCACGCGCGCCTCGGCGCCCGACCGCGAGCCGCCCTCGCGGTACACGACGACCGCCGACCCGTCGGCCGCGCGCTCGATCCGGTCGAAGTAGCCGGTGCGCCGCTCGGCGCCGAAGTCCACCGCGCGCGCGCGCAGCCACTCGTCGAAGCGGCCGCGGTCGACCATCCCGACGAAGCCGTCGCCGACGGGGATGTCGACGTTGCGGCCGCGCGGCGAGATCACCCGCGCGCAGTCGATCTCCGCGACCAGCACCGACCGCGGCACGTCGAAATCGACCAGCAGCTGCGGCGGCACGGCGCCGCCGCACGGCTTCACCCGCCCCGCCTTGTCGAGCAGCAGCGTGCGCCGCCCGCGCTTGGCCATCTCGTGCGCGGCGGTCGCCCCGGCCGGGCCGCCCCCCACCACCACCACGTCGAACCGCTCCATGTCAGCGCTCCCGGCTCGGGGTCCCACCGCGCTCGCCGTCCCGCGGCACCAGCCCGTAGGGCGCGGCGAGCTCCCACGCGAACTCCGGCACCAGCGCGCGCACGCGGCGGGGCCGCTCGGCGCGCAGGTTCACGATCCCCTCGGCGACCTTCATCTCCACCCGCGTCCGCGCGAACTCGAGCCCCTTCGGCCCGAACCGCGCCTGCAGCCACCCGATGAGCGGGCGCGCCCACCGAGGCGCGCGGCGCACCGGCATCCCGCCCTTCTGCCGCTCCAGCATCCGCGCGAACGTGCGCACCGGCCCGCGCCGGTCGCCGCGCGACCCCAGCGGCGCGAGCGCCACCTCGTCGCCGAGCAGCGCCGCCAGCTCGCGGCCGCGCGCGTTGCGCACGACCAGCCACTGGTCCCCCCCGGCCGCCATGTAGCCGACCGTGACGTCGGCCAGCGCGTTCGTGTAGTCGAAGCAGGACCGGCAGGTGAGCGGGATGAAGTCCGCCGGCAGCTGCGCGATCGGCAGGCGGATGAACGGGATCCGCCGCACGCCCCCGTCGTCGAACCGCAGCTCGACGTGCATGTCCGGCATGAACTCCAGGTACGTGACCGACGCCGGGCGGTCGGTCAGCAGCGCCAGGAAGTCGTGGAAGCGCGCCGTCGTCGTGTTGTCGCTGCACGGCGTGCCGATCACGTACAGCCGCTCAAGCCCGAGCGACGCCTCCAGCGCCCGCAGCGCGTGCACCTGGCAGGCGACGCCGACCACGGCCAGCCGGCGGTAGCCGCGCGCGGCCGCCTCGTCGAGCAGCGCGAGCACCGGCGAGTACCCCATCTTCATCCCGCGGCAGCGCGCCATCCCGCGCGCCTCGGTCACGAGCACCGGCACGGGCGCCCACCGGTCGTCGTCGGCGCTCGCCGTCGCGATCACGGCGTCGACGAGCCCCTCCTCCAGCAGGCGCTCCGCCAGCCGCGTGGTCAGCCCCGTCCACTGCGCCCCCGCGCGCGGCGCCGCGAGCCGGGCGCGCCACATCTCGAGGTACGGGCCGAAGTGCGCCTCGTCCCCGCGGGCCGCGTCGCGCGCGCGGCCGTGCACCTGCCGCTCGAGCGACGCGTGCCGCGGGTGCACGAACTGGCACGCCGCCCCGCACCGCGCCGCGTGCGACGACCGCGAGATCCCGCAGTCGGTGCACAGGTCGCGCGGGCGCGGCGCGCCGCGCGCGGCCGCGAGTACGCCGTCCACGTCGGGCGCGGCGAGCACGGGGAGGGCGACGGCCGCCATCAGCGCAGCACCGCCACCAGCGCGTCCCCGCCGTCCGCCAGCGGTGTCGCGCGCGGCGACGTCGCGGGCGCGCTGCGCGCCGCCAGCCACGCGGCGCCGGCGAACAGCACCGCCTCGGCGGCGAAGACGGCCGCGTAGCCGGCCGCCGGCGAACCGAGCGCCCACCGCGCGACGTCGCTGGCCGCGCCCCCGGCGAAGCCGCCGAGGCCGTACGCGAGCCCCTGCGCCGCGCCGAAGATCCCGAGCCGCAGCCCGGCCTCGCCGCGCGCCGCGGCGGTGATGGCCATCATCGAGCCGACCCCACCGACGGTGAACACGCCGTTGGCGGCGCCGAGCACGAACACCACCATGCGCAGCGCGTCCGGCGAGCCGTGCGCTCCGACCTGCGACAGGGCGACGAAGGCGGCCGACGACGCGAGGCACCCCGCGA
Source organism: Roseisolibacter sp. H3M3-2 (assembly GCF_029211165.1). Classification (GTDB taxonomy): domain Bacteria; phylum Gemmatimonadota; class Gemmatimonadetes; order Gemmatimonadales; family Gemmatimonadaceae; genus Roseisolibacter. Next base: position 13,737 of record NZ_JARGEK010000014.1, read on the forward strand.
CCGCCCACGCCCGCAGCGACCCGACGCGCGTGCTCGCCCACGCGGCCGCGATCATGCCGAGCAGCACGCCGCCGTGCTGCAGCGAGGCGAGGCGCGTGGTCTCGCCCGGCGTCATGCCGAGCACCTGGCCGCCGAAGGGCTCGAGGATCAGGTCCTGCGCGCTGAACGCCAGCATGGCCAGGAACACGAAGCCGACGAACCGGCGCGTCGCCCCCTCGGCCAGCGCGGCGCGGACGGCGCGCCGGAACTCGCGCGCGTCGCGCGCGGGCGCGGTCGCCGCAGGCGCGACGCCCTCCGTCCGGCGCAGCACCGGACTGGTCGCCGCGGCCGCGCACAGCGCGAGGACGACCACGCTCACTCCGGCGGAGACCGCGAGCAGCCGGTCGAGCGAGAAGGGGTCGAGCAGCGCGCCGGTGACGCCGGCCGACGCCGCGATCCCGAAGATCATCATGATCCAGAGCACCGCCGCCACCGCGCCGAGCCGCCGCGGGGCGACGCGCTCGCCCACCAGCGCCAGCAGCGCGGGTCCCGCGGCGCTGAGCCCGAGCCCCATCGCGAGGTCGGCGAGCGCCGCCAGCGCCTGCCCGCGCGCCGGGCGCGCGGGCACCAGCGCCGTCGCGGCCGCGGCCCCCGACGCGCCGGCGGCGAGCAGGAGGGCGCCGCCGAGCAGGTACGGCGCCCGGCGCCGCTGGCGGTCGGACGCGAAGCCCAGTCGCGCCCGCGCCAGCTGCGCCACGAAGTGCAGCCCGACCAGTGCGCTCGGCACCGACGCCGGGAGCCGCAGCTCGACCACCATGACGCGGTTGAGCGTCGACATCATCAGCGCGGCGACGGCGCCGATGGCGACCTGCGCCAGCCCGAGGCGGACGACGTCACGCCAGCGCAGGTCGGACGCGCCGGCCGTCACGCGGCTCCCCCCAGCGCCCGCACGCCGGCGGCGCTCACCAGCATCCCGAGCACGTAGAACGGCACGCCGACGCCGCTGTAGACGAACGCCGCGCGCGGCGTGACGTCGGCGAGGAATCGGCGCATCAGGACCAGCTGCACCGTCACCAGCGCGGCGACGCCCGCCAGCGCCCAGACCGCGCCCCACGTGGCCAGCAGCGCCATCACGACCACCTGCGGCGCCAGCATCACCGCGCACGCCACGCGCGCCGCGCGCGCGTCGCCGAGCTGCACGGGGAGCGACCGCACGCCCATGCGCGCGTCGCCGGCGACCGCCTTGAAGTCGTTGAGCGTGAGGATCCCGTGCGCGCCGAGCCCGTACAGCGCGGCCAGCGCCAGCACCCGCGGCCCGGGGAGCGCGCCGCCCAGCGCGACGACGGCGCCGGTGATCCACGCCAGGCTCTCGTACGACACCCCGACGGCGAGGTTGCCGATCCAGCCGTTCTGCTTGAAGCGCAGCGGCGGCGCGCTGTACGCCCACGCCATCGCCAGCGCGCCCGCCGTCGCGAGGGCGCCCGCGGCGCCGAGCAGCGCCCCCGCCGCCAGCGCCAGCGCGCTCCACGCGAGCGCGATGCGGAGCCCCCAGGTGCCGGGGACGCGCCCCGACGGGATCGGCCGCCCGGGCTCGTTGATCGCGTCGACGTGCCGGTCGTACCAGTCGTTCACCGCCTGGCTGGCGCCGCAGACGAGCGGGCCGGCCACGCAGATGCCGAGCGCCAGCGCGTCCCACCGCGCGTCGAGCCGCCCGGCGGACACCACGCCGCACCCGAACGCCCACATCGGCGGGAACCACGTCACCGGCTTGAGCAGCGCCAGGACGGCGCGCGGCTCCGGCAGGCGACGTACGACTAGTGTGACGTTTCCGACTGTCATGTTTGGTTGACAGGTGGGATGCACGACGTGCCGCGGGGCGCTGCGGGGTCAGGACGGGGCGGGCGTCAGCCCTGCCCCTGCTCCGCCTCCGCGTCGCCCGACGAGAGCTTGTGGCGACGCAGCTTGAGGTAGAGCGACTGGCGGCTCAGGCCGAGCACCTCGGCGGCCGCCGTGCGGTTGTCGTGCGTCAGCTCGAGCGCCGCCTCGATGAAGTGGCGCTCCACCAGCTCCGTCGTCTCGCGCAGCAGCTCCGGGAGCGACACGCGGCCGACGAGCGTCGTCAGGTTCTCGACCGCGCGCGTGAGGTCGCGCGCGCCCTGCACGCCGCCCGCCACGCGCCGGCTCACGTCGCGGATCACGAACGCCACCGACGGCACCTCGGCGTCCGCGGCCAGCACCGCCGACACCTCGACCTCGGTGACCGCGCCCAGCTGCCCGCGGGCCGCCGTAGCGACGAGGCGCAGCGCGCCGTGCTTGCGCAGCATCGAGAGCAGCACCGGCACGTCGGCGCCGGGGCGCCCCATCCAGTCGGCGATCGGGCGGCCGAGCACCTGCGCCTCCTCCCCCACCTCGACCAGGTCGAGGAAGGCGCGGTTGGCGCTCAGGATCTCGCCCGCGGGGGTGGTGACGACGAAGGCGTCGGGCGCCTGCGCCAGCAGGTCCACGACCGCCGGGCGCGGCGCCGCGGCGCGCGCGGCCGCCGGCGTCGCGAGGCGCAGCAGGAAGAGCGTCTGCGCGTCCTGCCGGAAGCACGACGCCGACGCCCGCACCGCGAGCCCGTCGCGCAGCGTCAGCGCGACCTCGTCGGCGCGCCCGTCGCGGCGCGTGTCGGTGAGCAGGCGGTCGAGCGCGCGCTCGCCGTCGCGGTCGAGCTCCAGCGGCGCCGCGCGTCCCACGAGGCGGTCGGCCGCCACGCCGAACAGCGTCCCCGCCGCGGCGTTCGCGTCGACGACCTTCCGCGTCTGTCCGTCGAGCACCAGCACGGCCTCGGACGACAGCTGGAAGAGCAGGCGGTAGCGCGTCTCGACGTGGCGGAGGCGCCAGTAGTCGCGCTCCATCGCCTGCTGCGTCTCGACGAGGCGCTGCTGCATCTGCGCGAGCGCGCGGAGGTCGCGTCCGCTCGCCACCAGGCTCCCCGACTCGCCCAGACGCACCGCCGTGTAGGCCACCGGCAGGTCGGTGCCGTCGGGGGTGACGTGGTTGACCTGGCGCTTGGGCGAGTGCCCCGAGGCGGCCACGTCGCGCAGCATCGCCTCGATCTTGGGGCGCGAGTCGGCGACGACGGTGTCGATCCAGCGCCGACCGACCCAGGCGTCGAGCTGGGCGAGCGTCGGGTCGCCGCTGCCGAGCGCGAGGTCGCGCACGACGCCCTCGCGGTCGACGATGAACGCGAGGTCGCTGGCCGAGACGAGGACGCTCGCCGCCTCCGGCTCGAGGTGGGCCAGCGCGGTCCGCCCCCCGGAGAAGGCGCGCGTGGCCCGCGCGGGGGCTCGCGGCGCGGCCATCGGCTCAGTCGCCGCGTCGCGCGAGGAGCGTCCGCGCGAGCTCGGGCGCGCCGGCGGCGACGGCGGCGCATCCGTCGGCTCCGACGCGGGCGACGAGATCGGGGTGTTCGGCGAAGACTCGGCCACCGACGAGAACGACGAGGGAGGGATTCGTGGACAGCCGCCGCGCGGTCGCGATCAGCCGGCGTGCGGTCAGGAGACTGCTCTCGCTGGCCACCGAGAGCCCCACCACGTCCCACCCTCCCCCTTCCATCAGCGCGGCGAACTCGTGGTCCGCGGTGGGCGATCCCAGCTCCACGGTCCACCCGTCGCGCACGAAGAACTCGGCGACCATCGCCAAACCTAACGTGTGCTGCTCCCCCGGCAGGCAGGAGAGCAGGACGCGGCCGTCGTGCGTGTCCTCCGGCGCGAGCGGGGGGACGCGCTGCGCCGCCTCGTGCAGCGCGCGCTGCACCCGCCCGAGCGCCGCGGTCACCTCGAGGAAGTCGGCGTCGTCGGTCTCCCACAGGTGCCCGAGGTGGACCGCCGTCGGCGCCAGGAGGTCCAGGTAGACCGCCTCGACGCTGATCCCGCGGGTGAGCAGCTGCGCCACGTAGCGCCGCGCCGCGTCCTCGTCCGGGCCGAGCACGAGGTCGACGAACTCCTCGCGGTCGCCGGCGCAGACCACCGACGCGCCCCCGGTGAGCACCGCCCGCTCGAAGGGCGTGAAGGGCCCCGCGCGGTGGGCGAGCAGGAGCCGCGGCACGAGGTCCCGTTCGATGGTGGCCGCGAGCGCCGCGTCGCCGCGCCAGAAGCTGGGCGCGCCGAAGGTCCCCCCGTCGTGGTGCGGGCCGTACCGCGCGACCGACGCCGCCGTCCGTGACTCGACGTTGCTCACCTGCGCCTCCGCAGAAGTGTCGTGTCCGATCCCGGGATGGCCCGAGCAGCAGGCCGGGTGGCGCGCCCCCAACATGGGAACCGAACCGCCCGGTGTCAACTTGAGTTTACGTCAACGACGCTTGACGGTCGCCGGTACCAACCGTACACTGGCCGTCGGTGGTTCCCGCGTCCCGCCGTCGCCGAGGAGTGCTGATGCAGCGTGAGCGGCCCCTGTACACCCCCGAGGAGCGCCGGCGGCGCGACGCGTCGCCGTGGACCAAGGTCCAAGGGATCCTGGCGGCCCTGCAGTTCCTGGTGTTCCTGGCGAGCCTCGCCCTGGTCGTCCGCGCCCTCGCCTCCGGGGAGGGGCTCGCGCTCGCCAACGCGTCGGTGGTCGCCAAGACCCTGACGCTGTACGCGATCATGGTGACCGGCGCGCTGTGGGAGCGCGACGTCTACGGGCAGTACCTGTTCGCCGGGCCGTTCTTCTGGGAGGACGTGGTGAGCATGGGCGTGATCGCGCTCCACACGGCCTACCTCGCCGCCCTCGCGTCGGGCGCCCTCGCGTCGCGCCCCCTCCTGTGGCTCGCCCTGGCGGCCTACGCCGCCTACGCGGTCAACGCCGCGCAGTTCGTCGCGAAGTTCCGGCGCGCCCGCCTCGACCGCAAGGGCGCCCCCCTGGCCGTCGCCGGGGGCGCCGCGTGACCGCCGCCGTCTCCGTCCCCCTGCCGGTCCTGCGGGAGCGCGGCCAGCGCGAGGTCTTCTGCGGCCTCACCGGGATCGTCTGGCTGCACCGCAAGCTGCAGGACGCCTTCTTCCTGGTGGTCGGCTCGCGGACCTGCGCGCACCTGCTCCAGAGCGCGGCCGGGGTGATGATCTTCGCCGAGCCGCGCTTCGCGACCGCCATCCTCCAGGACCGCGACCTCGCGGGGATGGCCGACTGCCACGACGAGCTGGATCGCGTCGTGACCGAGCTGCTCGCCCGCCGCCCGGACATCACGGCGCTCTTCCTCGTCGGCTCCTGCCCGTCCGAGGTCATCAAGCTCGACCTGCGCCGCGCCGCCGAGCGGCTGAGCGCGCGCACGATGCCGGCGGTGCGGGTGCTCAGCTACTCCGGCAGCGGCATCGAGACGACGTTCACGCAGGGGGAGGACGCCTGCCTCGCGGCGCTCGTCCCCGAGCTCCCCGCGGCCCCGGCCGACGCGCCGCCGTCGCTGCTCGTCGTCGGCACGCTCGCCGACGTGGTGGAGGACCAGTTCGCGCGCGTCTTCGCGCAGCTCGGCGTCGGCCCGGTGCACTTCCTCCCCCCGCGCCGCGCGCGCGACCTCCCCGCCGTCGGCCCGGGCACGCGCGTCCTCCTCGCGCAGCCGTTCGTCGGCGACACGCTGCGCGCGCTCGAGCGGCGCGGCGCCACGCCGATCGCGGCCCCCTTCCCGCTCGGCGCCGAGGGATCGCGCGACTGGTTCGCCGCCGCCGCCGCGGCCATCGCCGTCCCGGCGACCACGGTCGACGCGGTGCTCGCGCCGCTCGTCGTCCGCGCCCACCGCGCGCGCGCGCCGTACCGCGCGCGCCTCGCCGGCCGCCGCCTCTTCCTCTTCCCCGACTCGCAGCTGGAGGTGCCGCTGGCGCGCATGCTCCACCGCGAGCTGGGGATGTCGATCGTCGAGGTGGGGACGCCGTACCTCGACCGCGGCACCGTGGCCGCCGACCTCGCGCTGCTGCCGGAGACGGTGCTGAGCGAGGGGCAGGACGTCGAGCGCCAGCTCGACCGCTGCCGCGCCGAGCGGCCGGACCTGACGGTGTGCGGGCTGGGGCTCGCCAACCCGCTGGAGGCCGAGGGGCTCACGACCAAGTGGTCGATCGAGCTGGTCTTCACGCCCATCCAGGGCTTCGACCAGGCGGGCGACCTGGCCGAGCTCTTCGCCCGCCCGCTCGCGCGCCGCGAGCGGCTCACGGTCTGAGGCGCCGATGCAGCTCACGCTCTGGACCTACGAGGGGCCGCCGCACGTCGGCGCGATGCGCGTCGCGACGTCGATGCGCGACGTCCACTACGTGCTGCACGCGCCGCAGGGGGACACGTACGCCGACCTCCTGTTCACGATGATCGAGCGGCACGACCGCCGCCCGCCGGTCACCTACACGACGTTCCAGGCGCGCGACCTCGGCGGCGACACGGCCGGGCTGGTGCGCGCGGCCGTGCGCGACGCCTACGAGCGCTTCCGCCCGGCCGCGCTGCTGGTCGGCGAGAGCTGCACGGCCGAGCTGCTGCAGGACCAGCCCGGCGCGCTGGCGCAGGGGATGGGAATCCCGGTTCCGGTGATCCCGCTCGAGCTCCCGTCGTACTCCAAGAAGGAGAACTGGGGCGCGGCGGAGACGTTCTACCAGCTCGTGCGCACCCTCTGCGCCCCGCTCGCGCCGGCGCCAGGTTCCGCGCGCCTCCCGCGCGCCACCGGAACGGCGCCGAAGGCGAACCTGCTCGGCCCGACCGCGCTCGGCTTCCGCGGCCGCGACGACGTGCACGAGGTGACGCGGCTGCTCGCGAGTCTCGGCGTCGAGGTCCACGTCGTCGCCCCGCTGGGCGCGAGCCCCGACGACCTGCGCCGCCTCCCCGACGCCGACTTCAACGTCTGCCTCCACCCCGAGGTCGCGCGCTCGGCGTGCGACTGGCTGCGCCGCACGTTCGGCCAGCCCACCGTGCAGACGGTCCCGATCGGCGTCGGCGCGACCCGCGACTTCCTCGCCGAGGTGGCGCGCGTGGCGGGTCTCGACGCGTCGGTCGTCGCCGACGCGGAGCGGCGCGAGGGCTCGCGGCTCCCCTGGTACTCGCGGTCGGTCGACTCGACGTACCTCACCGGCAAGCGGGTGTTCGTCTTCGGCGACGGGACGCACGCCGCCGCCGCCGCGCGCGTCGCAGTCGAGGAGATGGGGTTCGCGCTCGTCGGGCTGGGGACCTACAGCCGCGAGATGGCGCGCGAGGTGCGCGAGGCCGGCGCCCGCCACGGCGTCGAGGCGTTCGTCAGCGACGACTACCTCGACGTCGAGCGCCGGATCGCGGCCGCCGCGCCAGAGCTCGTGCTCGGCACGCAGATGGAGCGCCACATCGCGAAGCGGCTGGGCATCCCGTGCGCGGTGATCTCGGCGCCGATCCACGTGCAGGACGCGCCGGCGCGGCACTCGCCGCAGATGGGGTGGGAGGGGGCCAACGTCCTCTTCGACACCTGGGTGCACCCGCTCATGATGGGGCTCGAGGAGCACCTGCTGCAGATGTTCCGCGACGACTTCGAGTTCCACGACGGGGCCGCGCCCTCGCACCTGGGCGGGCCCGCGCGGCGCGCGACCGTCGAGGCGCCGGCGCCGCCGGAGTTCGACGCGCACGCGGTGGTCGCCGAGGTCTCGATCGACGAGGAGGACGCGCCGGCCGACGACGCCCCGGCGCCCGCGCAGCCCCCGCGCTGGTCGACCGAGGCCGAGGGAGAGCTGCGCAAGGTGCCCTTCTTCGTCCGCGGCAAGGCGCGTCGGAACACCGAGACCTACGCCGCCGACCGCGGCATCGTGCTGATCTCGCTCGACACACTGTACGAGGCGAAGGCGCACCATGGCCGGTAGTCGGGCGCCCGCGGTGCCGATCCGTTTCGTCGTCGTCACGCTCGACGCGCACCTCGCGGGCGCGTTCGAGGCGGCGCGCGCCCGGCTGCGCCGCGAGCTGCCGGGGCTGGAGCTGTCGCTGCACGTGCAGGCTGATTGGGACGCCGACCCGGCGGCCCTGGCCCGCTGCCGCGCCGCGATCGGCGAGGCGCACTTCATCGCCTGCGCGCAGCTGTTCACCGAGGAGCAGGCCGCGCCGATCCTCGACGCCGTGCGCGCGCGGCGCGACGCCGCCGACGCGGTGTTCTGCGCGCTGTGCGCCCCCGAGCTGACCCGCCTCACGAAGCTCGGCGGCTTCGTCATGGGCGACGACGCCGACCGCTCCCCCCTGTCGCCGATCGCGCTGCTCCGGAAGCTGCGCGGCGCCCGCGGCGACGGCCGGTCGAGCGGCGAGCGGCAGATGGCGATGCTGCGCCGCCTCCCGCAGCTGCTGCGGTTCGTGCCGGGGACGGCGCAGGACCTCCGCGCGTACTTCCTGGGGATGCAGTACTGGCTCGGCGGGACCGCGGAGAACCTGGCGGGGCTCGTCCTCCACCACGTCGACCGCTACGCCGCCGGCGAGCGCGCGGCGCTCCGCGGCGGGCTGCGCGTCGCGCCCCCCGAGCACTACCCCGAGGTCGGCGTCTGGCATCCCGCCCTCCCCGGCCGCGGGATCGCCGACGACGCCTCGGCGCTCCCCGCCCCGCGCGGCGCGGTCGGGACGGTGGGCGTGCTGGTCGGGCGCTCGTACCTGCTCGCCGGCAACACCCGGCATTACGCGGCGGTGGTCGAGGCGCTCGAGGCGCGCGGCCTGCGCGCGCTGCCGGTGTTCGCGTCCGCGCTCGACGCGCGCCCGGCCCTGGAGCGGAACTTCGGCCTCGTGCGCGACGGCGACGCGTGGCGGCTGGCGCGGCCGACGATCGACGCGCTGGTCAACCTGACCGGCTTCTCCCTCGTCGGCGGGCCGGCGTACAACGACGCGCCGGCCGCCCAGGCGGCGCTGGCGGCGCTCGACGTGCCGTACCTGTCGCTGCAGACGCTCGAGTTCCAGAGCGTCGCCGAGTGGCGCGCCGACCCGCGCGGGCTCAACCCGCTGCAGGCCACGCTGCAGGTGGCCATCCCGGAGCTGGACGGCGCGATCGCCCCCGCGGTGTACGGCGGCAGGGGAATGGGAACGCCCGAGGCGCCGGCCGCGCCGTCGGAGCCGCTCCCCGATCGCGTGGCTGCGATCGCCGACCGGGTGGCGCGGCTGGTCCGCCTCCGCCGCACCGACCGCGCGCGTCGGAAGCTCGCCGTGGTCCTGTTCAACTTCCCCCCGAACGCCGGCAACACGGGGAGCGCGGCGTACCTGGCCGTCTTCGCCTCGCTCCAGCGCGTGCTCGCCTCGCTCAAGGAGCAGGGCTACACCGTCGACCTGCCGGCGGGCGTGGACGAGCTGCGCGCGCTGGTGTGCGACGGCAACCGCGAGCGCTTCGGGACGCCGGCCAACGTGCACGCGCGCGTCCCGGCCGAAGAGATCGTGCGCCGCGACCCGCACCTCGCCGACGTCGAGCGGGTGTGGGGCCCGGCGCCGGGGCGGCAGCTGTCCGACGGCGGCGGCGTGTTCGTGATGGGCGCGCGACTCGGCAACGTCTTCGTCGGCGTGCAGCCCTCGTTCGGGTGGGAGGGCGACCCCATGCGGCTGCTCTTCGAGGGCGGCTTCGCCCCGACGCACGCCTTCTCGACCTTCTACCGCTGGCTGCGCGAGGACTTCGGCGCCGACGCGGTGCTCCACTTCGGTACCCACGGCGCGCTCGAGTTCATGCCCGGCAAGCAGGCGGGGCTCACCAGCGAGTGCTGGCCGGAGCGGCTCATCGGCGACCTGCCGAACGTCTACCTCTACGCCTCCAACAACTCGAGCGAGGGGACGCTCGCCAAGCGGCGCGGCGCCGCCACACTGGTCTCGTACCTGACGCCGCCGGTGTCGAACGCCGGGCTCTATCGCGGCCTCGCCGAGCTGAAGGCGTCGCTCGACCGCTGGCGCTCCGTCGACGCCGGCGACCGCGACGCGCTGCTGGCCATGGTGCAGGCGCAGGGTGCCGCCGTCGAGCTGTGCGACGCCGAGCCGGTGTGGATCGCCGCCGAGTCGGAGCCGCGCGTGCTGGCGCTGCGCGACGCCCTGCTGGAGCTGGAGCACGCGCTGATCCCGGTGGGGCTGCACGTCGTCGGCGAGGCGATGCCGCCGGCCGACCGGGCGGACACGCTGCTGGCGATGGCGCGCGCGGGGCTCCCGGGGATCGACGCGCCGCCCCTCGACGGCGACGACGCCCGCGCTGCCGTGGCGACGCTGGTCGAGACGCGTTCCGCGGACGCCGCGCTGCGGGTCCTCGCGCGCGCCGCCGACGCTCGTGCCGCCGCGCCCCTGTTCGACGAGCTGGCGCGCCTCGACGCGCTGCTGCGCACCGACCACGAGGTGCCGGGGATCCTGCGCGCGCTCGACGCCCGCTGGGTCCCGCCCGCGCCGGGGGGCGACCTCCTGCGCGCGCCGGCCGTCCTCCCCACCGGGCGGAACGTCTACGGCTTCGACCCGTACCGCGTGCCGAGCGCCTTCGCGCTGCTCGAGGGTCGGGCGCGCGCCGACCAACTGCTGCGCCGCCACCAGGCGGACGGGCACCCCTTCCCCGAGACGATCGCGATCGTGCTCTGGGGGACGGACAACATGAAGAGCGAGGGGACGCCGCTCGCGCAGGTGCTGGCGCTGATGGGCGCCGTCCCGCGCTTCGACGCCGTCGGCCGGCTGGCCGGCGCGCGCCTCGTACCGCTCGCGCAGCTCGGCCGGCCGCGGGTGGACGTGGTGGTCACCCTCTCGGGGATCTTCCGCGACCTGCTGCCGCTGCAGGTGAAGCTGCTCGCCGAGGCCGCGCTGCTGTGCGCGGACGCCGACGAGCCCGAGTCCGAGAACTTCGTCCGGCGGCACGCCCTCGCGACCGTGCGCGAGACCGGGTGCGACCTCGCCACCGCCGCGCTGCGCGTGTTCTCCAACGCCGAGGGGGCGTACGGCTCGAACGTCAACCTGCTCGTCGAGACCGGCCAGTGGAACTCGGCCGACGACCTCGCCGACCAGTTCGTGCGCCGCAAGTCGTTCGCGTACGGCGTCGGCACCGCGCCGGTGGCGGCCCCCGACCTGCTCCGCCGCTCGCTCGGCGCGGCCGACCTGTCGTTCCAGAACCTCGACTCGGTCGAGCTGGGCGCCACCGACATCGACCAGTACGTCGAGTCGCTCGGCGGGATGAACCGCGTGATCGCGCAGGCGCGCGGCGCCGAGGCGCCGGTGTACCTGGGCGACCACACGGGCGCCGCCGGCAAGGTGCGCACGCTCACCGAGCAGGTCGCGCTGGAGAGCCGCACCCGGCTACTGAACCCGAAGTGGTACGAGGCGCAGCTCGCGCACGGGTACGAGGGCGCGCGCAACCTCGCCGGGCACGTCACCACGACCTTCGGCTGGTCCGCCACCGGCGCCGCCGGCTCGGTGCCGGCGTGGGTCTACGCCGAGGTCGGGAGCACCTTCGTGCTCGACGCCGAGATGCGCGACCGGCTGTCGCGCCTGAACCCGAGCGCCGCCAGCGCGATCGCGGGGCGGCTGCTGGAGGCGAACGACCGCGGCTACTGGACGCCCGACCCGGCGACGCTCGACGCGCTGCGCGACGCCGCGGCCGACCTCGAAGACCGGCTGGAGGGGGTCGCCGCCTGAGCGGCCCCCCGTCCCCACGCACCCACGCATCATGGCCACCACCATCTCCCCCCGTGCGCTCCCCATCCGCGAGGACGGCGAGGGGAGCGTGCAGGTCCACCTCGATCCCGCCGAGAAGATCGAGGGGACGCTCGTCGTCGCCGTGTACGGCAAGGGGGGGATCGGCAAGTCCACGACCTCGTCCAACCTGTCGGCGGCGCTGGCGACGCTCGGCAAGCGCGTGCTGCAGATCGGGTGCGACCCGAAGCACGACTCGACCTTCACGCTCACCAAGCGGATGGTCCCGACGGTGATCGACGTGCTGGAGACCGTCGAGTTCCACTCGGAGGAGCTGCGCGTGGACGACTTCGTCTACACGGGCTACCGCGGGGTGCTGTGCGTCGAGGCCGGCGGCCCGCCGGCGGGGACCGGCTGCGGCGGCTACGTCGTCGGCCAGACGGTGAAGCTCCTGAAGGAGCACCACCTGCTCGAGGACACCGACGTCGTGATCTTCGACGTCCTCGGCGACGTCGTGTGCGGCGGCTTCGCGGCCCCCCTCCAGCACGCGCATCGGGCGCTCATCGTCACCGCGAACGACTTCGACTCGATCTTCGCGATGAACCGCATCGTGGCGGCCATCAAGGCGAAGGCGAAGAACTACCGCGTCCGCGTCGGCGGCGTCATCGCCAACCGGTCGCGCGACGTCGACCAGATCGACCGCTTCAACGACCGCGTCGGGCTCACGCTCGCGGCGCACTTCCCCGACTGCGACGCGATCCGCCGCAGCCGCCTCAAGAAGTGCACGATCTTCGAGATGGAGCCGACCGAGGAGGTCGTCGCCATCCAGAACGAGTACCTGCGCCTCGCGCAGTCGCTGATCGACGGGGTGGACCCGCTGCTGCCGGAGCCGCTGAAGGACCGCGAGATCTTCGACCTGCTCGGGTACGACTGATGCCCGCGTCCGCCCTCGGCCGCGCGTACGACGACCGGCGCGCCTGGATCACCGAGTACTTCGACCGCACCGCGCCGGCGGCGTGGGCGCGGCTGACGTCCGACGCGCCGGTGAGCGGGATCCGCCGCACCGTGCGCGCGGGGCGCGATCGGATGCGCGCCACGCTCGCCGCCTGGCTCCCCGCCGACCTGCGCGGCGCCCGCGTGCTCGACGCCGGCTGCGGCCCGGGCGGCTTCGCGATCGAGCTCGGCGAGCGCGGCGCGCGCGTCGTGGCCGCCGACGTCTCGCCGACGCTGGTGTCGCTGGCCCGCGAGCGCGCGGTCAGCTCCTGCGGCGCGCGGCACATCGGCTGGCGCGTCGGCGACCTGCTCGACCCGTCGTTCGGCCGGTTCGACTACGTGGTCGCGATGGACTCGCTGATCCACTACCCCGCCCCGCAGATGCTCGACGCGCTCGACGCGCTCGCCGCGCGCACCCGCGTGGCGGTGGCGGCGACGTTCGCGCCGGCCACGCCGCTGCTCTCGACGATGCACCTCGCCGGACGCCTCTTCCCGCGCGGCGACCGCGCCCCCGCCATCGAGCCGGTCGCGGAGGCGCGCCTGCGGGCGCGGCTCGCCGCGGCGCCGGCGCTGGGCGGCTGGCGCGTCGGCCGCACGGAGCGGGTGGCGTCGGGCTTCTACACCTCGCAGGCGATCGAGCTGACCCGCGCGGCGGGTGACCGCGCGGCGCCGCCCCCCGCGCCCCCGAGCGGGAGTCGGACGACCATCACCCCGGAGGACCTCCGATGACGGCCACCCTGCTCGCCGCGGCGCTCGCCGCCGCCGGCGCCCTCGCCCTCTGGTTCGCCGCCCGGCGGCGCGTCGAGGTGCCCTGCACCCTGGAGCTGGAGGCGACGCAGGAGCGCTTCCACGCCCACGTGCACCTCGAGGGCGTGTCCCCCAACGAGGGGGACGAGGTGCTGGTGCACGGCGCCCCCTCGCGCATCGCCGCCGGCGAGCGGCGCACCATGCGCGCGCACGCGACGGTGCACCAGGCGTCGCTGCCGCGCCGCGCGTGGACGCGGCTGATCGGCACGTCGGAGATCACCGGGCTGTACGAAGTCGGCTTCGAGGGGTGAGGACGCGCCCATGACGACCGCCATCGCGCCGCAGCCCTACGCGGCCCCCAACGAGGCGACCCAGTTCGCCCAGCAGGACGCGACGCTCACGCCGCGCTTCTACACCACCGACTTCGCGGAGCTCGACCGGCTGCAGGTGGACCGCCACCGCGCGCTGTGGGACGAGCTGGTCGCCGAGTTCCGCTCGGACCCGAACAAGGACCACTTCAAGCGCACCGCGGAGTTCGACGCCGACTTCTCGGACATGGACCCGGCGCTGCGCGCGCAGTTCATCGACTTCCTCGTCTCGTCGGTGACCGCGGAGTTCTCGGGGTGCATCCTGTACGCCGAGATCAAGAAGCGGGTCACGAACCCGGACGTGCGCGAGCTGTTCGGCTTCATGAGCCGCGACGAGGGGCGCCACGCGGGGTTCATCAACAACACCCTCAAGGACTTCCGCGTCGCCGTCGACCTCTCGTTCCTGACCCGGGCGAAGAAGTACACGTACTTCAAGCCCAAGTTCATCTACTACGCCACGTACCTGTCCGAGAAGATCGGCTACGCGCGCTACATCCACATCTACCGCAACTTCGAGCGGCAGCCGGACAAGCGCTTCCACCCGATCTTCAAGTGGTTCCGGGAGTGGTGCAACGACGAGTTCCGCCACGGGGAGGCGTTCGCCGTCCTGATGCGCGCGAACCCCGAGACGCTGAGCGGCATCAACAAGTACTGGATCCGCTTCTTCCTGCTCGCCGTCTTCGCCACGATGTACGTCCGCGACCACCTGCGCCGCCCGTTCTTCGAGGCGCTCGGGTGGGACGTCGACGACTTCGACCGGCGCGTCATCCGCCTGACCAACGAGATCAGCCGCCAGGTCTTCCCGGTGGTCGTCGACACCGAGAACGAGAAGCTCTGGGCGCTGTTCGAGCGCCTCTACCGGAACACGGTCGCGATCGAGGCCGCCGAGCGCGCGGGCGGGATCGGCGGGCGGCTGCGCGCCGCCGCGCTCCGCCTCGACTGCGGGGTCACCTTCCTGCGCGCGTACTTCCAGCGCCCGGTCGAGAACGCCCTGCCGGCGGACGTGCGCATGCAGCCGGTCTGGTGAGCGAGAGCGGGCGGGGACCGGCGCCGCGCAGCTGGGGCGACGTGCGACGCGCGTGGATCCGCGCGTCCACGCGCGTCCCCGCGCGCTGGCTCCCGTTCGCCGACGCGGCGACCGAGGAGCTGCCGCTCGGGCGGCTCCTCCGGCTCGGCCTCTTCCAGGTCACGGTCGGCGCCACGCTCACCCTGCTCACCGGGACGCTCAACCGCGTCATGATCGTCGAGCTGGGCGTGCCGGCGTCGCTCGTCGGGTGGATGCTCGCGCTCCCGCTCCTGGTCGCGCCCTTCCGCGCGCTCATCGGCCACTCGTCCGACACGCACCGCTCGGTGCTCGGCTGGCGCCGCGTGCCGTACGTGTGGTTCGGCACGATGATGTCGTGGGGCGGGCTCGCGATCATGCCGTTCGCGCTCATCCTGCTGTCGGGCGACACGCGCGGATCGCGCGGCGAGGCGATCGCGATCTCGGCGCTCGCCTTCCTGCTCGTCGGCGCCGGGATGCACACCACGCAGACCGCGGGGCTCGCGCTCGCCACCGACCTCGCGCCCGCCCGCGTGCGTCCGCGCGTGGTCGCGCTCCTGTACCTCATGCTGCTGGTCGGCACGCTGGTCAGCGCGGCCGCGTTCGGCGCGGCGCTGCACGACTTCGGGCAGATCCGCCTGATCCAGGTGATCCAGGGGTCGGCGGTGGTGACCATGCTCGTCAACGTCGTGGCGCTCTGGAAGCAGGAGCCGCGGCGGCCGATGACGCGCGCCGAGGCGGGCGCGGGGCGGCGCCCGCGCTTCCGCGAGGCCTGGCGCACCTTCGCCGCGGGCGGGCCCGCAGTCCGGCTGCTGGCCGCGGTGGCGCTGGGGACGTTCGCGTTCAACCTGCAGGACGTCCTGCTCGAGCCGTACGGGGGCGAGGTCCTCGCGCTGTCGGTGTCGGGGACGACCTGGCTGACCGCGCTCTTCGCGGCGGGCTCGCTCGCGGCCTACGCCGTCGCGGCGAACCGCATGGAGCGCGGCGGCGACCCGATCCGCGTCGCCGCCGGCGGGGCGCTCGTGGGCGCGCTCGGCTTCGTCGCGGTCATCTTCGCCACCCCGCTGCACGCGCTCGACCTCTTCCGCGCCGGCACGGCGCTGATCGGCTTCGGCGAGGGGTGCTTCGCCGTCGGCACGCTCGCCTACGCCATGGCGATGCCGAGCGGCCAGAGCGGGATCGCGCTCGGCGCGTGGGGCGCCGTCTTCGCCACGAGCGAGGGGCTGGCGCTCGCGCTCAGCGGCGCCGTCAAGGACGCCGTGGACCACCTGGCCGCGCGCGGCGTCCTCACCGGCGGGATGGCCGACCCGTCGGTGTCGTACAGCGTCGTGTACCACGCCGAGATCGCGTTCCTCTTCCTCGCGCTCGTCGCGCTCGGGCCGCTGGTCGCCGCCCGCGCCGCGCCGCGCGCCGACGCCGGGCCGCCACGGTTCGGGCTCGCCGAGCTTCCCGGCTAGCGGTCGTCCACTCCACCCATCGGAGGTCGCATGCAGTTCGCCAACTCGATCGACGTCGCGCAGCTCGCGATCTGGCTGTTCTGGGGCTTCTTCGCGGCGCTCGTGTTCTACCTGCGGCGCGAGGACAAGCGCGAGGGGTACGCGCGCGACTTCGAGAACCCGGGGGGCGTCGCGCACGGCTTCCCGCCCCCGCCCGGCCCCAAGACGTTCATCCACCGCCCCGAGCAGTGACCCGCGAGGACCCCCGACGATGACCATCTCGACCAGCTCCGGCGTCTCGTACTCCCCCGGCTCGCCGATCCAGCCGTCGGGGGACCCGCTGCTCAGCGGCCTCGGGCCGGCCGCCTTCGCCGACCGCTCCGACCACCCCGACCTCACCGCTCACGGCGAGCCGAAGGTCGTGCCGATGCGCGTCGCCCAGAACTTCTACGTCGAGCCGCGCGACCCCGACCCGCGCGGGATGACCATGCTCGGCGCCGACGGCGCGGTGGCGGGCACCGTCGTCGACCTGTGGGTCGACCGCTCGGAGCCGCAGGTGCGCTACTACGAGGTCGAGCTCCACGACGGCGCCGGCGTGGTGCTGGCCCCGTTCGCGGTGTGCAAGGTCGTCGCGCGGCAGGGGATCGTGCGCACGAAGGCGATCCTGGCCGCGCAGTTCGCGAACGTCCCCCGCCCGTCCAACCCCGACCAGGTCTCGCTGCTGGAGGAGGACCGGATCATGGCGTACTTCGCCGGCGGCTACCTCTACGCCACCCCCGACCGCGCGAGGCCGCTCGTATGACCGCGGCGGCCGCGCCGGTCCGCGCCGCGCCGCTCGCCGCCGTGCCGGCGGCGGCGCGGCGCCCCCGGGCCGTCATCCCCGGGATCGGCGAGCCCCTGCCCGCGGGCGAGTCGCTGCTCTGGACCGGGGGCCCCGACCGTGCCGCGATCGCGCGCCGCGTCTGCCACACGCGCGGCGTGGTCGCGTACTTCGGCCTCCTGCTCGCGCTGGCGGCGGCCGGCGGCACGACGGCCGCCGGCGCGGCGCTCCTCGTCGGCATGGCGGTCACCGTGCTCGCGTTCGCGCACGTGTACGCGGCGCTGGTCGCGCGCACCACCGTCTATGCCGTCACCGACAGGCGCCTGGTGCTGCGCATCGGCGTCGCGATCCCGGCGGTGCTCAACGTCCCCCTCGACCGCGTCGAGTCGGTGGACCTGCGCCTCGCGCGCGACGGCACCGGCGACGTCACGATCACGCTCGGCGACGACGCCCGCGTCGCGTACCTGCTGCTCTGGCCGCACGCGCGCCCCTGGCGCTACGCCCACCCGCAGCCGGCGCTGCGCTGGCGCCCCGACGCGGCGGCGCGGCGCGCGGCGGTCGCCGAGGCCGTCCGCGTGGCCCCGCCGCGGCGCGAGGCGGCGCCATGACCCTCCGCATCGGGACCGACGTCCCCGCGCCGCCGCCGCGCGG
>NZ_JARGEK010000140.1 GCF_029211165.1 Roseisolibacter sp. H3M3-2
GGACGCGGGCGCGGCCGCGCCGGCGGCGAGGACGGCGACGCCGTCGGCGAGCACGGCGACGCTCCCCGAGTCGACCGCCTCCACCACGCCGGCAAGCGACGCCGCGCGGGCGTCGCCGAGGAGGCGCAGGCGGACGAGGACGCGCCCGGGGAGGCTGTCGGTCCGCTCGCCCCAGGCGCGGTCGAAGAGGGCGACGCCGCGCGCGCTGCCGCGGTTCCACGCGTCGAGGGGGAGCGTCGCCGCGCCGGCGCGCACCTCGCCCTCGGCGCGCAGCTCGCCCATGAAGACGCCGCCCGCGGAGTCGAGGGCGAGCACCGGGCGCGCGGCGGGGCCGGCGACGACGAGTCCGTCGGCGACGTGGGCGCCCTGCGGCACGCCGGGGGGCGCGAAGAGGAAGAAGTCCGCGTTCACGCCGCCCGCCACGTCGGCGCCGGCGGCGGCGAGCGCGCGCGCCAGCGCCAGCGCGCCGGCGCGGCCGACCGCGCCGTCGCCCGTCTTGTGCGCCCGCAGCGTCCAGCAGGCGGCGCGGTCGACCTCCAGCACGTGCGCCACCTGCGGGCCGGCGGCGAAGCGCAGGCGGTGCAGTCGGACCCCGTCGGCGACCGCGGTCGTGGCCACCGAGTCGGCGCGCAGCGGGAGCGGCGCCAGGGCGGCGGGGCCGCGCGCGCAGGCGCCGGTGAGCGCGAGCGCGGCGTCGGCGGCCGGGCGGACGGGGAGGCACGGCATGCGCATGGCGCCAAGCTAGGCGCCCGCCCCGGGCGCCGGTACCGACCGCGTCCGCGACTCCCTAAGTTCTTGCCCCATGGCGACTAGCACCCCGCAGACGAAGGACTCCGCGACCGCCCAGCCGGCGTGGAGCATCGAGGCCGCGCGCTCGCTCTACAACATCGAGGGGTGGGGCGCCGGCTACTTCGACATCAACGAGCGGGGGCGCGTCGTCGTGCGCCCCGACCGCCGGCACCCCGACCGCGAGCTAGACCTGCTCGACCTCGCGCGCGACCTCGAGGAGCAGGGCGTCGCGCTGCCGGTGCTGCTGCGCTTCTCCGACATCCTGCGCTCGCGCATCGAGCAGCTGAGCGAGCGCTTCCGCGCCGCGGTCGCCGAGTACGAGTACACGGGCGGCTACACGACCGTCTACCCGATCAAGGTCAACCAGCAGCGCCACGTCGTCGAGGAGATCGTCGAGTACGGCCAGCCGTACGGCGTGGGGCTGGAGTGCGGGTCGAAGCCCGAGCTGCAGGCGGTGCTGGCGCTCTCCGAGAGCACCGACCACCTGATCGTCTGCAACGGCTACAAGGACCACGAGTTCATGCGGCTCGCCCTCATGGGGCAGAAGGTCGGGCACCGCGTGTTCATCGTGATCGAGCAGCTGTCCGAGGTCGACGTGCTGCTGGAGGTCGCCGAGGAGCTGCAGGTGACGCCGACGATCGGCGTGCGCATCAAGCTGGCGACCGAGAGCGCGGGCCGGTGGGCGCAGAGCGCGGGCGAGAAGTCGAAGTTCGGCCTCAACGTGGCGCAGCTGGTCAAGCTGATCGACCGGCTCAAGGGGGAGGGGCGGCTCGACATCATCAAGCTGATCCACTTCCACCTGGGCTCGCAGATCCCCGACATCCGCTTCATCAAGGCGGGGTTGCAGGAGATCGCGCGGTTCTACGTGGAACTGCGCCATATGGGCGTCGACGTCACGCACGTGGACGTCGGCGGCGGGCTCGGGGTGGACTACGACGGCACCGGCTCGTCGCAGTCGAACGCCAGCGTGAACTACTCGCTCCAGGAGTACGCCAACGACGTCGTGTACACGATGGCGGAGGCGTGCCGCGAGAACGAGGTGCCGATGCCGCACCTGATCAGCGAGAGCGGGCGCGCGCTGACGGCGCACCACGCGCTCATGCTGGTCAAGGTGATCGACGTCGAGAGCCAGGCCGAGCCGCCGATGCCGGCGCTGTCCGACGACGACCACGCGATCCTCCACGAGATGATGGAGGACGTCAACGCGATGAAGAAGGGGCGGCTGACGCCCCGCAAGGTGCTGGAGATCTACCACGACGCGAGCTTCGACAAGGACCGCGCGCGGCAGCTGTTCAACAGCGGGGTCCTCGACCTGCGCGGGCTGGCGGTCGCCGAGCAGCTGTACTTCGGGCTGATGAACCGGATCTCCGAGGCGGTGAACGGCGACCGCGACGAGTACGAGGAGATCATCACGGAGCTCGACGCGACGCTGGTCGACCGGTACTTCTGCAACTTCTCGCTCTTCCAGTCGCTCCCGGACAACTGGGCGATCGACCAGCTCTTCCCGATCATGCCGATCCACCGGCTGGACGAGGAGCCGGTGCGCCGCGGCACGCTGCAGGACGTGACGTGCGACTCCGACGGCAAGATCGACCGGTTCGTCGGCGACAAGAACGGGCGCCCGTCGCTCGAGCTGCACCCGTTCCGCGACGGCGACGACTACGTGCTGGGGATCTTCCTCACCGGCGCGTACCAGGAGATCCTGGGCGACCTGCACAACCTGTTCGGCGACACGAACGCGGTGCACATCCAACTCAGCGACCGCGGCTACGAGATCACCGACCTGGTGCACGGCGACACGGTGACCGAGGTGCTCAACTACGTGCAGTTCGGCGCCTCGGCGCTGCTGGCGACCTGGCGCCGTAAGGTGAATGCCGCCAAGGGGCTGCAGCGGAGCGAGGCGAACCAGTTCGTCGCCGAGTTCGTGGCGGGGTTGGAGGGGTACACCTACCTGGAGGGGGAGGCCGCCCGCTGATGACCGAGAGCACCGCCGCCGCCGCGCCCGAGAAGCCCGCCGCCGTCTGGGAGGACTTCGTCGACGTCTTCACCCAGCCGTCGGCGGTGTACGCGCGGCGCCGCGACGGGCGCTTCGGCATGGCGCTGCTCATCCTGTCGGCGCTGACGGCGGCGATCTTCTTCGCCACCCGCCCGCTCCTGGCGCCGATGTTCGACCGCCTCATGGACGCGCAGGTCGAGGCGATGCGGGCGCAGAACCCGAACATGACCGAGGAGCAGCGGGCCGGGGCGCAGGCCACGATGGAGCGCTTCGGCAGCGTCCTGGCGCCGGTCGGCGCGGTGGTCGGGCAGCCGATCCTCGTCCTCGTGGTCGGCGCGCTGCTGTTCGGCGCGTCGCGGCTCGGGGGCGCCCCGGTGAGCTTCGGCCAGGCGGCGACGATCGCGACCTACGCGCAGGTGCCGCGGCTGCTCGGGACGCTGGTCGCGGCGGGCGTGCTGGCGGTCAAGGACGCCAACGACCTGCCGCCGCTGCAGGGCGCGCTGGCGGGGCCGGTCCTGCTGCTGCCGCGCGACGCCTCGCCCCTGCTGGTGGGCGTGCTGTCGCGGTTCGACCTGTTCACGCTCTGGACGACCGTCCTGCTGGGGATCGGCGTCGCCGTCATGGCGCGCACGACGCGGGCGAAGGGCTGGGGCGTCGCGGCGATGGTGTGGGGCGCGGCCACGCTCTGGGCGGTGCTGAGCGGGCTGCGCGCCGCGGCGGCCATGGGGTGAGCACGGGCCGCCGCGGACGCGGGCGGCGTCAGCGCTGCCCGTGGCGCTTCGCGACCTCGCCCCAGTTCACGACGTTCCACCAGGCGTCGATGTAGTCCGGCCGGCGGTTCTGGTACTTCAGGTAGTACGCGTGCTCCCAGACGTCGAGGCCGAGCAGCACGTCGCCCGGCTTCGTCCCCTCCATCAGCGGGTTGTCCTGGTTGGGGGAGCTGGTGATGGCGAGGCCGTCGCCCTTCCGGACCAGCCACGCCCACCCCGAGCCGAAGCGGCCGACGGCGGCGGCCTTGAACTGCTCGCGGAACTTGGCGAAGTCGCCGAAGCCCTGCGTGATCGCCTGGCCGAGCGCGTCGCCCGGCTCGCCGCCGGCGTTCGGGGCCATGAGCTGCCAGAACAGCGAGTGGTTCCAGTGCCCGCCGCCGTTGTTGCGCACCGGGCCGCGGACCGCCTCGGGGACCGCGTTCAGGTCGGCGAGGAGCTGCTCCAGCGGGCGGTCGGCGAGCTCGGGGGCCTTCTCGAGCGCGGCGTTGAGGTTGGTGACGTACGCCTGGTGGTGCTTGCCGTGGTGGATCTGCATCGTCTGCGCGTCGACGTGCGGCTCGAGCGCGTCGGGGGCGTACGGCAGCGGCGGAAGCGTGTGGGGCATGCGAGGATCTCCGAACGGCTCGGGGTCGGCCTGCGGTCAGCCTGCGTCGCGCGCGCCGGGCGGGTGGCCCGCGCGCGCCGCGAATCTATCCGGGGCCGCGGACGTGGCCAAACGCGTGCCGGAGGACACGAAGTCCGGGCACAGCCGGCCCGGACCGTGCGTATGACGCCGACGTGCCTCAGTTCGCGGGGCGCTGGGTGGCGCGGCGCTCCCGCAGCCAGGCGATGATCCCCGGCAGGATGGAGAGGAAGATCACGATCAGGATCACCTTCTCCAGGTGCTTCCCGACGGCGGGGAAGCGGCTGCCCAGGAAGTAGCCGGTCAGCAGCATCGACCAGATCCAGAGCACGCCGCCGAACAGGTTGTAGATCCAGAAGCGCCGGTAGTTCATCGCCGCGGCGCCCGCGACGACGGGGGCGAAGGTGCGGACGATCGGCATGAATCGCGCAAGCACGATGGTCTTCGCGCCGTGCTTCTCGTAGAACTCGGCGGCCCGCAGCAGGTGCTTGCGCTTGAAGAGGAGCGAGTCCTCGCGCGCGAACAGGCGGGGGCCCGAGGTCCGCCCGATCCAGTAGCTCAGCGTGTCGCCGGCGACGGCGGCGAAGGTCAGCAGCGAGCCGAGCGTCACCAGGTCGAGCGGCAGCCCCTGCGAGATCAGCAGCCCGGCCGTCACCAGCAGCGAGTCCCCCGGCAGGAAGAAGCCGAAGAAGAGCCCGGTCTCCGTGAAGATGATCGCGAACATGCCCACGTATCCCGCCCACTGCACGAGCGCGGGGAGGTCGCGGAGCCGGTCGAAGAGCTCGGTGAAGACGTTCATGCAGGGCGGCGGGGAGGGACGGATCGCGGGAGCCGAAAGCTCGACGGGTCCGGCATCCCACGCAATCGCCGCCGCCACCGCCGCCAGGAGGCCGTCGTGACCCCCCTCGACCCGCAGGCCGCGAGCGCCGGCGCGGTGGCCGACCCGACCGACGCGGCCCACCTCCAGGCGCGCCTCGAGGACCGGGACCACCGGAAGGGCGGCCTCGACCCGCTCCACCAGGTGCGCGCGACCGACATCGAGCCGTACACGGGGCTCGGCTACCTGTCGAAGCTCTTCCGCCTGATCGCGATCCTGCTCCTCGTGCTCCTGGTCGCCGAGGTCGGGGTCGGGGTCTACTCCGAGGGGATCGGGTCGCTGCGGACGCTGATTACCGAGGCGAGCCGCCTGATCGTCGTCGCCGGCGTGCTGTGGGGCGCCGGCGACCTGGCCACGCTGCTGATCGACATCGGCCACGACGTGCGGGCGACGCGCGTGCTGCTCGGGCGGCAGGTCGCGCACCCGACGGCGCCGCCGCCCGCGCCCGCGGTCGAGGTGCCGGTCCGGCGCGACGCCGACGCGTACCGGCCGACCGCGCTCCCCCGCCGGGCCCTCGGCGACGCGCCGGAGCAGCACCCGGAGTAGGCGCGGCGGCGCTAGCTTGCCGCCGTGGCGAGCGCCCCCGACGTCCTGCTGGTCCCGCACACGCACTGGGACCGCGAGTGGTACCACCCGCTCGGCCGCTTCCGGCAGCGGCTGGTGGCGCTTGTGGACGAGCGGCTCGACGCGGCCGACGACGCCCCCTTCCTGCTCGACGGGCAGGCGGTGGTGCTGGAGGACTACCTCGCCGTGCGCCCCGAGCGGCGCGACGACCTCGTCGCGGCGCTGCGGAGCGGGCGGCTGGAGGCGGGGCCGTGGTACGTGCTGGCCGACCAGCTGATCCCAGCGGGCGAGGCGCACGTGCGCAACCTGCTGGCGGGGCGCCGCGCGCTGGCGGCGCTGGGCGCGGCCGCGCCGCCCGTGCTCTACTCCCCGGACGCGTTCGGGCACGCGGCCGCGACGCCGACGCTCGCGGCCGGCTTCGGCTTCACCGTCGCGGTGGTGTGGCGCGGGTACGGCGGCGCGCGCTGGCCCGCCGGCGACGCGGCGTGGTGGCAGGGGCCCGACGGCAGCGCGGTCCCGTTGCTGCACCTGCCGCCCGACGGCTACGAGTTCGGCTCGCGCCTGCCGCCGGACGACGCCGGCGCGCGCGCGCGGTGGGCGGCGATGCACGCGGTGCTCGCGCCGCGGGCTCGGCTCGAGTTCCTCCTCGTGCTGAACGGCGCCGACCACCACGCGCGCCAGGAGCGCTGGGTCGACGCGGTCGCGGCGCTCGGACGCGCCGCCGCGCCGTCCCGGGTCGCGGTCACCACGCTCGCCGGGCTCGCGGCCCGCGTGCGCGACGCGGCGAACGGCCGCGGGATGCCGATCGTCGCGGGGGAGCTGCGCGACTCGTACGGGTACACCTGGACGCTGCAGGGGACGTTCGGGACGCGCGCCGCGCAGAAGCGCCGCGTGGCGGGCGCCACACGCCGGCTGGTGCGCGACGTCGAGCCGTGGCTGGCGCTGGCGCGGCTGGCGGGGCGGGAGGGCGGTTCGGACGCGGCGCTGCTGCACGCCGCGTGGCGCCCGCTCCTGCGCTGCCTGCCGCACGACACCCTCTGCGGCTGCTCCACCGACGAGGTGGCGCGGGCGATGGACGCGCGCCTCGACGACACCGACGCGCAGGCGCGCGTGCTGCGCGACGACCTGCTGGCGGCGCTGACCGGGCACGACGCGGTCGAGGCCCGCGCGCGGCGCGACGCCTGGGCGTCGCGGGTCGAGGTGCGCAACCGCGCCGCGCGGCCGCGGGGCGGGGTGGCCGAGCTGTCGCTGCTCGGCAAGGTGCGCGACGTCGGCGTCGGCCCCGGCTCGGCGCGCGCGTGGCGCCCGGTGCACGAGGGTCACGCGCCGCTTCCCGCCGGCGTGCAGCTGCTCGAGCGCCTGCGGCGCCACGACCGCCTGGAGTCGGCGCGCCACTACCCCGACGACGACCTGGTGGACGAGGCGCGCGCGCTGGCGTGGGTGCCGCCGCTCCCAGGCTACGCGGTCGCCTCGCCGGCGCTGGACGCGGCGCCGCCGGCGCCCGTGTCGGCGGAGAACCTCCGCCTGTCGAACGGCCGCGTGACGGTCGAGGCGGACGCGCGCGGCCACCTCCGGGTGCGGTTCGAGGGCGCCGGCGTCACGCTCGACGACTGCCTCGGCTTCGAGGACGTCGGCGACGCGGGCGACACGTACACGGCGTCGCCGGTCGGCGCGGCGCGCACGACGCTGTGGTGCGTCAGCGCGCGCCTCGCGCACCGCGGCCCGCTGCGCGGCGCGATCGCGCTCGACTTCCGCATGCGCGTCCCCGCCGCGCTGCTCCCGGCCGACGACGGCTTCTCGCGGCCGACGCGCGCGGGGCGCGGGCACGTCGAGCTGCCGATCGAGGTGGTCGTCTCCCTCGACGCCGGCGCCGACTGGGTGCGGGTCGCGGTGCGCGGCGAGAACCGGGCGCGCGACCACCGCCTGCGCGTCGCCTTCCGCACGGGCATCGCCTCGCCCGACGTGCGCGCGGACGCCGCGTTCGGCCCCGTGCGCCGCGCGCCGCTCGAGGTGTCGCCCGAGGATCGCGCGATGGAGACGCCGCCGCCCACCGCGCCGCTGCACCGCTGGGTGAGCTGCGGCGGCGGCGCGCACGCGGCCACGCTCGTCTCGGACGGCCTCGCCGAGTACGAGGCGGCGGCCGACGGGCGGCTACTGGTGACGCTGGTGCGCGCCGTCGGGGAGCTGTCGCGCCCCGACCTGCCGGAGCGTCCGGGGAACGCGGGGTGGCCGGTGCCGACCCCGGAGGCGCAGTGCCTCGGGCCGTTCGAGGCGGCGCTCGCGCTGGCCGTCCACGCGCCGTGGGGCGCCGGCACGGCGTCGCTGGTCGAGCGGCTTGCCGACGACGTCCTCCTGCCGCTGGTCGGCACGACGCGCCGCGACGCGGTGGAGCCGCTCGCGGCCGGGCCGCGGCTCGAGCTCGAGGGGGACGGGCTCGCGTTCTCGGCGGCGCTCCCCACCGACGACGGCGCGGTCGCGCTCCGCTGCGTGAACGTCGAGGAGGCGCCGACCGAGGGCGCGTGGCTGGTGGGCGGGCCGCTGCGCGAGGCGTGGCTCGCCCGCATGGACGGCACGCCGCTGTCGCCCCTGACGATCGAGCCCGACGGCGGCGGGAGCCGCGTGCGCTTCCAGGCCGCGCGGCGCGCCGTCGTCACGGTCGTCGTGCGGCGCTGACGCGCCGGCGCGTCACGCGCGTTCGGCCAGCAGCCGCGCCGTCCCGCTCTCGCCGGCGCGCCGGTCGCGCACCGCGTCGCCGAGCAGGGTGCAGGCGAGCACCGTCGCCACCAGCGCGACGCCCGGCACCAGCGCGACCCAGGGCGCGGTGACGATCAGCTCCCGTCCGCCCGCGATCAGGTTCCCCCAGCTCGGCGCCGGCGGCTGGATGCCGAGGCCGAGGAAGGAGAGGCCGCTCTCCAGCAGGATGGCGTTGCCTACGCCGAGCGACGTGGCGACCAGCGCGGCGCCGAGCGCGTTGGGGACGACGTGGCGCCAGAGCAGGCGCGCGTCCGACGCGCCGAGCGCGCGCGCGCCGTCCACGAAGTCGCGCCGCCGCACGCCGAGCGCCTCGGCGCGGACCAGGCGCGCGACGCCCATCCATCCGGTGGCGGCCAGCACTCCGACGGTGGTGCCGACGCCGGGGCCCCAGAGCGCGGCGACGACGAGCAGGAGCACGATGCGCGGCACCGCGAGCAGCGCGTCGGCCACCGCGGTCACCGTCAGGTCCACCGCGCCGCCGCGCCACGCCGCCCACGCGCCGAGCGCCGTGCCGAGCGCGCCGGAGAGCACCGAGCCGGCGACGCCGACGGCGAGCGAGAGCCGCGCCGCCGCCAGCGTGCGTGCGAGGAGGTCGCGCCCGAAGCGGTCGGTGCCGAGCGGGTGCCACTGGCCGGCGGCGTCGGTGGCGCCCGGCGGGAGCAGCCGCGTCGCGAGCACGTCGCCGATCGCCGACGGGTCGTGCGCGAGCATCGGCCCGACGATCGCCGCGAGGGCGAGCGCGCCGAGGAAGAGCAGGGGGACGCGGACGCGCGCGTTCACCGGCGCCGCGGATCGAGGCGGGGCAGCACGAGGTCGGCGGCCAGGTTCGCGCCGATGGTGAGCGCCGCATAGAGCACGGTCGCGCCGAGGATCACCGGGTAGTCGCGGGCGGAGATGGCCTGCACCATCGCGCGTCCCATTCCCGGCCATGCGAAGACGCTCTCGACGAACACCGACCCCGCCACCACGCCGGGGAGCGAGAGCGCCAGCAGCACGACGAGCGGCGGCAGCGCGACGGCCAGCGCGTGCCGTCCGAACACTGCCCCCGGGGCGAGTCCCTTCGCGCGCGCGGTGCGCACGAAGTCGCCGGCCAGCGCGTCGGCCACCGCCGTGCGGGCGTAGCGCGCGACGCCGGCCGCTCCCACGAGTGCGAGGACGGAGACCGGGAGGATCGCGTGGCGCACCCGGTCGGCGAACGCGGCCCACCCTGCGAGCTGCCCGGCCGGGTCGGCGGCGCCGAACGCCGGCAGGCGCAGCGCCGCCGGGAAGCCCCAGCGCGACGCGCCGGCCGTGAACAGGGCGATCGCGCCGAGCGCGACCCAGAAGCTGGGCGCCGCGTAGGCGGCCGTGCTCACCACGGTCAGCGCGTCGTCGGCCGCGCGGCCGCGCCGGTCGCCGCGCGCGCGCAGCACGGCCTGGAGCGTCCCGAGCGCGACGCCGAGCAGGTAGCTGAGCGCGAGCGACGCGCCGCCGAGCGCCAGCGTGGGCGGCAGCGCCTCGGCGAGGATGGTGGCGACCGGGCGACCCTGCGCGAAGCTGGTCCCGAGGTCGCCGCGCAGCGTCGCCCCGACCCACCGCGCATATTG
Source organism: Roseisolibacter sp. H3M3-2 (assembly GCF_029211165.1). Lineage (GTDB taxonomy): Bacteria > Gemmatimonadota > Gemmatimonadetes > Gemmatimonadales > Gemmatimonadaceae > Roseisolibacter. The sequence continues at coordinate 9,959 of NZ_JARGEK010000140.1, forward strand.
CACCGCGACCGGCCGGTCCAGACCGAGCGACGCGCGCAGCCGCGCCTCGTCGGCGGCGTCGGCGGTCGGGGGGAGCAGCAGCGCCGCCGGGTCGCCGGGGGCGGCGCGGACCAGCAGGAACGTGAGCGTGACGACGAGCCAAAGGAGCGCGGCGGCGGCGCCGAGGCGGCGGAGCAGGGCGGGCACCCGACGATGATCGCACCGGGACGCGCGGACGCAACCCGGGGCGGCGGTCGCGTCGTCGGGCGCACCGCAGTGCTCGCGGCCGCACTCGCCGCCGCCGCGGCTACCCGCGCGCCGCCGCCCCGCCCAACAGACGTGGCCGTCTACGCGTCGGGCGCCGACCTCGAGTCGCCCAACCCGCTGGTCACGGTGCACCCGCTGTCGCGGCAGGTGCAGCGGCACGCCCTGCTGGTGACGCTGGCGCGCTGGGACTCGACGCTGGCCCCCGCGCCGTACTACGCACGGAGCTGGGCGTGGAGCGACGGCGGCGCGACGCTCACCCTGCGCCTCGACCCGTCGCTCCGCTGGCACGACGGCGTCCCGACGACCGCGCACGACGCGGCGTTCACCCTCGCGCTGGCGCGGGACCCGGCGGTGGGGTTCGCGCGCGCGGCCGACCTGTCGTCGCTGCGCACGGTCACGGCCGCCGACGACACGACGCTCGTGCTCCGCTTCGCCGCCCCGCAGCCGGCGCTCCCGGGGGTGCTGTGCGAGCTGCCGATCGTGCCGCGGCACCTGCTGGCCGGGGTGCCGCGCGCCGGGCTCCGGCAGGCGGCCTACGAGCGCGCGCCGGTCGGCAACGGGCCCTTCCGATTCGTGTCGCGCACGCCGAACGCGCGCTGGGTGCTGGAGCGCAACCCGGACTTCCCGGCGAGCATGGGCGGCCCGCCGCGCATGCGCCGCCTCGTCGTCGCCGTGGTGGACGAGCCGACGACCAAGTTCGCGGGGCTCGTGAGCGGGGAGCTCGACGTGGCCGGCATCGCGCCGACGATGGCGTCGCTGGTGGCGCGCGACCCGGCGCTGCGGGTGCTGTCGTACCCGGTGACCTTCTCGACCGCGCTGATCTTCAACGCCGCACGCGCCCCGTTCGACGACGTGCGCGTGCGCCGCGCCTTCTCGCTCGCGCTCGACCGCCGGCGGGTCGTGGACGCGGCGCTGGCCGGCTACGCGACGCCGGCCGCGGGCGCGGTGCCGCCCGACAACCCCCTCGCGCTCGACACCGCCGCCGCGCCGGCGCCCGACGCCGCCGTCGCCGACGCGCTGCTCGACGCGCCCGGCTGGCG
>NZ_JARGEK010000141.1 GCF_029211165.1 Roseisolibacter sp. H3M3-2
GCTCCCTCCGCGCGGATGGAGCCTCCAATCTGCTACCAGATCTTTGATAATCGCCCAGATCTGATCTTTCCGATCCGATTCCCCTGCGCTTTCAGAGCCCACCAGCACGACGGCCGGCGGCCTACAGCTTCCCCGGGTTCGCGCGCCAGACCGCCCAGGTGAGCGCGCTCGCGAAGGCGACCCAGCCGATGTACGGGAGGAGCAGGAGCGCGGCGGTGCGGCGCACGCGGCGGAACGCGACCGCCGTCGCGACGACGAGGGCGAGCAGCACCAGCACCTCGGCGAACGCCAGCGCGCCGTTCCGCCAGGCGAAGAAGAGCCAGGTCCAGAGCGCGTTGAGCGCGAGCTGCGCGACGTAGAGCACGAGCGCGCGCCGGGTGCCGCGCCGCACGCGGGCGCGCCAGACGAGCACCGCGGCGGCCGCCATGAGGATGTACAGCGCGGTCCACACGGGGCCGAACACCCACGCGGGGGGCGCCCAGGCGGGGCGCTGCAGCGAGAGGTAGAACTCCCCCGCGCGCGCCGACGCGACGCCGCCGAGTGCGGCCGCGGCGACCGTGCAGAGGACGAGGGCGAGGGAGCCGGTGGCGCTGCCGCCGACGTCGTCGAGGGTGAGACGGGTGCCGGTCATGCGGGGTCGTCGAGTCCCGCGAACAGGTCGTCGGCGGGGATGGTCGGGGGCGGCTCGCCCCAGGCGTGTCGGAACGCCTCCCAGTCGAGGATCGTGCCGCCGGTGCGGGCGTGCGCCTCGCCGAACCACTCGCGGTCGACGCTGCGGTGCTGCGTGCGGTGGGTGCGGAGCGCTGCGACCTTGCGGTCGCGGTACGCGCGTCCGTCGATGAGGTAGTCGACGCCCCAGTGGGCGGCGAACTCGTCGCGCGTGGCGGCGTCGCCGGGGAGCAGGGGCGCGGGCCAGACCATGCGGCGCACCGCGTGCGGCGCGCCGAGGTGCGGGGCGTAGCGGGCGTCGGCGGCGGCGACGACGGCGTCGTGGGCGAAGCGGCCGATGGCCTGGTGGTCGGCGTGGCCGGAGACGCCCTTCGGGTCGAAGGAGAGGACGACCGTTGGTCGCTGCCGTCTGATGTGCGCGACCAACACCTCGCGCATCGCGTCGGGGTCGGCCTCGTGCAGGTGCTTGTCCTGGTGGTCGAGCAGCGCGAGCAGCTCGATGCCGAGGATGGCGCAGGCGTCGCGCAGCTCGCGCTCGCGCACCGCGGGGAGCGCGTCGCGTGAGACGAGCGGGGGGTCGCCGGCGGAGCCGGCCTGGCCGCGGGTGGCGCAGATCAACCCGACCGTGGTGCCGGCGTCCGCGAGGCGGGCGGCGGTGGACGCGAGCATGAAGCTCTCGTCGTCGGGGTGCGCGAGGATGGATACGAGCAAGGCGGGGCCAGGGAATGGAGAGTCTTCAGGACGGCTCACATCGCATCGCACCTCGGGGCCCACCACACCTGCGGCATCTCGCCGGCACCTCGCATGGCGGTCATCGCCGCGTCGCGCGCGTTCGGTCGCGTGAACACCGACGTCGGCCCGCCGCGCCGCGCCCCCCGCGCCCGCAGGAACATGCGCACCGTGTCCAGGGCGCGCGCCGGCCGCGCGCGCCGACGCCGCTCACGGCCCCGGGATGTCGCGCGTCGTCGCGATCCAGACGGTCCCGTGCAGCCGCCGCAGGTTGTCCGCCGGCGGCGGCAGCTGCACCGCGCGGGCGACCCGCGCCACCGGCGGGCGCGGGCGGCGGATCACCGGGGTGCCGGTCAGGAGCAGGTGGACGAGGGCGCGGGCGAGCACGGAGCGGGGACGTCGGGGACGGTGAGGGGAGGCGCGGCGGGGCGGGACGCGGTACCCTCTCCGCGAGGCCCCCCCGTCCGCCACCGTGCACGCCGCGAGCCCCGGCCCCGAGGCCGGGGGCGCGCCGAGGAGCGACCCGTGAGCGACCGCCCCGCCCACCGCTGGTACGCGCGCCCCGTCCTGTTCGTGGCGGACGTGCACCGCGCCGCCCGCTTCTACGTCGAGTCGCTCGGCTTCGAGAAGCGCTGGCACTCGGACGACGGCGCCGGCACCGTCTGCCAGGTCGACCGCGGCGAGTGCGAGATCATCCTCTGCGAGGACGCCGCGCGCCGCGACCGCGGGCGCCTGTTCGTCGAGCTCACCGCCGACGGGCTCGCCGAGCTCCGCCGCGAGCTGGCCGCCCGCGGCGTGCCGGCGCGGGCGACGTGGTGGGGCTACGACACGGTGGCCGTCGACGACCCCGACGGCAACGAGCTCTTCTTCCCGGACCCCGGCTGAGTCATCGCGCCGCCGGCGCCCGCGCCGCCTTAGGTTGGGGGCATGTACTTCATCATCATCGAGGCCGTCCCGCGCCCCGCGCACCCCCGCCGCGACGAGTTCGGCGGCGCCTTCGCGGCGTGCTGGGTCGCCACCGACGACGCCGTGGTCGCCGAGCGGGAGGCGCGCGCCGTGCTGGCCGACGCGGAGTGGGAGCCGCGCGACGTCGAGGACCACTTCCCGGTCGAGCGCGCGCAGTACGTCGGCAACGACGAGCTGCTCGCGCTGTACGACCGCGCGGTCGCCGACGGCGTGGCGATCAACCTGAACACGTGGCCGGCGCGGAAGCGGAAGAAGGCGTGACGCCGTGCGCCGGCCGACGGTCCCGAGACTGCTCGCGGCGTGCGTGCTTCCGGCGGCGCTCGCCTGTCGCGCCGTGCTGGGATCCGACCCCGCGGGACCCGCGGAACTGGATGCGGAGGTCTACGACGCGCTGATCGACGCCGGCGCGTCGTCCTCCGACACGGTCTACGTCGCCGACAGCACGCTGCGCTTCGAGCCGCCGACGGGACCCTCGACGGTTCCGTCGTTCAGGGCCGCGCTGGACGCGCTCCCGGCCGGACTCCTGGCGAAGCTCGCCGAGGTCAGTGCCACGCGGCGCGCCATGCGGCCGCTCGCGCTCCGCCGGCCCATGCGGCTGTTCTCGGAGCACGCCGCCCGCCGGCCGCGCGACGCCACGACGGTTGACGACCGCCGGCTCCCGAGGGCGGGCGATCGGATCGTCGCACTCTCGCCGGTCGCGCGCAGCGCGGACGGCCAGCACGCGCTCGTGTACTACGAGGCGAGCTGCGGCCCGCGGTGTTCGAGCGCGAGCCTCGCCTGGCTCGCGCGCGAGACCAGCGGGCGCTGGAAGGTCCGGCGCACCGTTCTCTTCTGGATCACGTAGCGGGTCCCCCGGCGCGCCGCGTTCGCTCGGCGGTTCGCTGATCGGAGTATTCGTAGACGCGCCGCGTGCGACGCCGAACGGGGGTGAGCGATGGTTGCATGCGCGTGATCTCGTGGAACCTCAACGGGCGTCGGCGAGACCTCGAAGCGCAGGTCGCGGCGCTGGCCGCGCGAGCGCCGGACGTCGTGGCCTTGCAGGAGGTCACACCCGGGACCGTTGCCGAACTGCGCCGGGCGCTCGCACGGGCGGGTCTACCACATGCGGTGGATTCGTTCACGCTCGCGCCGCCATCGTTCGAGGCGATCGGTCCGCGTCGGTACGGTCAGCTGACCGCCAGCCGTTGCGAGGTCGCGCCCGAGGCTCCCGGCCGCTTCGTCCTCCCGTGGCCCGAGCGCGTGCTGACCGTCCGGGTGCGCACTCCGAGCGGCGAAGTGGAGGTGCACAACACGCACGTGCCGCCCGGCTCCAGCAACGGCTGGGTGAAGATCGACCAGCTGGTCGGCCTGTTCGACGGCCTCGCGCGCGAGTCGGCGATCCCGCGCATCCTCTGCGGCGACTTCAACGCCCCGCAGGAGGAGCTGCCGACCGGCGAGGTCGTGACGTGGGCGAAGCGCCGCGGCAGCGCGGGCTGGCGGGTGGCGCGGATGGTTCGAGGCGGGCCGGGAGCGGCCTGGGACGCCGGCGAGCGGCGCATCATGACCGATCTGGCCACGTGGGCGCTGCCCGACGTCTTCCGACAGCTGCACGGGTACGCGGTGCAGGAGGCGAGCTGGCTGCTCCGGCGAGGCGACACCGTCCGCGGCCGGCGCTTCGACCATGTGTTCGCCTCGCCGACGCTCGTTCCCCAGCGTTGCGTCTACCTGCACGAGCTGCGAGAACGCGGACTCAGCGATCACTCGCCGGTCGAGGTGGACTTCGGCTGGCCAACGTGCGCCGGCTGAAGTCGTTGCCTACGACGCGTCGGCAGATCCAACGCTGCGCGTGGGGCTATCCGAGTCTCGACTCGACGGCGGTTGGAACGTGCGCGCTCGACACCGACCCCGGGCACACCGCCCGCGCCCTTGGGCGATCGTCGGACGTTCAACCCGCCGCCCGCTGCCCGCCGCGTCGTCCGACTACCCCGCCAGCTCCGCGTGCCGGAAGCACGACACCAGGTGGTCGTTCACCACGCCGACGGCCTGCAGGTACGCGTAGCAGATCGTCGTCCCCACGAAGACGAACCCGCGCCGCTTCAACTCCTTCGACACCGCGTCCGACAGCGGCGTCCGCGTCGGCACCTGCGACGGCGCGTCCCACGCGTTCACCACCGGCCGCCCGTCGACGAAATCCCACAGGAAGTCGGCGAACGACCCGCGCTCCGCCTGCACCGCGAGGAACGCCCGCGCCCCCGACACCGCGCCCGCGACCTTCTGCCGGTGGCGCACGATCCCCGGGTCGAGCAGCAGCCGCGCCACGTCGGCGTCGTCGAACCGCGCCACCGCCTCCGGGTCGAACCCCGCGAACAGCCGGCGGTAGTTCCCGCGCTTCGCGAGCACCGTGCTCCAGCTCAGCCCCGCCTGCGCGGCCTCGAGGATCAGGAACTCGAACAGCACGCGGTCGTCGCGCACCGGCACGCCCCACTCCGCGTCGTGGTACGCGACGTCGAGCGGCTTGCGCGCCCAGGGGCAGCGCGGGCGGTCCTCGGCGGGGGCTGGGGCGGCGTCCATCCCCGCAAGCTGCCGCGTCAGCCGTCGCGACGGTAGCCGCGCAGCGACGCCTCCACCGCCGCCGCCACCAGCCGCTCGATCAGCGCCAGCGCCTGCGCCACGTCCGCCGGCGCCGCGGGGAGCGGGCGCACCGCGTCCGCCAGCGCCTCGCCGAGCAGCGCCCACTCGCGCCGCAGCTCCGCCTCCGGCCAGCCGAGCTGCGCGCGCTGCACGCCGTGCCGCTCGGCGATGAGCCGCTGGATCTCCGAGCCGTCGCGCAGCATCTCCGCGGTCAGCGGCCCGTCGGCGCCGACGGTCAGCAGGCTCTGCGCGACGTCGGCGACGAACGTCACCGTGTGGTCCTGCAGCTGCGCGTCGCCCAGCGCGCGCGCGCTCGGCGTCCCTTCGTCGACGCGGAGGCGCGCCAGGAACGCGGCCAGCACGCGCTCCGCCTCCGCCAGCAGCCCCTCGCCGACGCGGCGCAGCCCGTCCCCCTCCGCGTCCGGCGCGCGCGGCGCGTCGTCCGGCGCCTCGTCGGCGCGCGCGTCCGCCGGCGCGTCCGCCACCTCCGACGGGTCGGCGGCCGGCAGCCAGAGCACGAACGACGAGCCGTGCCCCGGGCGGCTGCGCACCGTGACGTCGCCCCCCATCAGCCGCGCCAGGTGGCGGCTGATCGTCAGCCCGAGCCCCGACCCGCCGATCGTGCGCGTGCGCGCCGCGTCGGCCTGCACGAACGCGTCCCAGATGCGGTCGAGCTGCTCGGCCGCGATCCCGACCCCCGTGTCCTCGACGCGCACGAACGTCCACGGCTCCGCGCGCGCGTCGCGCGCCACGCACGCCTCCGGCGGCGCCGCGTCGGCCGCGCCGCACGTCAGCGTCACGCGACCGCCCGCCTCCGTGAAGCGTACCGCGTTGGACAGCAGGTTGGCGAGCACCTGCCGCACCCGCGCCGGGTCGCCGCGGTACGCCGCCGTCGCCTGCGGCGTGCACCCGTTCACCAGCACGATGTCGCGCGCCCGCGCCTGCGGCTCCACCAGCTGCAGCGCCGCCGCCGCCGCGTCGCGCACCAGCGCCGGCTCGCGCGCCGTCCGCATCTCCCCGGCCTCGATCTTCGACAGGTCGAGCACGTCGTTCACCAGCGCCAGCAGGTGCCGGCTCGTCCCGCGGATGCGGCCGAGGTACTGCCGCTGCGTCTCGGTGAGCGGGCCGGCCAGCCCGATGTCGAGCAGCTCCGCGTAGCCGATGATCGCGTTCAGCGGCGTGCGGATCTCGTGGCTCGTGTTGGCGAGGAACTGCGACTTCGCCGTGCTCGCCGCCTCCGCCGTCGCCGTCGCGCGCTCCAGCGTCCGCGCGTGCTCGCGCTCCCCCGTGAGGTCCTGCGTGATCTTCGAGAACCCCTTGAGCCGCCCGCCCTCGTGCAGCGCCGTCAGCACCACGCGCGCCGGGAAGAACGTGCCGTCCTTCCGCATGCGCGTCCCCTCGCCGATGTACTCGCCGTGCGCGGCGGCGTGGCGCAGGTGGTCCTCCGCCGACCCGTCCTCGGCGTCGCCCCCCGGCGGGTAGAGCACGCGCAGGTGCCGCCCCACGATCTCCTCGGCGGTCCACCGCTTGATGCGCTCGGCCCCGCGCCCCCAGTGCGTGATGATCCCGTCCGGGTCGGCGAGGAACACCGCGTAGTCGCGCACGCGGTCCACCAGGAGGCGGAACTGCGTCTCGGCGGCCATCGCCTTGTCGTGCGCGTCGGCCAGCTCGCGCGCCTGCCGCGCGCGCTCCGCCTCCAGCCGCTTGCGCGCCGTCACGTCGCGGTAGAACACCGCCAGCCCGCCCGACTCCGCGGGGTACGCGCGCACCTCGTGCCAGACGTCGGCGTCCGCGTAGTGGTGCTCGAACGCCACCGGCACGCGCTCGGCGTGCGCGCGGCGGTACTGCCGCTCCACCTCCGTGCCGCGCGTCTCCGGCCACTGCGCCCAGTGGTCGCGCCCCACCAGCGCCTCGGGCGTCGTCCCGTTCAGCCGCGCCGCCTCGCGGTTCGCGTACGTGACGCGCCAGTCGCGGTCGAGCGCGAGGAACGCGTCCGACATCCCCTCGACCACCGCCAGCACGCTCCGGTCGCGCGCCCGGCGCTCGGCGGCGCGGCGGTCGCGGGGCGGGGCGTCGTGGCGGGCGGCGGAGGCGTCGGGGACCATGCCGGTCCCCATTCCAAGAAATGCGCCGCGGCGCGCCGCCGCCCCGCCCTCGTCCCGGACGCACCGCCGCCGCGCCGGCGCGCCCCGCGTCGTCGCGCTGGCGCCGGCGCCGGCCGGCGCGCATCGTCGCCGTCCATCTCACGGAGAGGCACGGTGCGGAACACGGTCGGGCGCGCGGTCAGGGGCGCGGGGCTCGCGGCGGCCGTCGCGGCGGCCGGCGTCGCCGCGCGCACGCAGGAGGGGCCGCCGGTCTGGCCGATGACGCCCGACCAGCCGACCAGCGCGCGCCTCCTCGCCGCGCTCCCCGAGGGCGACGAGAAGCGGAAGTTCCTGCTCGACTGCACCGGCTGCCACCAGCTGAGCGTGCGCACCGCCTACCCGGCCGGCGCCGCGCGCGACTCCGCCGACTGGGACGCGGCCGTGCAGCGCATGCTCCGCTACGGCGGCGCGCGCGGCGGCTTCCCCGTGATCCACGACGGGCGCGAGGCCGCGTCCACCGCGCGCTGGCTGGCGCGCCACCTCCCGGCGCGCCCCCCCGTCGCGGGCGACGGCAGCGAGGCGTGGCGCGCGCTGGTCCCGGCGGCGTCGGCGTGGCGCGTCACCGAGTACCCGCTGCAGCCGGCGTGGGAGCTGCCGCACGACGTCGCCGTCGACGGCGCGGGGCGCGTCGTGATCACCGGCATGATGACCGGGCGCATGTACGTGCTCGACCCGCGCACGGGGACGATGGACACGGTCCCCGTCCCGGTGCCCCGCGCCAACCCGCGCGCGGTGGAGGTCGACGCCGCCGGCCGCTGGTGGGTCGCGCTCGGCGGGCCGCGGCAGGTGGCCGTGCACGACCCGCGGGCGTCGGGCGCCGCCGCCTGGCGCACCTTCGCCACCGGCATGTACCCGCACAGCGTCGCCCTCGGCCGCGACGGCGAGGGGTGGTTCAACGGGCACTTCACGCGGTCGCCCGAGCTGATCGGGCGCGTGTCGCTCGCCGCGGGCGCGGGGCGCGTCGACACGGTGGCGGTGACGCCGCACCCGACGCTCGCCGAGGTGCCCGGCGGGCCGATCCCGTACGAGATCCGCGTCGCCCCCGACGGCGTGGTGTGGACATCGGAGCTGTCGGGGAACCGGCTGGTCGCGCACGACCCGCGCGACGGGCGCACGTGGGCGGTGCCGATCCCCGAGGCGCACGGCGGCCCGCGCCGCTTCGACGTCGACGCGCGCGGCGCGCTCTGGGTGCCGCTGTACGCGGGCAACGCGCTGCTGCGCTACGAGCCGGCGTCCAACCGCTTCACCCGCCTCCCGCTCCCGATCCCCGACGCCGTGCCGTACGTCGCGCGCGTCGACCGCGCGAGCGGCGACGTGTGGGTCGGCACGTCGGCCGCCGACGCGGTGCTGCGCTGGACGCCCGCCGCCAGCCGGTGGCGCGTGTACCCGCTGCCGAGCCGCGGCGCGCTGGTGCGGCACCTGGCCGTCGACGCGCGCACGCGCGACGTGTGGCTGGCGTACGGCGCGTCCCCCGGGCCGGCGGCGCGCGTCGCGCGGCTGACCGTCCGTTGACACGGCGCGCGGTGACGCGGCCCACGGTGCGGTGGGTACTCCCGTGAGGACCCTCGCCCTCACGCTCATGCGCCATCCCCTGCTCGTCCCCGCGCTCGCCCTCGTCGGCGGGCTGGTGCTCGCCTGCGACGACGGCGTCCCGGCCGACCCGGGCGACCCGGTGGTGGCCGCGGTGCGCGGCGACTGCCTCGCGCCGATGGAGTTGTCGGCCGTCCCCGCCCCCGTCGGCGGCGACTGGTGGACGGAGGGCGACCGCCCGCCGACGCTGCGCATCGTGCAGGACGGGACGCGCCTGCAGGGCGACCTCGCCTTCTCGGGCGTGATGCGCGCCGGCGGCACCGGGACGCTCGACGGCGGCTGCCTGCGCCTGACCTTCCCGGCGCGCGCCGGGACGGGCGAGCCCGCGCTCACGGTCGACGCGCGGCTGCTGAGCGGCGGCATCCTCGACGTGGTCGTGGGCGGCGTCCCCGACCCGCTGCGCGTGACGATGCGCCGCCCGCGCCCGGGGCGCTGACGGCGGACCGGCGGGGGGCTGACGGCGGGGGCGTGCGCCGGGACAGCATTCCCGCATGCCCGCCCCGACGCTCTCCCGCCTCGACCTGAGCCGCGCCACCCTCGCGCGGCAGCACCTGCTCGCCCGCACCGCCGCGCCCGTCGCGCGCGTGGTGCACGACCTGGCGGGGATGCAGGCGCAGCTCGCCCGCCCGCCCTTCGTCGGGCTGTGGACGCGGATCGACGGCCTCGCGCGCGACGCGCTGCCGCGCGCGGCGCACGACCGCGCCGTCGTCCGCGCGACGGCGATGCGCGGCACGCTGCACCTGCTGACGGCCGACGACTACCGCGCGTGGCGCGGCCCGCTGGCCGGGATGCTCGCCGCCGCCGGCGCCTCGATCGTCGGCGGGCGGTCGGACGGCCCCGACCCGGCGGCGGCGCGCGCGGCGGCGCTCGGCCTGCTGCGCGCCGAGGGGGCGATGCCGTTCGACGCGCTGCGCGAGCGGCTGGCCGCGCGCTTCCCCGGCGCCGACGTGCGGGCGATGGGCTACACGGTCCGCATGCACCTCCCGCTGGTGCAGCTCCCCGCCGAGGGGGCCGCGTGGGGGTGGGACGCCAAGGCGCCGTTCGGCCCGGCCGAGGACTGGCTGCGCGACCCGTCGCTCGGCGACCCGACGGCGGCCGACCCCGACCCGGCGCCGCTCGTCCGCCGCTACCTCGCCGCCTACGGCCCGGCGTCGGTGGCCGACGCGCAGACGTGGTCGGGGCTGAAGGGGCTGCGGGCGACCTTCGCCGCGCTCCGCGACGAGCTGGCGACCTTCCGCGACGAGCGCGGGCGCGAGCTGTTCGACCTCCCCGACGCCCCGCGCCCTGGCGGCGACGCGGCGGCGCCCGTGCGCTACCTCCCCGAGTTCGACCAGCTGGTGCTGGCCCACGACGACCGGTCGCGCGTGATCGACGAGGCGCACCGGCCGCTGGTGTTCTCGAAGAACCTGATGGTGGCGGCGACCTTCCTCGTCGACGGGCGGGTGGCCGGCACCTGGGGGGTCGCGGTGAAGCGCGGGACCGCCGCCCTCGCCGTACGGCCGTTCGCGGCGCTCTCCCGGCGGGTGCGGGGGGAGCTGGAGGCGGAGGGTGAGGCGCTCGTCCGGTTCGTGGAGCCCGCCGCCCGGGGGTGGACGGTCGAGTTTGTCATGTGATTTTCGTCACGGACCTTGCGCGGTGGCGTACACGGCCAATCTTGGGGGCTCCCCTTACCGATCTGCCATGTTCCGCGATCCCCGCGCCGACGACGGCGCGACCCTGGTCGAGTACGCCCTGCTGGTGGCGTGCGTCGCCGTGGTGGTGATCGGCGCCGCCCGGCTGCTCGGGTCGAGTTCCTCGACCACCCTGAGCACGGCCGGCGCGGCGGTGGCGTCGAGCAACGGCGGGAACGGGAACAACGGCAACGGGAACAACGGCAACGGCGCCGGCGGGAACGGCAACGGGAACAACGGCAACGGGAACGGCAACTCCGGCACGCCTCCCGGCCAGCAGTAGCCCGCCGCCGGCGCCCGGGCGAACGCCACCGAGCCGCCCCCGTTCGCGGTTGGCTCGGAGCGCTCGGCCCGTCAGCGCGGGGCCGGGAGGTACTGTGGCGGGATCGGGTTGTCCGGCCGCTCCCCCTCCCAGAACACCGACACCACCCACCAGCGCTTCCCGTCGTTCCACAGCTGGATGCTGTTGATCCCGCGGGCGAACGGCTGCGCGTCGCCCGCCGCGCGCCGGCTCTCGTACGAGCTGAACGCGTGCACGACGTTGCCGTACCGCTCCGTGCGCCGCGCGATCTCCTTCTCGAAGAAGCCGTTGGCCTCGAGCCCCGCGCCGGCGTTGGTGACGTACTCGTCGACCGTCCAGGTGCGCAGGCGGAACGTCCCGTCGGGCGCGCGCCCGGTCGGGATCAGGCGCGCCCCGGGCGCGAACAGCGAGCGCATGCGGTCCCAGTCGCGCTTCTGCCCCGCGGGCCCCGAGATCACGTCGTAGAGCGCGGCGAGGATCGCGTCCACCGACGCCACGTCGGCCGGACGCGCCGCGGGCGGCGCGGGGGGCTGCGCGGCCGCCGCGCCCTCGTCGCCGGCGCAC
>NZ_JARGEK010000142.1 GCF_029211165.1 Roseisolibacter sp. H3M3-2
GCGCGCTCGCCGACGCCGTGGGCGCGCGCCGCCTCGCGCCGGCGGACGTCGCGCGCCACGGCGACCCGCGCGCGCTCCTGCTCGGCGTCAACACCCCCGACGACCTCTCGCGCGCGGAGGCGCGGCTCCCCCGATGACGACTCCCCCGATGCTGGCGATCGTCGGCCGCAAGCACAGCGGCAAGACGACGCTGCTGGTGCGGCTGGCGGCCGAGCTGACGCGGCGCGGCCGGCGCGTGATGACGATCAAGCACGGGCACCACACCTTCGACATCGACCCGTCGACCACCGACACGTACCGCCACTACCACGAGGGGCTGGCCGAGCGCGTCGTGATGGCGGCGCCCGACAAGCTCGCGCTCGTGATGCGGTGGGACGAGGAGCTGCCGCCCGAGGCGATCGCCGAGCGCTACCTGCGCGACGCCGACGTCGTGCTGTGCGAGGGGTTCAAGCGCGCCGCGCTGCCGCGGGTCGAGGTGTTCCGCGAGGCGGCGCACGACGCGCCGCTGTACGAGCCGGGGACGCCGGAGGCCGCGCGCTGGCTGGCGGTGCTCACCGACCGCGCCGCGCCGCTGCCGGGGGTGCGCACGCTGCACCTCGCCGACCCGGGGTGGCTGGACGCGCTGGCGGCGATCGTGGAGCGGGAGGTGCTGGCGCCGCGCGGCGGTGCGGGCGGGTCCGCGGCGCGCTAACTTCGCCGCCGATGCCCGTCGAGATCCGCGTCGCCGCTCCCGCCGACCGCGAGGCGATCCTCGCCCTCGTGCCGCGCCTCCGCGCGTTCGGCCCCGCGCCGCTGCGCCCGCCCGAGGCGATGGACGCCGCGGAGCGGGAGGCGCTCGCGGCGGCGCTGGACGCGCCGCGCGACGACGCCACGCTGCTGGTCGCCGCGGCGGCCGGCCTCCCGGTGGCGGGCTTCGCCCTCGCGCACGAGGCGGCGGACTACTTCACGCGCGAGACGCACGGCCACCTCGCGATCTTCGCGGTGGCGGCCGACGCCGAGGGGCGGGGCGTCGGCCGCGCGCTGCTGGGCGCGGTGGAGGCGTGGTCGGCGGCGCGCGGCCACCGCTTCCTGACGCTCAACGTGTTCGCCGCCAACGCGCGCGCCCGCGCCGTGTACGAGCGCGCGGGCTACGCGCCCGACACCGTGCGCTACCTCAAGCTCCTGGCATGACGCCCGACGCCGCCCCCCCGCCCCCGCCGCTCGACCCGCGCTCGCTCGCGGGGCGGCTGCGCGCCCTCGCCCTCGACTTCCCCGAGGCGACGGAGGACTTCCCGTGGGGGGAGCGCGCGCTGAAGGTGCGCGGCAAGGCGTTCCTCTTCCTGCGCGCCGAGGGGGGCGTGACGAGCTTCTCGGTGAAGCTCCCGCGCTCGGCCGCCGACGCGCTGGAGCTCCCCGGCACGGAGCCCACCGGCTACGGGCTCGGGAAGCACGGCTGGGTGACGGTGCGCGCCGACGCCGGGCGCGACGCGCCGCTCGAGACGTACGCGGCGTGGCTGGAGGAGAGCTACGCCGCGGTGGCGCCCAAGCGCCTCGCCGCCCAGCGCGCCGCGGCGCGCCCCCCCGCCGACTGAGCGCCCCATGGACCGCCGCACCTTCCTCGCCGCCGGCACGACCGGCCTCCTCGCCGGCTGCGCGCGCCGCGCCGCGTCCCCGTCGCGCGACGGAGCGCTCGTCTTCGTCGGCACGTACACCGAGAACACGCGCAGCGCCGGCGTCTACGCCTTCCGCGCCGACGCGGCGACGGGGCGCTGGACCGCGCTCGGCGCCACCGCCGTCGGCCCCAACCCGTCGTACCTCGCGCTGCACCCGAACGGGCGCGTGCTGTACGCGGTGAACGAGGTGACGCGGCTGGACGGCGCGGCCACGGGCGCGGTGCGCGCGTTCGCGGTCGACCGCGCGACGGGCGCGCTGGCGCCGCTCGGCTACGCGGCGCCGACGGGGGGCGGCGCGCCGTGCTACGCGTCGGTCGACCCGTCGGGTCGCCTGCTCATGGTCGCCAACTACGTCGGCGGGAGCGTGGCGGCGTTCCCGCTCGCGGCCGACGGGCGGATCGCCGGGCCGCGCTTCCTGGACCAGCACGCGGGGCGCGGCGCGCGCGCCGACCGGCAGGACGCGCCGCACGCGCACTGCGTGATCCCCGCGCCGGGCGGGCGGTGGGCGGTGTCGACGGACCTCGGGCTCGACCGCGTCACGGTGCACGCGCTCGACGCGGCCGCGGGGACGCTGGCGCCGGCGGGGGGCGCGGCGGCGGGCGCGGGCGCGGGGCCGCGCCACCTCGCGTTCCACCCGTCGGGGCGCACGCTGTACGTGGTGAACGAGCTCGATCTCACCCTCGCGGCGCTGCCGTTCGACCCGGCGACGGGCGCGCTCTCGGCCGACGGCGTGGTGCTCCCGCTGCTCGCGACCCCCGCCCCCGCCGGCAGCACGGCCGCCGACCTGCACCTGCACCCGTCGGGGCGCGCGCTCTACGCGTCGGTGCGCGGCGACGACTCGATCGCGCGCTTCGCCCTCGACGCCGCCGGCCGCCCGACGTGGGCCGACCGCACCCCGAGCGGCGGCCGCCGCCCGCGCAACTTCGCGCTCGACCCCGCGGGGCGGTTCCTGCACGCGGCCAACCAGGGGAGCGATGCGATCGTCACCTTCGCCGTCGGCGCGGACGGGCGGCTGTCCGCCACGGGGGAGACGGTGGAGGTGCCGGCGCCAGTGTGCGTGATCTTCGGGTGAGACCTGGTACGGCGTGGTCTGATACGGCGTGGTCTGATACGGCGTTCTCAGGTACGGCGTGACTTGCACCTGTTGGTCGAAGTACACGCAGTACCGGACCACGCCCTATCAGACCACGCCGTACCTGAGAACGCCGTACCAGAGAACGCCGTATCAGTCTTCCGGATATTCCGCCCGCCCGAGCGTGACGGTGAAGGTGCTCCCCTTCCCCTCCTCGCTCTCCACCGTCAGGTCGCCGCCCATCCCGCGCGCGAGGTCGCGGCTGATCGCGAGGCCGAGCCCCGTCCCCTCATGCTCGCGGGTGAGCCCCGAGCGCACCTGCACGAACGGCTCGAACACCCGCTCGCGCTGCGCGGCGGGGATGCCGATCCCGGAGTCCTGCACCGTCACGCGCACGTGCGTCGCGTCGGCGGCGAGGCGCAGCGCGACGCGGCCGCGCGGGGTGAACTTGAGGGCGTTCGACAGGAGGTTGAGCAGCACCTGCCCCAGCTTCTCGCGGTCGGCGTGCGCCGTCGCCTCGCCGTCCACCTCGACGTCGAGCAGCAGCCCGCGCGACGCCAGCTGCGGCTCCACGAGCGGGAGCACCTCGCGCACCACCTCGGCGATCGGCGTCGGGCGCACGTCGAACGCCACGTGGCCGCTCTCCAGCCGCGCGAAGTTCAGCACGTCGTTGATGCGCGACAGGAGGAGGCGCCCCGCGCGCTGCACGCGCCCCAGCGCCTCGCGCTGCGCCGGCGTCACCGGGCCGTGCAGCTCCATCTCCATCAGCTCGACGTGCCCCGCGATCGCGTTGAGCGGGGTGCGCAGCTCGTGGCTCATCGTCGCCAGGAAGCCGCTCTTGGCGAGGCTCGCCTCCTCGGCGCGGGCGCGCTCGTGCTCCGCGCTGGCCAGCGAGCGCGCCGCCGCGTCGGCGAGCCGCGCGCGCTCGATCGCCTGCGCGCACTGCTGCGCCAGCGCGAGCAGGAAGCCGCGCGCGTCGGCGTCGAACCGCTGCGGGGCGCCGAAGCCCAGCGAGATCGCGCCCACGGGGCGCGCGTCGGCCCCCTCGCCCACGAACAGCGGCAGCGTCGCCGTCCCCTCGCGCTGGATCGCCGACGCGCTCTCGGCGTAGTGCGGGTAGGCCGCCTGCAGCGCGGCGAGGTCGGGCCACCACTGCGGCGCCCCCTCGCGCACCGCGTCGGCGATCGGCACCGCCTCGGCCAGCGAGAAGCGCCGCCAGCGCCGCGCCGTCTCCTCGGGGACGCCGTGCACGCCGACCGTCTCCAGCCACGCGCCGTCGTCGCTCAGGCGCGTCACCCAGCACATGCGCGCGCCGAGCACGCCGCACAGCTCGCGCGACGCGAAGGCGCCGATCTCCTCCAGCGTGCGCAGGCGCACCAGCGCGGCCGTCACCCCCTGCAGCGTCTCGGCGCGGCGGCGCGCGGCGCGCTCGGCCTCGAACAGGCGCGCCCGCTCCAGCGCCTGCGCCGCTTGGCGGCCGAGGGTGAGCAGGAACTCGCGCTCGTCGTCGCCGAAGGTGCGCGTGCGGCCGAACGCCAGCGCCCACCCGCCGACCGCGCGCCCCTCGAGCAGCAGCGGGACGAACACCGCCGCCTCGACGTCGGGGGGCGCGGCGGCGGACCACGCGGCGGCGCGCTCGGCGGCGGTGGCGTACGACACCACGCGCCGCTCGCGGATCGCCTGCGCGATCGGCGACGACGGATCGAGCGGGCGCGCGTCCCACCGCGCGCGCGGCTCCTCGACGAAGCCGAGCGAGCCCACCGTGCGCAGCCCCGCCGCGCCCGCGTCGTCCTCGACCACCTCGACCATGGTCGCCGCGTCGGCGCCGAAGGTGTCGCGCCCGACCTCCAGCACCGCGCGCGCGACCTCGCCCGTCGACGCGGCGCCCGACAGCACGGCGGTGACGCGCTGCAGCTGCGCGAGCCGCCGCTCGTTCGCCTCGGCGCGCGCGCGCGCCGCCCGCTCGGCCTCGTGCAGCCGCTCGCGCTCGGCCGCCGACCGCTGGCGCTCGGTCACGTCCTCGGCGACGACGCTGATGCCGAGCACCGTGCCGTCCTCGGCGTGGATCGGCAGCCACTGCTCGATCCACGTGTGGCGCACGCCCGGGTCGGCGGGGGTCTCGCCCTCGAGCACGACGTCGCGCACCGCCTCGCCGGTCTCCAGCACGCGGGCCAGCATCGCTTCCGCCTCGACGCCGAGCGCGCCGAGCACCTCGCTCGGGCGGCGGCCGACGTGCGCCTGGGCGGGGACGCCGTTGAGCTGCGCCAGCCACTCGTTGATGCGCACCCAGCGCAGGTCGCGGTCGAACACGCACAGCCCGACCGGCACGGCGCGGTAGACGGCCTCCAGCTCGCCGTAGCTCGCGCGCAGCCGGCGCTCCGCCTCGTGGCGCTCGTGCACGTCGACGAACGCGCCGAGGAAGCCGAGCAGGTCGCCCGCCTCGCCGAAGCGCGGGACGCCGATGCCGATGGCCCAGCGCGGCGCGCCGTCGCGGCGGCGCAGGCGGCACTCGACGCGGAACGGCTCGCGGCGCGGGTGCGCCTCGCGGTACGCGCGCTCGACGTCGGCGCGGTCGTCGGGGTGCACGGCGTCGAGCCACCCGACGCCGAGCGCGCGCTCCTCCGACTGGCCGGTGAAGGCGTACCACGCGGCGTTGCAGTAGACGCAGCGCCCGCGGCCGTCGGTGAGGCCGAGCATGACGGGCGCGCCCTCGGCGGCGGCGCGGAAGGCGCGGAGCCGTTCCCCCGATTCGGCGGCCTCGACCGTGAACGACGCCCCGCCGGGGACGGAGTCCGGCGGGGCGTCGGCGGGGCGGTCGGGGCGAGGCGCGTGCGACATCACCCCGAATGTACGCGTCGGGGCCGCGGTGCGGGCGAGCCCGCGCGCCTCAGGTCCCCGTGTCGGGGTGGGCGCGGCTGCGGTCCACGATCACGCTGTAGCCGGGCCGCGCCCCCACGCGCTAGCGCGCGCGGGGCGGTCGGTCGGCGCCCGGCTCCGCCCCCGGTTCGCCGAGCGGGCCGAGACAGGCGACGACGGCGAGCGTCATGGCGACGGCGGCGAGTGCGGCGAGGCGCGTCTTCCAGCGCAGGGAGCTGAAGAGCCGCACGCCGGGGCGTCGGCCGCTCACTCGAAGCCGTTGTCGTCGCCGCCCGAGCGGCCGGTCGACACCATCCACCCGCTGAAGTGGGTGACGTCGAACGTCACGCCGAGCAGGTCGACCCGCGCCGGGCGCAGCTCGGTCACGGCGGCGCGGCCGGCCGCCTGGTTGAGCGACGCCTCGTCGACGAAGTGCGCGCCCTGCACGCCCGTCAGCGTCGGGAGCAGCCCGATGCCGGTGCCGAGCGTCGCGACGCGCAGCGTCACGGGCTGCGCGAAGCGGATGCCGTGCGGCTGGAAGTCGTACGCGACGACGCTGCCCGGGAGGCGCGTGACGGTGAACGTCGTGCTCCCCGCGACCGCGCCGCGCGGCACGATCATCGTCAGCCCGCCCACGGTGAGCGTGCCGCCGCCGGCGCCGATGACCTTCGTCGCCGAGGCGCGGGTCGCCGGCGCGGTCCAGCGCAGCCCCGCGACGTTGGTGAGCGTCTGCACCGTCCCCGAGACCAGCCCGCGCTGCGGCGCCGCGGCGGGGGCGGGCGCCTCCGGCGCGACGGGCGCCAGCGGCGACTCGGCGCAGGCGACCATCGTCGAGAGGAGGGCGGCGCCGGCGGCGGCCAGGATCAGCGGACGGATACGAGCGGAGGTCATCGCGGAGGGAGACGTGAGGAGGGCGTTGCTGTCGTCGCGTTCAGGTGTCGACCCGACGGCGGCCGCACTTGAGCGGTTCCGTACGAGTCGGCGAGAAAACTTGAGCGACGTGCCGTCACGCGACGGGCGAGCCGCGTCACGCCGCGCGCGCCGCGACCCCGGACGTGACGCCGACGCGCGCGAGACGGGGCGGCGGTCCACGCGGACCGCCGCCCCGTCTCGCCGTGCCGCGCGGGACCCGCGCTCAGAAGCCGAAGCCGTTATCCTCGCCGCCGCCGGCGCGGTCGACCACGACGGTGTAGCCGCTGAAGTGCTTGAGGCGGCGGAAGACGAACATCTCGTTCTTGCTGAAGTACGTGGCGAGGCTCGCGTCGGTCGCGCCCTCGTCGACGCAGGCCGCGCCGCTCTGCGGGCACCACACCAGCGCGCCGACGCCGAGGTCGGAGGCCTGCACGTCCTTCAGCCGCAGCGTCACCACCTTGCCCGGCACGAAGCGCACGTCGGGGCTGAAGGTGATGCGCGGGCGGCCGGCGGCGCTCGTCCAGCTCTTGGCCGTGAAGGTGATCGGCTGCGCGAGTGGCGTGCAGGCGGCGTCCCACAGCGACGGCCCGTAGCCCGAGGTCTGCGGGTCGCACACCGCGCCGGCCGGCATCGAGAGCTTGTGCGCGTTGGCGAAGCCCTGCTCGAGCGCGGCGGCCGGCGTGTACGTGAAGGTCGTGTACGTCGTGTCGCCCACCGACCACACGGCCTGGCGCGGCGCGGCCGAGGGGGCCGGCCCGCCGCGCGGCGCCGACGGCGCGTCGCCGCAGGCGACGAGGAGTCCGCCGAGCAGCGCGACGCCCACCGAGGGCAGGTGGAGGGCGCGGAGGGCGCGCGGGCGGGAGACGTGGAAGCTCGGCATGACGGTCGGGGCGTGTGTGGAGAGGCCCGGACGGTCGCGGCGTCGCGACTCCTCTGATGGCCTCGCCGTCATGTGTCGGCACCGTCATGATCGGACTTGAGCACCTCCGCGCGACTTTCCGTGAAAACTTGAGGGGGAGATCGTCACGCCGGCCGCGCGGGGCGTCACGCCGTGCGCCGTCGGGTCGGGCGGCGTGACGAACGGATGGCGGCGCGGCTCACCGGTCGAACACCTGGACCATGCGCAGCGCCGCGTACGGCCACGCGCGCACGAGCTGCGCCGCCGTCGTCGGGGCGCCGACGGGCGCGGCGCCGCACGGGTCGACCGACGAGCCGGCGACCGCGAGGAAGAGGACGCGGTTCCCCGCCGTCACCCCCGAGAGGTCGACGTCGACGGAGACGGCGCGCGGCATGCGCGCGTCGAGCGTGTGCGGGAGGCGCACCAGCGCGCCGCCGGCGCCGGGGCCGGCCAGCGTCCACCCGGCCGGCGCCGGGGTCGGCGTCCCCGCGAGCAGCCGGCCGACGTACGTCCCCAGGTCGCCGACGGCGCTGGCCAGCAGCGCGTCGGTGGTCGCCCCCTCGCGCCACAGCAGCGCGACGAACGCGTCGTCGCGCGCCAGCGGGCGCGTGTCGCGGTGGTGCAGCAGCACGTCGACCGTGGCGGGCTCGCGGAAGGTGACCCACGGCTCGGTGTCGGGGCGGCGCGGGACGACGCTCTCCAGCAGGTCGATCTCGGTCGCCAGCGCGTCCATCGCCGCCGGCGACTGCCAGGGCGCGCGGTACACCGCCAGCGGGTGCGCCGGCTGCGTCGACACGGCGCCGGCGGGCGACAGCCGCGTGCCGCCGACGACCGCGGCCCACAGCGCCTGGTCGACCATGCGCCCCGCCGGGAGCCCGAGCGTGGCGCGGTGCAGCTCGATCAGGTCGCCGAGCGGGTCGCTCCACCGACCGTCGGCGGCGACGCTCGGGTAGTGCCAGCGGAACGCGGTCTGGAAGGTCCACAGCTGGTGCGCGGGGACGTTGCCGGCGTCGATCACCGACGCGTCGGCGAACGGCCACGCGGGCGCCGCGGCCGGCGCGGCGCGCGGGCGCACCATCACGTCGGGGCTCGCGGCGACGAACACGTCGGGGTCGCCCGGCGCGCGGCGCGGGTCGGCCATCGGCGTCGGGAAGCGGCGGCGGTCGTCGCCGGCGTGCACGCGCAGGTAGGTGCGGCTGGCCTCGTCGGCGTCGAGGCGCACCTCCCACACGCCGCGCGACTGCACGGCCGCGCGCAGCAGGCGCGTCGCCCCCTCGCCGCCCGCGGGGTCGCGCCACACCGCGAGGTCCTGCGCGGTGGCCTGCGGGAAGCCCTTCACGAACGGGTCCCACCGGTGCGCGCCGGGGCCGGTGCGCGTCCCCTTCCACACGCCGGTCACGGTGCCGACGTAGACCTCGTGCGTGTGCGCGGGGTCGACGACCACCGCGTACGCGGGGTCGAGCGGCCCCTCGACGCCGCCGACGTCGAGCGCCTCGCGCAGCCCGGTGCGGTGGAAGGTGTCGGACGCCGACTCGTAGAACAGGCAGGTGTCGGCGCGCGTTCCCGGCGGCGACGGCCGGTTGCCGACGGTGGTGAGGTAGAAGTCGAGGGTGTCGGGCACCGGCCGGATGTCGGTGGCCGGCGTCGCCGCGAGCGTCGGCGCGCCGCCGGCGGTGCCGGGGAGCAGCTCGGTCGCCGTCCACGCGCGCGTCGCCGCGTCCTCCGTGTAGCGGACGATCCCGTCCTCGTAGAGCGCGAGCAGCACGGTCGGCGACGCCCACCGCAGCTGCACCACGCGGCCGAGCGACGGCGTGGGGATCCCCACCGTCTGCAGCGTCGGCGGGTCGGTGCCGAGCGGGCGCGCGTCGACCAGCACGCCGCCGTCGGCGGGGATCACGCCCCACGTGTTGAAGCTGCTCCCGACGTCGTCGCTCACCCACACGCGCGTGGTGCCGACGGCGAGGCGCCCGACCGACGACGACGCGCGCACCGCGTCGCACCCGGAGTAGAAGGCGGCCAGCCCCGACTCGCGGTCGGCGGCGTACGAGCCGCCGTTCTTGCGGCGCAGCGGGTCGCGGAACCCCGACGCCGGGCGGCCGAGCCAGACGCCCTCGGTGTACTGCGCCACCAGGTGGTCCGAGCGGATCGGGTGGAAGGCGACGCCGCCGCCGTCGCCCAGCAGCACCGCCTCCCACACCGTGTCGCCGACGCGCACCTGCGCGCCGTTGTCCTGCGCGCCCATGGCGACGCACTGGCTCGACGTGGGGTGCGGCGCGACGTAGCCCGGCTCCAGCGTCGCCAGCCCCGCCGCGCGCGCCGCGAACGAGTTCACGCGCCCGCCCATCGCCGACGCGAACACGCCGCCGTCGCACCCGACCCACACGTGCGCGCGGTCGGGCGCCGCGCCGCCGGGGCGCACGACGCGGACGGCGTGCACGTCGGCGTGCACGTCGTTGCCGATGAGCCCCGGCACGTCGGCGCCCGCCTCGGCGGCCCCGGGCGCCGCCGCCGCGCCGACGCGCGACACGCGCGACGCGGGGACCAGCGCGGGGGTCGCGTCGACGTCGAAGCACCAGAGCGACGCGGCCCACTGCCCGTTGGCGCCGAGCGGCCGCACGGTGCTGCCGCCGAGGTACACGCGGTCGGTGCCGTCGGCGTCGATCGCCGTGATCGCCTGGTCGTAGTCGCGCTGCCCGGGGTAGAGGTTCCCCGGCGTGCCCGCCACCACGACCGCGGCCGGCGCGGCGCCGAGGATCGCCGCCACGCGCCACACCGTCGGCACGTCGCTGTCGTCGACCGCGCGGCGCGAGCCGAGCACGTACAGCCGCCCGCCCACCGGCCCGCCGAGGCTCGCGCGCCCGCGGATCGCCGCCGCCGCCGCGGCCGTGCCGCCGAGCGCGCCGACCCAGCGCCACGAGCCGGCCGCCCCCTCGTCGTCGCTGTACGCGACGCCGCGCCCGGTCACCGCGACCACGATCCGCCCCTTGGCGCCGAGCGGGAGCCAGAGCACGTCGGTGGCGGCGCGCGTGGTGCCCGCGGGCCAGAGCGCGTCGTAGCCGTCGACGTTGGCCCACGTCCACCGCGCCGCGCCGCCCGCGACGCTGCGCGCGCCGATGTACAGCCCGCGGCTGGTGGCGGCGACCACGCGGTCGGCGTCGGCGCCGGTGGCCTTGCCCGGCGTCGCGCCCGGGCGGCGCGCGAGCCGGTAGATCCCCGCGCCCTCGAGCAGCGCGAGCCCCGCCTCGTCCTCCCACACCGCGTCGCCCACCCCGGCCAGCGCCGGCGCGGCGGCGGCCAGCACGCCGACGCCGCCCTGCGTGAACGCGGCGTGCGCGTCCTCGTCGGTGAGCCCGGTGGGCGTCGTCTCGCCGGTGCCGACCAGCACGTAGTCGTCGGCGGGCGCGGCGCCGAAGTGCGCGAGGATCGCGCCGCACGTCTTGGCGTTGTTGATCCCGCCGCGCGCGCGGGCGCGGTCGGCGAACGCGCCCACGGGCGACCAGCTCGCGCCCGCGTCGTCGGTGTACCACACGCCGCCCTTGGCGCTCGCGGCGTACGCGCGCCGCCCGTCGGCGCTCACCGCGAGGTCGCGGATGCGCCCCGTGACGCGCGGGCGCCCCTCGGCCTGCCCGAAGCGCACCACCGACGGGCCGATGGGCACCCAGCGCTGCGCGTCGTCGTCGGGGAGCGCGCGCGCGATCCCCTCGCGGGCGTCGGCGGCCAGGCGCGCGGCGGTCGCCGCCTCCAGCCCGCGCTCGGCGAACACGCCGGCGCGCGACGCGAGGAAGGCGCGGCGGCGGCGCGCGAAGT
>NZ_JARGEK010000143.1 GCF_029211165.1 Roseisolibacter sp. H3M3-2
GCCGACGCGCGCGCCGGCGGGGCCGCGCGCGCGGCGGCCGAGGCGGCACAGGTGCGCATCTTCCGCCCGTACGACGACCCGGCGCGCGGCGTGCCCGCCTTCCTCGACTCGCTGGCGCGCGCGAGCGGCGGACGCGTGCGCCTCGACACGCTCGGCACGACCGCCGAGGGGCGCCCGGTCCTCGCCGCCAAGGTGGGGCCGGCGGGGGACGACCCGCGGCGCGCGAACGTGGTCTTCCTCGCCACCTACCACGCGCGCGAGTGGGCGGCGACGGAGATGGCGCTGCGGCTGCTGCGGCACCTCGCCGCGCCGCCGGCGGGCGACGCGCGCCTCGACTCGCTGCTGCAGCGGCGCGACGTGTGGGTCGTCCCCGTCGTGAACCCCGACGGCTACCAGTACTCGCACACCACCGACCGCCTCTGGCGGAAGAACCGGCGCCAGTTCGGCGTGCTCGCGGGGCGCCCGGTGGTCGGCGTGGACCTGAACCGCAACCACTCGGTGCGGTGGGGCGTCGACGACGTGGGCTCGTCGCCCGACCCGCGCACCGAGGTGTACCGCGGCCCGTCGGCGGCCTCGGAGCCCGAGGTGCAGGCGATCGAGCGCTTCCACGCGCGGCACCCGCCCGTCGTCGCGGTGAGCTACCACACCTACGCCGGGCTGCTGCTGTATCCCGAGGGGTGGCGCTACGGCCTCCTGCCCGGCGACCTGTCGGTGTACCGCGCGCTGGCCGGCACCGACGAGCGCCCCGCGGTGCGCGACCGCCTGCCGGGCGCGCCGTTCGGCTACCAGCGCCCGGAGCCGTCGTGGCAGCTGTACCCCACCAACGGCGAGTACACCGACTTCGCGTCGGTCGCGCACGGCACGCTCGCCTTCACCCCCGAGATCTCCAGCGGGATGGAGGGGGCGACGTTCTACGGCTTCGAGTTTCCCGAGGACGAGGCGCGGCTGCGCACGCTGTTCGAGGACAACCTCCCGTTCGCGCTCGACGCCATCGAGGCGGCGGGCGACCCGCTCCGCTGGCGCTCGCCGACCACGGGCTACGGCGTGCCGCGCGTCGCGCTCGAGTCGGCGACGCCCACGGTGCGCGCGCGCGCCGTCGGCGCGCCGGCCGCCCCCACGGTCGACGGGGCGCCGCGCCGCGCGGCCGACGACGCGGTGGGGGGGCGCCACCAGCGCCGCACCGTGAGCGACACGCTCGCGGCGCGCCTCGCCGAGCTGACGGTGCGCGCGGGGCGCGACAGCCTGCGCGCGCACGTGGTGCTGGCCGGCGGCGCCGAGCCGGCCGACACCGGGTGGACGCCCCGCGGCTTCACGCTCGACGGCGGGGCCAACTCCGGGCGCGCGGCGTGGCGGTCGATCGGGAGCGGCGCGCTGCGCTCCCCCGCCGTGCGCGTCCCCGACGACGTCGACACGGTGACGGTCGCGCTCTGGTCGCGCCACTTCGGCGACGCCTTCGGCCCGTCGCGCGTGGGGACGGTGTGGCTGTCGCGCGACGGCGGGCAGACGTTCCCCGAGCGCGTGATGACGCTGGCCGGCGACGCGCCGGTCTACTACCCGGAGAGCCGCGAGGTCGCCGGCGTGCGCGGCGCCGCGCTGGCGCTCGAGCTGCGCGCGCAGGGGCTGCTGTGGGAGGTCGACGACGTCGCGGTCGCGGCGCACCTCCCGCGCGTCGCGCCGCCGCCCGGCACGGTGGTCGCCTTCTCACCGTCGGAGAACCCGGTGCGCGGCGACCGCGTGCGCTTCACCTGGCCCTTCCTCGGCGCGGCGGGGGACGTGCTGGTCTACGACCTCACGGGGCGCCTGGTGTGGCGCGGCGCCGCCGACGGCGCGTCCGACGAGGTGGCCTGGTCGCTCGACGAGCGCGTCGCCAACGGCGCCTTCCTCGTGCTGGCGCGCGCCGGCGGGCAGTCGCGCCGCCAGACGCTGTACGTGCTGCGCGCCGGCCGATGAGGGACGCGTGATCGTCGGCGTCGGGCTCGACCTCGTCGACATCGCGCGCGTCGCGCGCCTGCTCGAGGACAAAGCCGAGCGCGCGATGGCACGCCTGTTCACCAAGGGCGAGGCCGCCTACGCCGCCCGCCGCGCCGAGCCCGCGCGCCACCTCGCCGCGCGCTTCGCCGCCAAGGAGGCCGCCTACAAGGCGCTCGCCGGCACCGAGCACGCGCGCGGCATCGGCTGGCGCGACATCGAGGTCGTCGTCGAGTGGGACGGCCGGCCGACGCTGCGCCTGCACGGGCGGGCCGCGGAACGCGCGGCGGAGCTGGGGGTGGTGCGGATGCATCTGTCGCTCACGCACGCGGACACTACGGCGGCGGCGGTCGTCGTCCTGGAGGCGGACAGCCCGGGATAGAGCGGGAGTCGTGACTGCGGGAGTCACCAAAGCGGGAGTCGCTACCGCGCAGTGCGCCGTTACGACTCCCGCTCTTTCGACTCCCGCAGTCACGACTCCCGCAGTTCAGCGGTCGAAGCTACCCCCGGCGAGGCCGCCAATCCCGCTTCTCGTACACGTCCGCGATCCGCGCCCCGTCCCACCGGTACGTCAGGTGCAGCGACTGGCGGCACTGCGCGACGGCGCGCGGGCGGAGGACGGCGGCGCACTCGCCGCCCGGGTGGCGCACGCTGTCGTAGGCGATCCCCCACGAGCCGGCGGCGCGCGCCGCGCGGCCGAACGCCTGCGACGCGCCGTAGTCGTCGGGGCGGTAGAGGGCGGGGAACTCCGCGGCCAGCCCGCGCACGTCGTGCAGCTCGACGTCGAGCGTCGCCACCAGCACGCGCATGTCGAGCTCCATCGGCGGCTCGCGCGTCGCGGCCAGGAAGCGCGCGCGGTGGTACGTCGTCTCGGCGACCGCGGTCTCCAGCGTGCGCGCCGCGTAGTAGGCGCCGAAGGTGCCGTCGGAGAAGCGGCCGCCCGGCGGCGCCACGTGCGTGAACGGCGCCATCACGTACCCCGCGCCCGGCCCCGTCACGCGCTCCTCGGGCGGCACCAGCGACAGCTCGCCGACCTCGGCGCGCACGCGGTCGTCGGTCAGCGCCTCGACCGCGAAGACCGCGTCCAGGTCGGCCGGGTCGGCGACGCGCTCGAACAGGTTGATGGGCGGGAAGCGGCTGGGGACCACCCGGTAGCACGGCTTCCACCGCACCGCCGTCACGGGGACCTCGGCCGGCGTCGGGACGCCGGCGGCGCGGCTCACGGCCAGCCGCCGCGCTGGGCGTCGAGGTACTGCCGCACGACGAACAGGTCGCCGACGTTCCCCGACAGCATCCGGTCTAGGGCCGAGCGCCCGCCGAACGGCGGCGCCGCGTTGGGGCGGCGGATCCACTGGTCCGCGCGCGCCGCGTCGGGGAAGAGGATCTGCAGCGCCTTGTAGATGCCGAACACGTACGAGACGCGCTCCAGCACGTCGCGCGGCAGCCGCCCCACGCTCCCCTCGCGCCACTTGTAGAACGTCGACCGCGGCGGCCCGCCCAGCAGCGTCATCTGCTCGCCCGGCGTCAGCCGCCACACGTCGGCGATCCGGAAGAACGTCCGCAGCGCGGGAGCGGAGAGCGCATCGGGAGCCTCGGGGTCTGGGCGGCCGGGGACCGCCGGCTGGACGGGCATGCGTTCTCCACGGTTGGACGATGGTGCAAGATGTGTCCAACCCGGGACGCGCATCAATCCCGAACGTACACCGAAGATCGCCCGGAGTCCAGCCCTACCCGCCCAGTCGGCGCCACGTCGCCGGGTCCGCGGGGGCGCAGCGCGCGTGCGCGGTGCACACGGCCCGCACCACGTGGGGCGCGACGGCCGCGCGCAGCCGGGCCAGCGAGCGCCGCGCCGCCCCCGCGTCGTCGGAGAAGCCGCGGCGGGCGGGGCGGTGCCGGCCGTCGAGCGGGCCGTGCGACGCCCCGTCGCCGACGAGCAGGACGCCGCCCACCAGCCACGCCACGCTCCCCGCCGTGTGCCCCGGCAGCGCGAAGGCGCGCACCGTGTCGCGCCCGAACACCAGCGCCGTGTCGCCGGCCACCTCGCGCACCCGCACGCGCGCGTCGGGGAGGTCGGGGCGCCGCAGGCGGTCGGCGAGTCGCGGGATCCACCCGCGGTGCGGGGTCCGGCCGGCGAGCCGCGCCGCCTCGCCGGCGCCCACGTGGAACGGCGCGTGCGCGACGGCCCGCCACGCCCCCACGTGGTCGCGGTGCGCGTGCGTCAGCAGCACCGCCACCACGTCGCGCCGCGTGGCCCCCAGCGACGCCAGCGCCCCGTCCAGCGCCCGCTCGGCGCCGCGCCAGCCGAGGTCCACGACGACGACGCCGGCGTCGGTGCGCGCGGCCAAGATGAGGCTCGCGTTGGCGCCGTTCGTGGTCGCGACGGCGGTGGTCGGGGTGACCAGCGTCCGCACCCCGTCGCGCACGCCGTGCGCGCACCCGGCGCACGCGAGGGCCAGCGCCGCCGCGGCGGCGCCGCGCCTCACGTCTTGGACCAGTCCCGCGTCCCGGCGTTCGCGTCGCCGCACCCGCAGTCCGACGCGCACGCCGCGTCCTTGCGCGGCCGCAGCGCCGCCCACGCGCGCCGCCCCACGAAGGCGAGCGCCGCGGCGACGATCAGCAGGACGACCAGCGTCTGTGCGTCCATCGACTCACCCCCAGCCGAGCAGCCGGCCGCCCTGGTAGACGACGAACGCCGCGCCCCAGGCCAGCGCCAGCATGTAGGCGAACTGCACCCCCGCCCAGCGCCACCCCACGCGCCCACCCCCCGCCTCGCGGACGGTGACGGCCATCGTGCTGATGCACATCAGCGCGTAGACGTAGAACACCATCAGCCCGATCGCCACCAGCGGCGTGTACGTCGCGCGCCCGGTCTCCGGGTCGCGCTCGGCGCGCAGCCGGTCGGGGAGCGCCGCCTCGCCCTCGCTGCCGACGCCGTAGATCGTCCCCATCGTGCTGACGAACACCTCGCGCGCCGCGAAGCTGGCGGCGATCGAGACGCCGATCTTCCAGTCGTAGCCGAGCGGGCGCACCGCCGGCTCGATCGCGTGGCCGACGCGCCCGAGGAACGAGCGCTCCAGCTGCTGCTCCTGCTGCGCCGCCTCGGGGAGCGACGCGTCGGGCGTCGTCTTCGGGTACGTCGCCATCGCCCACAGCACGATCGACAGCGCGAGGATCACCGTGCCCGCGCGCCGCACGAACAGCGACGCGCGCCCGTACACGCCGATCGCCAGGCTCTTCGCGCTCGGCCAGCGGTATTGCGGCAGCTCGAGGATCATCGGGCGCGCCGGGCCGCGCAGCAGCGTGCGCTTGAACAGCGCCGCCACGCCGAGCGCGGTGACCGTGCCGAGGAAGTACATCCCGAGCATCGTCACGCCCTGCAGCGTCAGCGCGCCGCCGAGCACCGCGACCGGCGGCACGAAGGCGCCGATCAGCAGCGCGTACACGGGGAGGCGCGCCGAGCAGCTCATGAGCGGCACGACCATGATCGTCGCCAGCCGGTCCTTCTCGTTCTCCACCGTGCGCGCGGCCATGATGCCGGGGACGGCGCACGCGTATCCCGACAGCATCGGGATGAAGCTCTTGCCGTGCAGCCCGACGCGGCGCATCAGCCCGTCCATGAGGAACGCGGCGCGCGCCATGTAGCCGCTGTCCTCGAGGAAGCCGATGAAGAGGAAGAGCAGCGCGATCTGCGGCAGGAACACCAGCACGCCGCCGACGCCGGCGATGACGCCGTCGACCACCAGCGAGTTCAGGTCGCCCGGCGGCAGCAGGGCGCCGACGCGCCCGCCCAGCCACGTCATCCCCCCCTCGATCGCGTCCTGCAGCGGCGTCGCCCAGGTGAAGATCGACTGGAAGACGAGCGCCATCAGCGCGACGAAGATCGCCGGCCCCCACACGCGGTGCAGCACCACGGCGTCGACGCGGTCGGTGGCGGTGCGGCCGCGGGGCGCGCGGCGCGTCACGCAGCGCGCGAGCACGCCGCCGATCCACCCGTAGCGCAGCTCCGCCTCCAGTCGCTCGGGCACCAGCCCGGCGTCGGCGATGGCCGCGCGCGCGCGCGCCAGCAGCGCCGGCAGCTCGGCCACGTCGGCGAGATGCGCCTCCGGGTGCGCGACGCCGAGCAGGCGCAGCGCCTCCATGCGCGCCGCCGACGGCGGGAGCCCCGCATCCTCGAGGCGCGCCGCGACCGGCGCCAGCGCCGACTCGGCGGCCTCGGGGAGCGCGAACCGGCGTCCGTCGGCCGGCAGCGCGGGCGCCTGCGCGATGGCGCGGCGCAGCGCCTCGATCCCCTCGCCGCGCTTGGCGACGGTGGGCACCACCGCGACGCCCAGCTCGTGGATCAGCTCCGGGACGTCGATCGTGATCCCGGCCGCCGTCGCGGCGTCGAACTGGTTGAGCGCCACGACCACCGGCAGCCCCAGCTCGAGCACCTGGCTCGCCAGGAACAGGTTCCGCTCGAGGTGCTGGGCGTCGGCGACCACCACCACCACGTCGGGGAGGGGCACGTCGCGCCCGCGCCCGATCAGCACCTCGAGGGCGATCGCCTCGTCGGGGGAGCCGGCGGAGAGCGAGTAGCTCCCCGGCAGGTCGAGGAGCAGGGCCGCGTGCCCGTCGGGGGTGCGGAAGCGCCCCTCGTGCCGCTCGACGGTGACGCCGGCGAAGTTGCCGACCCGCTGCCGCAGCCCGGTGAGGGCGTTGAACAGCGTCGTCTTGCCGGTGTTCGGGTTGCCGACCAGGGCGACCCGCAGAGGGCGGGCGGGGGCGGCCGTCGGGGCCGCGCTGCTCCCTCCGCCGCCGATGCTCCCGGGGTGCCGCGCGCCGAGGTCGCCCGCCGCGAGGGGCGGGGAGGCCACCGTCAGCCCGCCGCGTGCGGCTGGACGGTGATGCCGGCGGTGAGCGCGCGCCCGAGCGCCAGGCGCGTCCCGCGCACGTCGAGCAGCATCGCGTGCCGGGCGTCGACCACGTCGACCTGCGTCCCCTCGCTGAAGCCGAGGGCGCGGAGGCGGCACGCCTCCTGGTGGCCGCAGCACAGGGCCAGCACGGTCGCGCGGGCGCCGGGGGCGCAGGCGGCCAGCGGGCAGGCGCCCGGCGGCGTCGCGGCCGCCGGGTCCGTCGCGCTCGACGACGCGTCGGCCGACACGACGGTCAGCGGACGGGCGGGGCGGGACCGGCGGGCGAACAGGCTCAGCACGGGGCGGCGCTCACGGGACGGGGCGCCATCCGGAGGGATTCCGGACCGCGCCCCGACAATCTGACACCCGTGCACAAAGCCGTCAATCGCACTCGGGATTCCCCGGCGCCCGCTCAGGCGGGCGCGGCCGCGGCGCGGGGCGTCGTGCCGCCCCCGGTGCCCGCGTGGATCCCGGGCGCCCCCGGGCCCGGCGTCCGCCGGACGATCATGACCACCACGCCGATGACGGCGATCGCGATCGCGATGATCTGCGCCGAGGTCAGGCCGACGATCAGCTGGTCGTCCTTGGCCCGGAAGAACTCGACGATGAAGCGCTCGACCCCGGCCAGCACGCAGTAGACCCCGAACAGCCACCCCTCGGCGTGCGCGTGGTCGCGCAGGCGCCACAGGATGAGGAACATCACGAACCCCATCGCCGTCTCGTACAACTGCGTGGGGTGGACGGCGATCACCTCGGCGGGGCTGGTGCCGGCCGGCATCTGGATGCCGAACAGGTCGCGCATGTTGGCCGCCGTCGACGGCGGGGCGCCCTGCGGGAAGGTGAAGGCGAGCGGCCCGCCCCAGGGGCGCCCGTAGTCGTCGCCGACCGCGAAGCACCCGGTGCGCCCGACCGCGTAGCCGCCCGCGATCGCGATCCCGGCCACGTCGGCGTAGCGCGCGAACGACAGCTTCTTCCGCTTGATGGTCAGGAAGCAGAGGGCGACGGAGCCCATGAAGCCGCCCCAGAACACGAAGCCGCCGCGGCTGAAGATCGCGCCCGGGTCGCCGGTCAGCACGACGAAGTAGAGCTTCGCGCCGATCAGGAAGCCGAGCAGCGCCGCGAAGACGACGTCGGGGGTGGTCTGCGAGTACAGGTCGTGCCCGCGCCGCGTCAGCTCGCGCATCACGACGACCTGCGACAGCCAGAACGCCGCGAGCACCGCCAGCCCGAAGCCGGTGAGCTGCAGCGGCCCGATGTCGATCGAGAACGGGGCGTGGACGTAGGGGGCGGCGAGCATCATGAACGGGAGGGGGCGAGCGTCGAGCGTCCAGCGTCGAGGGAACAACATACCCGGCCGGGGGAGGGGGCGCCCCGCGCGGACCGGCGCGACGCTACCCGCTCGACGCTCGACGCTCCCCCGACAGCCCGGGGATGGGGAGCGCCGCGTACGCGTTCAGCGACAGGTCGGCCGTCTCCCCCCGCTCCAGCCGGAAGAGCCCCGCCCGGGCGATCATGGCGGCGTTGTCGGTGGCCAGCCGCGGGGTGGGGGCGAAGACGGCGGCGCCGCGCGGCTCGAGCCGGCGGCGCATCGCGGCGACCAGCGCGCCGTTGCACGCCACGCCCCCGCCGAGCACCACGCGCGTGCGGCCGTGGGCGCGCGCGGCGCGGTAGGTCTTCTCGACCAGCGTCTCGACCAGCGCGTCCTGGAAGTCGCGCGCGATCCCCGCCCGCTCCGCGTCGAGCGCGCCCCGCCGCTCGGCGTCGCGCACGGCGTGCAGCACCGCCGTCTTGAGCCCGCTGAACGACACGTCGTAGTAGTCGGCGTCGTCGGGCGCCTGGTTGGCGCGCAGCATCGGGCGGGCGAAGCGCGGCTTGCCGCCGCGCGGCGGGGGCGCGGTGCGCGCCAGCGCCTCGACGTGGCGCCCGCCGGGGTAGGGGAGGCCGAGCAGCTTCGCGACCTTGTCGAACGCCTCGCCGGCCGCGTCGTCGCGCGTCGCGCCGAGTTGGCGGTACTCCCCCCACGCCGCGACGTCGAGCAGCAGCGTGTGCCCGCCGGACACCAGCAGGGCGGTGAAGGGCGGCACCGCGTCCGGGTGCTCCAGCGCGGTCGCGAAGAGGTGCCCCTCCATGTGGTGCGCGCCGACCACCGGCACGCCGGCGGCGTGGGCGAGCGCCTTCCCGTAGCTGACGCCGACCAGCAGCGCGCCGACCAGCCCCGGCGCGTGCGTCACCGCCACCGCGTCGAGGTCGCGCGGGCCGAGTCCCGCGTCGTCCAGCGCGCGGCGCACCACGGGGACCACGCTCGTCAGGTGCGCGCGGCTCGCCAGCTCGGGGACCACGCCGCCGAACAGCGCGTGCACGTCCTGCGACAGGATCACCAGCGACCGCAGCGCCACGTCGTCGCCGCGCCCCGCCACCACCGCCGCCGACGTCTCGTCGCACGACGTCTCGATGCCGAGCACGCGCAGCGGGCGGCCGCCCCGGCTCACGGCGTCGCCTCGGCGGTCGTGCCGGCGGCCGCCTCGCGCGCCGCCTCGACCACCGAGGAGTCGTGCGTCGCCCGCTCCAGGTGCACGGTCAGCCAGAGCACGACCGCCAGCACCACCGCGAGCAGCGCCGCCGCGCCGCGGCCGAGCGTCCAGTCCTCGCGCGACACGTCAGCGGCCCGCGGCCGCCTCGGCCAGCAGCTGCGTGACCAGGGCGCGGTTCTCGGGCGAGTTCCAGTCCTGCGCGTACGCCTTCTTGCGCACCGTGCCGTCGGCGCCGATCACGAAGTTCTCGGGGACGCCGGTGGTCGCGTACGTCTTCTGGATCCGCCCCTCGGGGTCGTGCCAGACGTCGAAGGTGAGCCCGAACTCCTTCACGAAGTCGCGCACCTTCTGCTCGGCGCCCGCGTCGTCGATGCTGACGGCGACGATCTTGAAGCCGCGCGGCGCGAAGTCCTTGTAGAGCGCCTGCATGCTCGGCATCTCCTCGCGGCACGGCGGGCACCAGGTGGCCCACACGTTCACGAGGACGACCTGCCCCTCGTAGTCGGCGAGCGACACGGGCTTGGGCGTCGGGTCGAGCGTGACGGCGGCGAACGCCGGCGCGCGGCTCCCCACCTCGACCGAGTACAGCTCGTCGCCGAGGAAGCGGGTGGCGGCGAACAGCCCCGCCGCCAGCACGGCGACGACGATGCCGACGACGGTCCACTGCCCGCGCGCGGTCACGCGACCTCCAGCGCGGCGCGCTTCAGGGCCCCGATCTCGGCCTTCGGGTCGGCGGCGCCGAACACCGCCGCGCCGGCCACGTAGGTGTCGGCGCCGGCGCGCGTGCAGCGCAGGATCGTGTCGCGCGTGATCCCGCCGTCGACCTCCAGCCGCGCGCGGCTGCCGGCCGCGTCGAGCATGCGGCGCGCGCGCGCGATGCGGTCCACGCTGTACTCCAGGAAGCGCTGCCCGCCGAAGCCGGGGTTCACGCTCATGATCAGCAGCAGGTCGATCTCGCCCACGACCTCCTCCACCATCGCCAGCGGGGTCGCCGGGTTCAGGGTCACGCCGGCCTTGCACCCCAGCTCGCGGATGCGCGCCAGCTGCCGGTCGAGGTGCGGCGCCGTCTCCACGTGGATCGTGAGGATCGACGCGCCGGCCCTCGCGAAGTCGTCGAAGTAGCGTTCGGGCTCGACGACCATGAGGTGCACGTCGAGCGGCAGGTCGCTGCACCGCCGCGCCGCCTCGATCACCTTGGCGCCGAACGTCAGGTTGGGAACGAACCGCCCGTCCATGACGTCGACGTGCAGCATGTCGGCGCCGCCGGCCTCGCACATGGCGATGTCGTCGGCGAGTCGGGCGAAGTCGGCGCTGAGGAGGGACGGGGCGATCTGGACGGGCATCGTGAGTTCCGCTGCGGGCTGCGGGCTGCGGAAGGGCACCGATGGCTCTTCCGCAGCCCGCAGCCCGCAGCATCTGAGTTCAGGGCTCCACGGCGACGTCGATGGTCACCGTGCTCCCCTTCGGCTTGCGCGTCGTCGCCACCGGGGACTGCCGGACGACGGTATTGGGCGGGACGGAGGCGTTCGGGCGCTGCTCGCCGAGCTGCACGACGAAGCCGGACTCGGAGAGCGTGGAGCGCGCGTCGGTGTCGAGCATCCCGACCACGTTCGGCACCGGGCGGTCGCTCGGCACCAGCGCGGTCGGGAGGATGAACAGGTACACGATCAGGTACCCGATCACGAACCCCGACGCCGCCACCACCGCGAACGGGAGCGCGCCGCGGGCGAGGGCGCGCTAGCGGGGCGCGCGCGGCGCGGCGGGCGTCGG
>NZ_JARGEK010000144.1 GCF_029211165.1 Roseisolibacter sp. H3M3-2
GGCCGGCGCGCCGCGGCTGGCCTCGACGCGCCGCGCGTGCGCGCGCTTCCACTGCGCGAAGTCGGACGGCAGCACGGGGCGCGTGAGCTGCGCCGCGACCGCGCCGGCGTCGACCCAGCGCGCGCCCGGCGCCTTCTGCATCAGCCGCTCGAGCACGTAGAGCATCGTCGCCGGGACGGCGGGGAGCGCGGGGTCGCGCACCGACTCGACGGGCGGCAGGTCGTCGTGCTTCTGCCGCTGCAGCACCGCGAACAGCCCCTCGCCCTCCCACGGACGGCGGCCGGTCAGCGTCTCCCAGCCGACGAGGCCGAGGCTGTACAGGTCGGAGCGGCCGTCCACCTCGCCGCCGTCGATCTGCTCGGGGCTCATGTACGCCGGCGTGCCGAGCGTGACGCCGGTCTGTGTCAGGCGGGAGTCGATCTCGTGCGTGCGCGCGACGCCGAAGTCCGCGAGCAGCGCGCGGCCGGTCGCGTTCTCGATGAACACGTTCTCCGGCTTCACGTCGCGGTGCACGACGCCGTGCGCGTGCGCGAACGCGAGCGCCTGCGCGACGTCGGCGAGGATCTCGGCGGCCCGCGTCGGGGGGAGCGGGCCCTCGTCGGCGATCACTTGCTTGAGCGTCCGCCCGGCGATGCACGGCATCTCGAGCGCGAGCCCGTCGCGCAGCTCGCGGACGGCGTTGACGCGCACGATGTGCGGGTGCTCCAGGCGCGCGATCGTGCGCGCCTCGCGCGCCAGGCGGGCGACGGCCTCGTCGCCCTCGGCGCCGGCGACGGCGGGGGGGACGCGGACGACCTTGAGGGCGACCTCGCGGCCGAGGCGGCGGTCGCGCGCGCGGTAGACGACGGCGCTGCCGCCGCGCCCGAGCTCCCCGAGGAGCTCGTAGTCGGACTCGAGGTCCGCGAAACCGCCGCGCGTCATCGCCGCCGTCGCCCGCTGCTGGTCACCGTTCGTGGAACACGAACACGACCTCGCCCATCTCGATCCGGTCGCCCTCGACGAGCAGGGGGGCGACCTCGCCCGCCTCGAGCGCGCGCCCGTTGAGCAGCACCGGGTTGGTCGCGGACATGTTCCGCAGCCCCCAGTGGCCGTCGGCGAGCTGCATCGCGGCGTGCTGCCGGCTGACCGTGCGCGCCATGAGCTGCACGTGGCGGTAGGGCGGCCCCTCGCTGCGCCCGAAGGTGATCTCGAGCGCGTCCCCCGGGCCGGTCCGCACGAAGCGCACCTCGCGCCCCCGATCGGGGCCGGAGACGACCTCGAGCCGGCCGGGGAGGAACTGCAGCGTCCCCTCGTCGGGGATCGCGAAGCGCAGCGACTCGCCGTGGTGCATCGCCTCGGCGAGGGCGGCGCTCGCCGACCCGCCGCCGGCCGGCGCGGCGGCGGCCAGCTCCGCGAAGCTCGGGCGGG
Source organism: Roseisolibacter sp. H3M3-2 (assembly GCF_029211165.1). GTDB lineage: Bacteria > Gemmatimonadota > Gemmatimonadetes > Gemmatimonadales > Gemmatimonadaceae > Roseisolibacter. The sequence continues at coordinate 1,408 of NZ_JARGEK010000144.1, forward strand.
CGCGCGGGATGCGCGTGCCGCGCGGCGGCGGCGGGCGGTCGGCCGACGGCCGCGGCTCGGGGGGCGCGAAGCTGCGCTCCGGGCGCGGGGCGTGATTGCCGTTGGAGGCCGCGGGGGCGGGCGCCGCGGGCGATGCCGACGGCGCGGGCGGCGTCGGGCGCGTGCGCGGGACGACCACCGCGGCCGACGAACGCGAGGGGGCGGGCGCCCCGTCGTTGCGCTCCACCACGCCGTCGGTGCCGAACAGCGGAAGACGGGCGCCGTCGCGCTGCCGCTCGAGCCGGCGGCCACCGTCGTGGTGGCGCAACTCGAAGAACAGGTAGACGCCGCCCGCCAGCACGGCGAGGGCGAGGACGATCGCGGCGGCGACGGGTCCGCTGGGCATCCGGAAGGGTGGGGCGTGGAGGGGAACGCGCGGTCGGGAGCCGACGACCGGCACCGGCTCATACCCCGCGAGGCCGCGCGCCGGTCCCGCCGACTACGACGAAGGCGCGCTCATCCGCAGGTGCCGACCCGAGCAAATTGCATTCCCCCTTCCAGATTGTCAGCGGGGCGCGTCGCGGGCGGTGTCGCGCGTCACGCCGGCGCGGGTCGGCGCGCGGCGTCGTCGGTTGACGGAAGCCACTGGCCGGCCTATACTTCGCGGCTCTTCCGGGGCCAGTAGCTCAGGTGGTTAGAGCGCACGCCTGATAAGCGTGAGGTCGGAGGTTCAACTCCTCCCTGGCCCACTCCCGAGCCCCCGACGACCCCGCCGGTCGTCGGGGGCTCGCGACGTTGTGCGGCATCCGTGCGGCGACGTACGTCACAATCCGCCGCGCCGCCGGCCGCGCCGGGCTACTGCGTCAGCAGCCCGAGCTTGAGCGCGAACTGCACGTACTCGGACCGGTGGGTGAGGCCGAGCTTCTCGCCGATGCGCTGCTTGTACGTGTCGACGGTCTTGGGGCTGATGAACAGCTTCTCGCCGATCTCGGGGGCGCTGAAGCCGGCGGCGACCAGCCGCAGCACGTCGCGCTCGCGATCCGTCAGGCGCTCGAAGCGCTCGCGCTCGTCCGCGTGTGCCTCCTTCCGCTTGAGCCCCCGCGCCAGCGCGCGCGCGGCCGACGGCTGGACGTACGTGTCGCCGTGGGCGACGGCGCGGACGGCGTCGACCAGCTCGCGGTCGGCGGCGCTCTTGACGAGGTAGCCGCTCGCCCCGGCCTCCAGCAGCGGGACGAGGTACTCGTCCTCGGCGTGCATCGTGAGGACGAGGACGCGCGTGCGCGCCTTGCGGGCGATCAGCTCCTTGGTCGCCGCGACGCCGTCCATCTCGGGCATCGTCAGGTCCATCAGGACGACGTCGGGGTCGAGGCGCTCGATCATGGCCAGCGCGTCGCGGCCGTTGGACGCCTCGCCGACGACCTGGATGTCCTTGGCGACGCCCAGCACGGCCTTCAGGCCGGCGCGGACGACGGCGTGGTCGTCGGCGAGGATGACGCGGATGACGTCCTCGATCATCGGAGCTCCGTGGCGGGGGGGCTGAACGGTACGGCGTGGCGCGGGGCCAGCGAGTCGAGCGGGGCGCGCGCGCGGACGCGGGTGCCGCGGCCGGGCGCGGTGCGGACGTCGAGGGTGCCGCCGACGAGGCCGAGCCGCTCGCGCATCGAGAAGAGGCCCATGCCGGGGCGGCGCGCCTCCGCCTCGGCGAGGTCGAACCCGGCGCCGTCGTCGGCGACGTCGAGGATGACGTCGCCGGCGTCGGCCCGCAACGTCAGGCGCGCGGCGCCGGCGCGGGCGTGGCGCTCGACGTTGCGCAGCGCCTCCTGGGCCACGCGGTACAGCGCCGACGCCGTGGCGTCGCTGAGCGACGCCGCGTCGGCCGGCACGTCGGCGTCGACGTGCACGTCGAGCGCGGTGTGCTCGCGCGTCTGGCGGGCGAGCCACTCGAGCGCCGGGACGAGCCCGAGGTCGTCGAGCACGCGCGGGTGGATGGCGTGCGACAGGAGGCGCACCTCCTCCAGCAGCTCGCCGGTCTGCTCGCGCAGCTCGCGCAGCTGGGCCTCGAGGTCGGGCTGCCCGCGCTCCCCCGCCTGCCGCGCGGCGGCGGTGAGCTGGTAGGTGAGCGCGGCGATGGTCTGCGCGGTCGAGTCGTGCAGCTCGCGGGCGATGCGCGAGCGCTCGTCGTCCTGCGCGCGCACGGTCTGCAGCGCCAGCGCGCGCATCCGCTCGCGGTCGCGGGCGATGGCGTCGAGCAGGAGGTTGAAGGTGCGCCCGACGCGCGACATCTCGCGGTCGGCGACGTCGGAGCCGGGGACGCGGGCCGCGAAGTCGCCGGCCCAGACGCGCGACGCGACGTGCTCCAGCTCCCACACCGGGCGGAGCGCGTAGCGCACGAGCAGCGAGTTGGCGGCGAGGCCGAGGGCGAGCGCGCCGCCGACGAGCCAGGCGTCGAGGTGGTCGGGGCGCCCCGCCGCGTACACCAGCGCGGCGACCGCGAGGAGGAGCACGGTCAGGTTGGCGCCCGCCAGCTTCGCGGTCAGCGGGACGCCGAGGATGGCGCGCTGCCAGCGCGGGCGCGCGCGGTCGCGCCCCGCCGCGGGATCCGGGCGGGGCGCGCGCTCGAGCTGGGGGGGCCGCGGCCCGGGGCCGGGCGGGGAGTCCGTCACTGCGCCGTCACTTCTCCACGATCAGGGCGGTGACCATGCCGAACATGCCGTGCTCGCCCTCGGCGTGCGGGAGGATGTGGCAGTGGAAGGCCCAGACGCCGGGGTTGTCGCAGTCGATGACCACGTCCCAGCGCTCGCCGGGGGCGATGTTCAGCGTGTCGCACTTCCACGGCGCGGGCTGCGCCCAGCCGTCCTTGTCGATGACGGTCATCGGCATGCCGTGCAGGTGCATGGGGTGGATCATCATCCCCTCGTTCATGAACCGCACCCGCACCTTCTGCCCGAGCTTGGCCTTGATCGGCTCGGTGGCGGGGAAGCCCTTGCCGTTAAGCGTGTAGCCGTGGACCCCGTCGTTCAAGACCATGACGTAGTCGACGTCGACCTTCTCGATGGCGCGCGGGCGCTTCGGCTCGATGATGAAGGCGCCGAGGAGGCCGGAGCCGACCTGCTTGGCGGCATTGATGTGCGAGTGGTACATGTGCGAGCCGGCGTTCTTGGCCGTGAACTCGTACGTGTAGCTCTCGCCCGGCTTGACCGGCGGCTGCGTGATGAACGGCACGCCATCCTGCGCGATCGGGAGCACGACGCCGTGGAAGTGGATGGCGGTCGACTCGGGGAGCTCGTTCTTGATGACGACGCGCACGCGGTCGCCCTCGGTGACGCGGATCTGCGGGCCGGGGACCTGCTCGTTGTACGCCCAGGCGTAGACGAACTTGCCCGGCTCCGTCTCCCACTTCATCGGGCGGGCGGTGAGCTCGAAGACCTTGACGCCCTTGTCGAGGCGCGGGTCCAGGACCTGGTTGCCCATCCCCTGCGTCTTGGCGGGGAACGCCTTGACGCCCTTCTCGTGCATCGCGTCCATGGCGTCGGCGCGGGCGCGCGCCTGCTCGAGCGTCAGGCCGCCGTAGACGCCCTCGCCGCCGGGGGCGGGCGCCGCGGGGGCGGGGCGCGCGGCCATCGCGCCGCCGCTGTGGTCGGCGGCGCCGCCCGGGGTGGCCTGGTTGGCCTGGGCGGCGTCGCCCTGGGCGCAGGCGGCGAGCGCGCCGGTCGCGCCCACGGCGGCGGTCGCCAGGCCGGCCTGGCGCAGGAAGGCGCGGCGCGAGGTGGCGGTGGCGATCTGCTGGCGGAGGCGGTCGGCGATCGTATCGGCAGACATGTCGGGGCTCGTCGCTGGAGTCATTCGGAGGACGAGCGTAGGGTACCGGTCTTGCGCGGCGCGCCCCGTCGGGGGCCATGCGGAAAGAATCCGCGGCGACCCCCGGCACGCGTGTCGGGGCAACCCCGACAGGCGTGGGCTCCCGGCCGGCCGGAGCGGTTAACTTCCCGGCGCCCCGCCCCCACCCACCCACGACATCGCAATGGCACCCCAGCCCGGTCCGGTCTCGCAGTTCGTCCGCCACAACTTCCGGCACTTCAACGCGGCGGCGATGGTCGACGCCGCGGACGGCTGGACGCGCCACCTCGAGAAGGGCGGCAAGATGATGGTGACCCTCGCGGGCGCGATGAGCACCGCCGAGTTGGGGATCACCCTCGCCGAGATGATCCGGCAGGACAAGGTGCACGCGATCTCGTGCACCGGCGCGAACCTCGAGGAGGACCTGTTCAACCTCGTGGCGCACGACGCCTACGAGCGCGTGCCGCACTACCGCACGCTGTCGATCAAGGAGGAGGAGGCGCTCCTCGCGCGGCACATGAACCGCGTGACCGACACCTGCATCCCCGAGGCGGAGGCGATGCGGCGGCTGGAGAAGGTGGTGCTGGCCGAATGGATGGCGGCCGACGCGGCGGGGGAGCGCTACTTCCCGCACGAGTTCTACTACCGGATCCTGAACAGCGGGAAGCTGAAGGAGTTCTACCAGATCGACCCGAAGGACTCGTGGATGATTGCGGCCGCGGAGAAGAACCTGCCGATAGTGGTGCCCGGGTGGGAGGACTCGACGACGGGGAACATGTACGCGTCGCACGTGATCACCGGCGAGGTGAAGAACGTGCACACGGTGCGCACGGGCATCGAGTACATGACGTGGCTGGCCGACTGGTACACGGAGCTGTCGGCGTCGACGTCGATCGGCTTCTTCCAGATCGGCGGCGGGATCGCGGGCGACTTCCCGATCTGCGTGGTGCCGATGCTGCACCAGGACCTGCAGCGCGAGAACGTCCCGCTGTGGGGCTACTTCTGCCAGATCTCGGAGGCGACGACGAGCTACGGCGGCTACTCGGGCGCGCCGCCGGCCGAGAAGATCACGTGGGGGAAGCTGGGCGCCGAGACGCCGATGTACGTGATCGAGAGCGACGCGAGCATCGTGGCGCCGCTGGTGTTCGCGCTGGTGATGGGGCAGTAGCTCCCCGGAGGGCGCCGCGCGTCGGATGCTGCGGGCTGCGGGTTCGGATCCGCAGCCCGTAGCCCGCAGCGCCCTCAGTACGTGATGGCCTGCGGGCGGGCGGCGGCGGGCGGCCGCGCGGCGCTGTCGGCGGCGCCGGCGGGGATGGGGACGCGGAGCCGCTGGCCGGCGCGGACGTTGTCGCTGCGCAGGCGGTTGAGCTGGCGGATCACGTCGGGCGTCGTGCGGTAGCGCCGCGCGATGCTGATGACGGCCTCGCCGTAGCGCACCACGTGCGTGCCGTAGACGGTCGGCGGCGGCGGCGGGGCGGTGCGCGCGAGGGTCTCGCGCTCCTGCGCCTCGGTGCGGGCGGCCAGCGCGCGCTCGACCACGCGCTCGATGTCGCGCACGCGCGCCGCCTCGCCGCGGCCGACCAGGAAGGCGACGTCGCCGGCGGGCGTCTGCACCAGCACGCCGCGCGTCAGCCCGAGGAAGAGGCGGCGCGCCTCGGCCACGAACGGGGCGTCGTAGGTGAAGCTCTGCGAGCGCAGCTCGGGCGGCCCCTCGGCGGTGCGCGCGATCCAGGGGGCCGGCGGGACGCCGACGTACAGGAGGCGGCGGTCGGTGGCGGCGAGGACGCCGAACGACTCGCGCAGGTTGTCCCACCAGTTGCGCTGCGAGACGTAGGCGCGCCCGAGGACGCGCTCCCCCGGCTCCAGCTCGCTCGTCAGCTCCTGCTCGGCGGCGGCGCGCGCGGCGCGGCGTGAGCCGATGGGGGAGAGCAGCGTCGCCAGGGCGAGGACGCCGCCGACGATGATCAGCAGCGTGCCCCCCGAGAGCCCGATGAGCACGCGCTGCAGCGTCGACCGCCGGCGCGGGCGGATGCCGCGGCGCAGCGGCTCGACGGCGTACCCCTCGGCGTCGATCGCCTGCCCCGGGGCGTAGACCGGGAACTCGGTGGTCGCGCCGCCGGCGGGGAGGAGGTCGGGTCGCATCGACTGGCTCACCCCGCAAAGCTAACGCCGGTGCCCTTGACCGGCGCGCGGTGGGGTGCGAGCTAGCGCGCGGCGCGCCGGACGGCCGGCGCGCGACCACCCGGGCGCGCGGAGGCGCGGTTCGCATGGACGAGACGGACGCCGGGACGCGCGGCCCCCTGACGCGCGCGGCGGTGGGGGCGCTGCTCGTCGGCACCCTGGCCATCGCGGCCGCGTATGCGTCGGCGTTCCGCGCCGGCGGGGCGCCGGCGTGGGCCGCCTGGCTGAAGGCGCTCGGCGTGCCGCTGGTGCAGGTGGCGACGATGGTGCTCGGCGCGGCGCGGCGCGGGCGGGTGGCCGGCGGGACGCTGGCGGCCTTCGCGGCGCTCGGCGCGCTGCTCGCCGGCGTCTTCGGGCTCGCGCTCGCCCTGCCCGCGGGGCTCGGCGGCGGCGAGCGGCTGTGGCTCGGGCTCCCGCGGCGCGCCGCCGTCATCGTCTACGGGATCGGGCTGCTCCCGGCGCTCGTGCTGCCCGTGGTCTACGCGCTGACCTTCGACGCCGAGACGCTGCGCCCCGAGGACCAGGCGCGGGTGGAGGCGGCGGCGCGCGCGGCCCGCGCGGCGCGGGGCCCGTGACGCCCGTCGCGCGCGCGTCCGACCCCACCGTCGTGGCGGTCGCGCTAGCCTACTTCGCCGTCGTCGTGGCCATCAGCGTGTGGGCGATGCGCCGCACGCGCACCGCGAGCGACTTCTTCGTCGCCGGCCACGGGCTCGGGCTCGCCGCGCTCACGGTGGCGTCAGTGTCGACGTCGGTGTCGGGCTTCGCGTTCATCGGCGGGCCGGGGCTGCTCTACAACATCGGGCTCGGGGCGCTGTTCATCGTGCTGCCGGCGTCGGTCACCAACGTGCTCGGCGCGTGGGTGCTCGCCAAGCGCATGCGGCTGCTGGGCGAGGTGCGCGGGCTGCTCACCGTCCCCGACGCCATCGGCGCGCGCTACCGGTCGCCGACGGCGCAGGGGCTCTCGGCGGTCGCGATCCTCGTGGGCGTCGTGGGCTACATGGCGACGAACTGCCTCGCGATGGGCTACGTGCTCGACGCCATCTTCGGCATCGGGGTGGGGCCGGGGATCTGGGTCGGGACGGGGGTGACCCTCGCCTACTCGGCGGCCGGCGGGATCCTCGCGGGGGTGTACAACGACGTCTTCCAGGGGACGCTGATGGCCGTCGCGTCGACGCTCGTCTTCGGCCACGTGCTGTCGATCGGCGGCGGGATCGGGGGGCTCACGCGCGCGATCACGCCGACCGACGCCGCGTTCCTCGGCCCGTGGGGGAAGCTGACGCCGCTGGCGGCGCTGTCGTTCTTCTTCGTCTTCGGCATGGGCGCGCTCGGGCAGCCGCAGGCCGTGCACAAGTACTACATGCTGCGCGACGTGCGGCAGCTGAAGTGGTACCCGCTCCTGAAGACGGTCGGGCTGCTCCTCGTGCTGCTCCTGTTCTTCGGCGTCGGCGTGGCGGTGAAGGCGCTGGTCGCGACCGGCCTGCTCGCGCCGCTCGCGACGCCCGACGAGGCCACGCCCACCTTCCTGCTGCGCTTCACCCCCGCGCTGCTCGCGGCGCTGGTGTTCGCCGGGGTCGCGGCGGCGACGATGGGGGCGATGAACTCCTTCCTGAACATCGGTGCGGCGGCGGTGACGCACGACCTGCCGGTGGCGATGGGGCGGCGGCTCGGCAACGAGCTGCGCTGGGGGCGCGTCTCGACCCTCGTGATCGCCCTCGCGGCGGCCGCGATCGCGCACGGCTCCGGGGCGCTCGTGGCGTTCCTCGGCGTGTTCGGCTGGGGGCTCTTCGCGTCGACGACGGTGCCCGCGCTGGCGATCGGGCTCAACTGGGAGGGGGCGACCCGGGCGGGGGCGGTGGCGTCGATCGCCACCGGGCTGGTGGTGACCCTGGTCCTCGAGTCGCTGGCCTACTTCCGGGCGTTCAGCTTCCCGGCCGGGGTGACGGGCACGGCCGTGGCGCTGGTGCTGTCGCTGCTGGTCTTCCTGGTGGTGTCGTGGCTGACCCGCGCCCGGGCCGCGGCCGAGCTCGACCCCGACGTCCGCGTCGTCATGGAAGTCTGACCCGAACTTCGGCCCCTGTTCGGGGTAGGAGATCCCGGTGCCCGCACGACGGGGCACCGGGTCCTCTCACCAATCGGACGGACGAACAGGAGACGGCAGGATGACGAACGAGACGGATCTGGCGCGGCTGCGCGACCCCTTCGCGCCGGGGGACATCGAGTGGCGGGTGCAGCAGGCCGGGGAGAAGAACGGGAAGCCCTGGGCGCGCGTGCTGGCCTACGTCACCAACCGCGCGATCATGGAGCGCCTCGACGACACCGTCGGGCCGCACCGGTGGCGCAACGAGTACCGCGAGGGCCCGGCCGGCGGCGTGATCTGCGGCCTCTCGATCTGGGTCGACGCGGAGATCGGCTGGGTGACCAAGTGGGACGGCGCCGAGAACAGCGACGTCGAGCCGGTGAAGGGCGGGCTGTCGAACGCGATGAAGCGCGCGGCGGTGCAGTGGGGGATCGGCCGATACCTGTACGACCTCGAGGAGGGGTGGGCGCAGGTCACCGAGTCCGGCCGCTTCTCGGCGCGCACCAAGGACGGGAAGTGGTTCAAGTGGGACCCGCCGGCGCTGCCGGAGTGGGCGACGCCGCGGCCGCGCCCCGCCACCGCGGAGCAGCTGGCCCGCATCGAGGCGCTGCTGGCGCGCGTGGCCGACGAGAAGGTGGGCGCGACGGTGCGCAAGCGGCTCAGGGGCGGGCTGACCGAGCCGGCGGCCGACGAGGCGCTGCGCTACCTGGAGGCGCGGGCGGCCTGAGCGGGGCTTGTCTCCGCGCGGCGCCCGGCGAAGTTGACGGGGCGGGGGACCGATGCGGTCCCTCGCCCCTCGTCGCATCCCCGCCATGCCGCCCCGCCGCCCGCGCCCGACCGCACCCCCGCCGATCCCGACGCCGCCGCAGACCGAGCTCTTCCCCGAGGCGGTGCTGGTGGAGCCGCTCGACGCGCGCCGCGTGGGCGGGGAGCGGACGCGCGTGCGCGGCGTCTGGCGGGTGCGCTACGAGAGCGAGCGGGCGCCGCACCGCGTCTGGCACGACCGGCACGGCTGGTACTGCGAGGAGCACGGGCCCCGCTGCCGCGCGGTGACCGCGGTCCGCCCGGAGGACTGAGCCGGCGCGACCGGGTGGCCGCCTGCCGTCAGCCGGCGGCCACCCGGTCGCGCCGCGCGGCCTTGGCCGCGGCGAGCGCGGCGAGCGCGGCGTCCACCAGCGCCTCGGCGGTCGCGCCGTCGACCGCCGCCGCGCGGACCCCGGCGGAGACGGTGACCTCGAGCGCCGGCGCGAGGGCGTGCCCCGCGGCGACGCGCAGCCGCTCGGCCATGCGCGACGCCTCGTCGGCGGCGACGTCCGGGAGCAGCACGAGGAAGACGTCGCCCCCCGCCCGCGCGACGACGTCGCTGGCCCGGGTGCGGCGGCTCAGCACCTCGGCGACGCGCTGCAGCAGGGCGTCGCCGAGGAGGCGGCCGGCGCCGGCGTTGACGCGCGCCATGTGGTCGACGCCCAGCGCGAGCAGCGCGATCGGGCGGCCGGCGCCGGCGCGCGCGGCGAGCAGGCGCGCCGCCTCCGCCAGCAGCGCGTCGCGGTCGGGCAG
>NZ_JARGEK010000145.1 GCF_029211165.1 Roseisolibacter sp. H3M3-2
TCGTGGTCTCAACTCCTTGGCTCACAGAACGACATGGCTACGATCCGACTTCGCGCGGCGGCGGCGCGCGCGCACGCGGCGCGCGCAGCTCTTCGCGACGCTGTCGGCCGAGTGGCTGGCGCGCGACGTGCTGGCGCTGGTGGCGTCGCTCGACGGCGTGGCGGCGACGGTCGAGGCGGAGACCGCGGCGCGGACCGCGCCGCCGCCGATGGAGATCGAGCGCAAGTACCTGCTGCGCTCCCTGCCGCACACGCTGCGCGGGATGCCGAGCGTCGAGATCGCGCAGGGGTGGCTGCCGGGGGAGCGGCTGCTGGAGCGCGTGCGCGAGGTGCGGCGCGGGAGCGAGGTGCGCCACTTCCGCACCGTGAAGCTCGGCAGCGGCGTGGCGCGCGTGGAGGTGGAGGAGGAGACGACGCCGGCGCTGTTCGCCGTGCTGTGGCCGACGACGCGCGAGCGCCGCATCCGCAAGCGCCGCTTCGCCGTCCCCGACGGCGCGCTGACGTGGGAGGTCGACCAGTTCGCCGGGCGCGACCTGGTGCTCGCCGAGGTCGAGCTGCCGACGGCGGACGCGGCGGTCGTGGTGCCCGCGTGGCTGGCGCCGTACGTGGTGCGCGAGGTGACCGACGACCCGGCGTACGTCAACGCGAACCTCGCGCAGCCCGAGGCCGACGACGACACCTCGGGGCCGCCGGCGGAGGGGCCGCGCGCGCGGTCGCGCGTGGCGGCGCCCCAGGTGCGCACGGTGCTGGGCCCGCCGGGCGACGGGGAGCCGCGCTGACCGCTTATCTTCCGCGCATGTCGAACCCACTCGCCGAGCACCTGGCCGACCGCTTCGCCGCCGACGGCGCCGCGCTGCGCGCACGGGCGGCGGCGCTGCGCCCGGGCGGCCCGCGCGCCCCCGGACCGTCGCCGCAGTCGCTGCAGCGGATGGCCGAGGCGTGCGATCGGGTGCGCGACCTGTTCGCGGGCGCCGCCGACGACGCCGCGGTGCGCGCCCTGCTCCCGACGCTGGCCGGGATGGTCGCCGGCGCGCGCGACGACGAGCGGGCGGTCTACGCCGGCGCGGTGGCGCGCGCGTCGCAGGCGCTCGACGGCGACGACGCGGACGACGACGAGGGCGAGGAGGACGACGGGTGAGCGACGACGAGAAGGTGCGCCTCGACAAGTGGCTGTGGGCGGCGCGCTTCTTCAAGACGCGGACGCTGGCCACCGAGGCGGTCGAGGGGGGCAAGGTCGACGTGAACGGCGCGCGCGCCAAGCCGGCGAAGCTGGTCGGCCCCGGCGACGCGCTGCGCATCACGGCGCAGAACCAGCGCTTCGAGGTGCGCGTGACCGGCACCGGCGAGCGGCGTGGGAGCGCCGAGGTGGCGCGCACGCTCTACGAGGAGACGCCGGAGAGCGAGGCGGAGCGCACGCGGCTCGCCGAGCAGCGGAAGCTGGCGCCGCAGCACTTCGACTTCGACGCCGGGCGGCCGAACAAGAAGGACCGGCGGGATCTGAGGAAGTTCCGGGAGCGCTGAGGGCGCGCTGAAGGCGGGCTGCGGGCTGCGGGCTGCGGGTTCGGAATCCGCCGCCCGCAGCCCGCAGCTCAGCCCTGAAGGACCTGCGCGAGCGCGTCCCGTTCCAGCCGGTGGCCGCCGGCGTAGCGCACGAGCGTGTACCGGATCCCCGCCGCGTCGAGGCGGGCGGCCTGGCGGGCGACGACCTCCGCGGTCGCGAACTGGTCGGCGTCGCCGACGACCATGGAGAGCGCGGTGCCGCGGAGCGCGTCGCCGTCGGCGGCGAGGTCGAGGTCGTGCGGCAGCTCGCCGCCCCACAGGACGAGGCGCGCGGCCGGGGCGAGCCCGCGGCGGTGGCGCGCGGCGATCCAGCGCGAGGCGGTGACGGCGCCCTGCGAGAAGCCGAGGACGCACAGGCGCGCACGCGCCGGGTCGAAGCCGCCGGTCGCGGCGTCGAGCGCGCGGTCGAGGTAGCGGACGTAGTCGGCGATCTCGGCGTCGCGGTCCTCGCGCGTCATCCACGTGGCGCCGACGCGCATCGCGCCGTGCGTGTTCCCCTCCCCCGAGCCGACGTAGAAGCGCGACAGCGCTTCGGGCGCCAGCACCAGCCGGTCGGCGCCGGCGAACGGGGCGAGGTGGCGCACGAAGTACTCGGCGAGCTGCCCGTAGCCGTGCAGCGCGACCCACACCTCGGCGGCGTCGCGCGCGCCGGCGTGCCAGTAGCGCGCCGTGCGCGGCACCTCGACGTGGGCGCACTCGGCGCCGGGCGCCGCGCTCACCGCCCGCCCACGTACGCGACCGCCGTGACCTCGACGAGGATCCCGCGCAGCGTGGCGCCGACGACGGTGCGCGTCGGAAACGGGGGCTGGAACGTCTCGCGGTACACGGCGTCGAAGGCGCCCCAGTCGTCGACGCGGGCGAGGTGCACGCTCACCGAGACGACGTCGCGCAGCGTGGCGCCCCCCGCCTCGAGGACGCCGCGCAGGTTGGCGAGCGTCTGGCGCGACTGCGCGGCGACGTCGTCCGCGCCGACCAGCTCGCCCGTGCGCGGGTCGCGCGGGACCTGCCCCGAGACGTAGAGGAAGTCGCCGGCGCGCACGCCGGGCGAGTAGGCGCCCTTGGGGGCCGGGACGTCGGCGCCGAGCGTGACGGGGGTCCAGGCGCGCGCGGGATCGGAGGGCGTCATGGGTTGCTGACCTGTGGTCGGTGGTGTCATTTGTCGGGGACGGGCCGACGCGCCCCCCACCGAACGTCCCCGCACGCGATGCCCCTGTACCTCGAGCAGCTGGAGACGCCGGCGCCGGTCGTCGACCTGGACCGCCTGGCCATGAACCTGGACCGCATGGCGGCGTACGCCGCCGTGCACGGCCTGCGCCTGCGGCCGCACGTCAAGACGCACAAGGCGCCGCGGATCGCCGCCGAGCAGCTGCGGCTGGGCGCCGTCGGGCTGACGTGCGCCACGGTGCGCGAGGCCGAGGTCATGGCGGAGCTGACCGACGACCTGCTGCTCGCCTTCCCGATCGCCGGGACGACGCGGCTGCGGCGGCTGATGAACCTGCCGCCGCGCGTGCGGCTGACGGTGATGCTCGACTCGCAGCGCACGGCCGTGCAGCTCGCGGCGGCGGCCGACGAGGTGGGGCGCGAGGTCCACGTGCTCGTGGAGCAGGACGTCGGCATGCGGCGCACGGGGGTGCAGGACGCGGACGCGGTGGTGCGGCTGGCCGAGTTCGTCGCCGACCGCGAGCCCCTGCGCTACGAGGGCGTGGGATTCTACCCGGGGCACATCCGCGCGGCAATCGGCGAGCAGCAGCCGATGGTGGCGGGGCTCGCGCGCACGCTCGGCGCGTCGCTCGAGGCGCTGGAGAAGGCCGGGCTGGCGCCGAAGGTCGTGAGCGGCGGCTCGACGCCGGCCGCGTGGCGCATGCACGAGGTGCCGGGGCTCACCGAGGTGCGCCCGGGGACCTACGTGTACAACGACCGCGCGACGGCCGCGGTGGCCGCGTGCGAGTGGGACGAGCTGGCGCTGACGGTGCTCGCCACGGTCGTGAGCACGAGCGTCCCCGGGCAGGCGGTGATCGACGCCGGCAGCAAGGCGCTCGGGCGCGAGCCGATCGACGGCGCGCGCGCGGAGGGCGCCGACCCGGCCGCGACGACGGGCTTCGGCGCGCTGCTCGACCGGCCCGAGGTCACGGTCTCGCGCATGAGCGAGGAGCACGGGATCCTCGACCTGTCGCGCACCGACTGGAAGCCGCGGATCGGCGACCAGGTGCGCGTGGTGCCGAACCACGTGTGCATCGTCGTGCACCTGAACGACGTGATCTACGGCGTGCGCGGGCACGATGTGGTGGAGACGAAGTGGCCGGTGGCGGCGCGGGGGCGGGAGGCGCCGGAGGCGGTGCCCGCGTGGTGAGCAGTGGCGCTTCGGGTTGCGGGCTGCGGGCTGCGGATTCTCACCGCTCGGCGCGGCGGATCAGTCGGTCGCGCTCCGCCGGGATCGCTGCGAGCAGGGTGAGCGTGGTGCGGTGCAGGATGGCTCGGCGTGCTTCCGCGACCTCGAGGCCGAGCACCGGCTCGGCGGCGCGATACCAGTGGGTGCTCTCGCGCGCGGAGCCTAACGCGTACTCGTAGAAGCGCACGCGGTCGCGCCCCGAGCCGCGACTGTATCCTTCGGCGATGTTCGCGCCGATCGACCCGAGCGCTCGGTAGAGCTGCGCGGCGATCGGTGCGGCGATCGGGCTGCGCGCGAGACGTAGAGCGTCATCCCAGCCGGTGTGCAGGGCGTAGCAGGCGAGCCGGTACATCGCGAGGCGCCAGACGAGCCGCTCCGCGCTGGCGTTCCCCGGTTCGGCCGCCCATCGTTCGAAGTCCGCGTCCGGTGCGTGCATGGCAGAGGATGGCAGCCGCCGGCATGCGTGCTGGATCCACCCGACGCACCGCGGCACGAGAATCCGCAGCCCGCAGTCCGCAGCCCGCAGCGCGCCCCCCGAGAATGACCACCCCCCCTCGGAGAATCCTCCTCGTCGACGCCGACGCGTTCTTCGTCGCGGTCGCGCGCCAGGTCGATCCCGAGGGCGCCGGGAAGGCCACCCTGCTGATCGTCGGCGGGTCGGCGCAGAGCCGCGGCGTGGTGTGCTCGGCGAGCTACGAGGTGCGGAAGTTCGGCGTGCGCAGCGGGATGCCGATCCAGCGGGCGATCCGGCTCTGCCCGCAGGCGACGTGCGTCCCCGTGCCGCGCCACGCCTGCTCCGACCGCAGCCGCGCCATCGCGGCCGTGCTGCAGCGGTGGACGCCCGTCGTGCAGGCGTCGAGCATCGACGAGTGGTACCTCGACCTCGGCGGCACCGAGGCGCTGTACGACGAGCCGCTGGCCGCCACGGCGCGGCGCATCCGGGACGCGGTGCGCGAGGCCACCGGGCTCTCGGTGTCGATCGGGTGCGGGACGAACAAGCTGGTCGCCAAGGTGGCGGTCGAGGTGGCGAAGCCGGGCGCCGGCGGCGACGGGGTGCACGCGGTGCCGCCGGGCGCCGAGGTCGAGTTCATGCGCCGCTTCGAGCTGCGCGACCTCCCGTTCGTGGGGCCGCGGCTGGCCGAGCGGCTGGCGCGCAACGGGCTGCGGACCGTCCCCGACGCGCTCGCGTGGGACGAGCCGGCGCTCGTCGGGCTGCTCGGCGAGCGCACCGGGCGCTGGATCCACGCCTGGGTGCGCGGGATCGACGACCGCCCCGTGGCGTCGCGCGACGTGCAGAAGGGGATGAGCCGGGAGGACACCTTCCCGCGCGACCTGCACACCGAGGAGGAGCTGGAGCGCGAGCTGCTGCGCCTGAGCGGCAAGGTCGCCGCCGACCTGCGCGGCGACGGGCTGCGCGCGCGCACGATCACCGTGAAGGTGCGCGACGCCGACTTCGTGACGCGGCAGGCGGCGCGCACGCTCGACACGGCCGTCGAGAGCGACCGCGCGGTCGCGACGGTCGCCCGCGAGCTGCTGCGGCGCCTCCGGAAGACGCGGCGCGTCGGCGTGCGGCTGCTCGGCGTCGCCCTGTCGGGGTTCGGCGAGGCGGCGGCGCCCGACCAGCTGGCGCTGTTCGACGGCGAGGCGGCGGGGGGCGAGGCCCCGGAGCCGCCGGTCGAGACGGAGCGCGACCGCCGCCTCTCGCACACCCTCGACGCCCTCCGGGGGCGATTCGGGCGGGACGTGATCATGCCGGCGGCGCTGCGGGAGCGCCCGTCGCGGGAGCCCGGGGCGCACCGGTCGTCGGTCCCCCGAGTGCCGCGGGGGGAGGGACCCGAGTAGATTGCCGGCCGCAGCCCCGAACCGCGACCCCAACCCGCCCGCTCCATGGCGTCCTCGCCCGTTCTGCCCCCCAACCGCCACGTCGAGTTCAAGAAGGGCGGCTGGGGCGCGGCGATCCTCACGACGGTCGCCGCCGTCGCGACCTTCCTGACGGCGTTCTACATCCACAACCGGACGTACCGGCACCCGACCGACGTCATGATGCGGACGTTCCCGCACAACGACGCGGCGCACGGCGCGCCCTCGCACGAGGCGTCCGCCTCGGGGCAGCACGGCGTGGCGCCGGCGGCCGCCGGGGCGGAGCACGGCGGCGCGGCGGCGGCCGCCAAGGCCCCCGCGAACGGGCACTGACCCCCGGTTCGTCAGCGGCCCGACGGGCCCGCCTCCTCACCCGGGGCGGGCCCGTCGTCCGTTCGGGGGACGCCGACGGTCAGCGGACGAGCAGGACCAGCACGTCGTAGATGGCGTGCGTCCAGGCGGTGATCCCGAAGCCGCGCAGCACGTACAGCCCGCTGAAGAACAGCCCCGCCAGCAGGCGGAAGGTGAACGCCTGCGCCGTCAGCGCCTCGCCGTAGGCGCCGACGTGGTGCGCCAGCGCGAACAGCACCGCGCCCCCCACCGTCGCCGCCAGCGCGGCGCCCGACGGGCCCAGCCCGAGCCCGCGCCGCGCGCCCCAGACCAGCGCCGACACGAGCACGACGCGGAACAGCAGCTCCTCGTAGAGCCCCGCGCCGAGCGCGATCATCAGCTTGGACGGCCAGCCGAGCGAGGTGACGGCCGTCTGCGCGACCGCGAGGCCGGGGAGCGTCTCGAGCAGCCGCGCGGTCGCCAGCCCCACCGTCAGCCCGCACACGATCGCCATCGCGGTCGCCTCGGCGAGCATCCCGGCGAAGACGTCGCCGCGCAGCGGCGCGCGCGCCGCGCGGACGTCGCGGACGATGACGGTGAGTGCGACGCCCACCACCACGACGCCGAACACCAGCGCGCCCTGCGGGCCGAGGAGGAAGACGAACGGCGCCTTGAGCCAGACGTCGGCGCCGTTGCGCACCCCGCCGCCGGCGGCGCCGAGCAGCGCCGCGAGCCCCTCGTAGGCCAGCAGGAGGGGGAGCGCGAGGGTGAGGCTGTACCGGGGGGTGCGGCTGAGCGCCCAGTACGAGGCGGCGGCGGGGGCGGTCGGCATCTGGGGCAACCTACGCAGGCGCGTTGCGCGGGGATTCGGGGGCCGGCTACGGTTCGCGCGATGCCCCGCCCCGCCCCCGCCCCGCCGTCTGCCTGGCGCGCCGAGCTGACCGAGACGCGGCGCCTCGCCCTCCCGGTGGTCGCCGTCCAGGTCGGGGTGATGCTGATGGGCGTCGTCGACACCATGATGGTCGGCCGCCTCGGGGCGGTCCCGCTGGCCGCCGTCGCGCTCGGGAGTCTCTACGTCTACAACGTGACGGCGCTGGCCAGCGGGACGCTGCTCGCGCTCGACCCGGTGGTGGCGCAGGCCGCGCGCGCGCCCGACGCGCGCGGCGTCGCGTCGGGGGTGCAGCGCGGCGCGGTGCTGGCCCTGCTGCTGGCGCTGCCGACGGCGCTGGCGATGCTCCCGGCGGCCGCCGTGCTGCGCGCGCTCGGCCAGCCGGAGGAGGTGGTCGTGCCGGCGGCGCGGTTCGTCGCGCTCTCGATGCCCGGCGTGCCGGCGATGCTCGGCTTCGTGGTGCTGCGGCAGACGCTCCAGGCGATGCACGAGACGCGCGCGATCGTGGCGACGATCGTGCTCGCGAACCTCGTGAACCTGATCCTCGACTGGATGCTGATCTTCGGCCGTCTCGGCGCGCCGGCGCTCGGCACCGACGGCACCGCCGCCGCGACGACGGTGGCGCGCTGGACGATGCTGCTCGCGCTGCTGGCGACGGCGTGGCCGAAGCTGCGCCCGACGCTGGTGCCGTGGCGGCGCGACGCGGCGCGCGAGACGGGGCTGGCGCGGCTCGCGCGCGTCGGCGCGCCGATCGGGCTGCAGCAGTTCCTCGAGTACTCGGCGTTCGGCGCCGTCGGGCTGCTGGTCGGCCACCTGGGCGCGGTGGCGATGGCCGGCCACCAGGCGACGATCAACCTGGCGTCGCTCACCTACATGGTGCCGCTCGGCGTCGGCGCGGCGGCGGCGGCGCGCGTCGGCCGCGCGGTGGGCGCGGGGGACGCCGCGGCGGCGGGGCGGGCGGCGCCCGCGGCGCGCACGTGGGGGATCGGCTTCATGGCGGTGAGCGCGGCGGTGCTGCTGGCCGCGCCGCGCGCGCTGGCGCGGCTCTACACGCCCGACCCGGCGGTGATCGCGGTGACGGCGGCGCTGATCCCGCTCGCCGGCGTCTTCCAGGTGTTCGACGGGCTGCAGGTGGTGTCGCTCGGCGTGCTGCGCGGGCTCGGCGACACGCGCGCGCCGATGGTGATCAACATCGTCGGCTTCTGGCTGATCGGGATCCCGACCGGCGTGTGGCTCGGCCTCTCGCGCGGGATGGGGCCGGCGGGGCTGTGGATCGGGCTGGTGGTGGGGCTGGCGGCGACGGGGGTCGTCCTCGGGGCGCGAGTGCGGAACCGTCTGCGCGGCGAGGTGCGGCGGCTCGTCGCGTAGCACGGCGGAGAGCGGGGTACGGCGAACTGCAGGACAGGGCGCAGAGCGGGATACGGCGAACCAGAGAAGTGCGCAGAGCGGGGTACGGCGGACCTACCGGCTCAAGGCTGTAGGTCCGCCGTACCCCGCTCTTCGCCCCACTCCTTGGTTCGGTTCACCCCGCTCTGCGCAGTACCCTGGGGTTCGGGTCACCCCGCTCTACGCCCTGCCGAGCCAAGCGCACCCATCACCCCCCGCCCGCTCCCCGCACGGCGAGGCACTCGATCTCCACCCGTGCGTTGCGCACCAGCCCCGCGACGCCGATGGCGCTGCGCGCCGGCTTGTTGGTCGGGAAGTAGGTCACGTAGACCGCGTTCATCGCGTCCCACTCGGCGACGTCGACGAGGAAGACGGTGCACTTCACCACGTCGGCCATCGTCGCGTTCACGCGGGCGAGCGCCGCCTTGACGTTCTCCAGCGTCTGGCGCGTCTCGGCGGCGATGCCGCCCGGGGCGAGCTGGCCGCCGGCGGCGGTGCCGAGCATGCCGGACAGGTAGATCGTGTTCCCGACCTCGACCACCTGCGAGAGCGGCGCGGTGGGCGAGGCGGCGTGGAACTTCGCGGGCTGGGCGGCGGCGGCGGCCGCGAGCAGCGGGAGCGCGGCGAGGGCGCGGAGGAGGGGTCGCATACGGAAGAGGTGCGCGGGCGCGCGGCGGGGGGCAAGGGCGCCCGGTGCCCGCGACTTGCAGCGCCGGCGGGCATGACCGACGCCACGCTCGCCGCCGCCGTCCGCGCCGCCGCCCGCCCCCTGTCCGGCGCCCCGTCCGACCACGACGCGCTGCTCGACCTCGTGGGCGAGCGGCGGCTGGTGCTGCTGGGCGAGGGGTCGCACGGCACGCACGAGTTCTACGCCGCGCGCGTCGCGATCACGCGCCGCCTGATCGAGGAGCGCGGCTTCGACGCCGTGGCCGTCGAGGGCGACTGGCCGGACTCCGACCGCGTGCACCGCTGGGTCGTCGGGCGCACGCGTGGCGGCGGCGCCGACGACGCGCTGGGCGGGTTCCGGCGCTTCCCGCAGTGGATGTGGCGCAACGCCGACGTCGTGCGGCTGGCCGAGCTGCTGCGCGCGCACAACGCGCGCGTCGGGCGGGCGCGGGCGGTCGGGTTCCACGGGCTCGACCTGTACAGCCTGCACGCGTCGATCGACGAGGTGCTGCGCTACCTCGACCGCGTGGACCCCGACGCGGCGCGGCGCGCGCGGCAGCGCTACGCCTGCTTCGAGCACTTCGGCGAGGACCCGCAGGAGTACGGCTACGCGGCCAGCTTCGACCTGTCGCGGTCGTGCGAGGACGCGGTCGTGGAGCAGCTGGTCGAGCTGCGCCGCCGCGACGGCGGGACCGAGGCGGACGCCGCGCCCGACGAGTGGGACGCCGCCGAGGACCGGTTCTCGGCGGAGCAGAACGCGCGACTGGTGCTCGACGCGGAGCGCTACTACCGGAGCATGTTCCGCGGGCGCACGTCGAGCTGGAACCTGCGCGACACGCACATGGCCGACACGCTCGACGCGCTGGTGGCGCACCTCCGCGCGCGCGGCCGCGCGGGGAAGGTCGTCGTGTGGGCGCACAACTCCCACCTGGGTGACGCGCGCGCCACCAAGATGGGCGCCGGCGGCGAGATCAACCTGGGCCAGCTCGCCCGCGAGCGCCACGGCGACGACGCGGTGCTGGTGGGATTCACGACGCACGAGGGGACGGTGACGGCGGCGCACGACTGGGGCGACGCCGCCCGGCGCATGCGCGTCAACCCGTCGCTGCCGGGGAGCATCGAGCGGCTGCTGCACGACGCGGCGCCGCCGAACGCGGTCCTGCCGCTACGCGGCGACGCCGCCGACGCGGCGCGCGAGGCGCTGTCGGCGCGCGCGCTGCTGGAGCGGGCGATCGGCGTGATCTACCGCCCGCGCACCGAGCGGCAGAGCCACTACTTCCACGCGCGCGTGGGCGCGCAGTTCGACTGCGTCTACCACTTCGACGCCACGCGCGCCGTCGCGCCGCTCGACCGCGACGGGGCGCTCGACCCGTCGGAGCCGCCGGAGACGTACCCGAGCGCGCTCTGACCGCGCCCGGCGAGGCGCGCGCGGCGGGCGTCGGCGCGCAGCACGATCGCCCACCCCACCAGCACGCCCGCGCCCTGCACCAGCACGTCGGTGACGTCGGCGCTGCGGCCGCGGACGACGAGCTGCGCCAGCTCGGTCGCGGCCGCGAGCGCGAGCCCAGCCCACGGCGCCCGCCGCCCCCCGTCGGCGCGCGGGTGCACGGCGAGCCACGCCCCGATCGGCAGGTACAGGCAGAAGCCGATCGCGACGTCGGCGACGCTGTGCAGCGACCACAGCCCGGCCAGCGCGCGCAGCGGCACGAGGGCGTCGAGGGTGAGCTTGGCCAGCGCCCCCGCGAACGTCTCGGGGAGGAACGGGCGGAGGCTCCAGAGCGCGACCAGGGCGACGTACGCGCGCGCGTCCCGGTGCACCCCGCGCAGCCGCGCCGGCGGGGCCACCGCCACCAGCGCGTCGGCCGCCGCGGCCAGCGTGCGCAGCGCGACCGACCACGGGCGCATGTCGGCGCCGCTGACGCCGC
>NZ_JARGEK010000146.1 GCF_029211165.1 Roseisolibacter sp. H3M3-2
TTCCTAAGACCGCTTGGCCTCCGACTTGGCGCCCGCGTCGCGCAGCAGGGCGAGCAGCCGGTCCACGGCCCACGGCAGGTTCACCGCCGTCGGGCGCGCCGCGCGGATCGCCGCGGCCGACGTCGCGAGGCGCGCGCGCCAGGCGTCGGCGTCCTCCCCGTCGCGCGGGGCCATCGCGGCGGCCAGCCCCATCGCCCCCGCCGCGCCGATCGCCGGCGCGCCGCGCACGGCCAGCGTGCGGATGGCGTCGCACACCTCCTCGACCGTGCGCAGGTCGCGCTCCTCCCACGCCTGCGGGAGCAGCCGCTGGTCGACGATGCGCAGCGCGTCGCCCGACGGCGACCAGTCGAGCGCGCGGACGACGGAGACGGGGGGGACGGTCACGCGCGGAACGTAGGAGCGGCGCGCCGCCCCCGCCACCGGCCGCCGGCTAGCGGCGCACGTCGTAGTGCAGCCAGGCGTGCCCGCTCGGGAAGCGCCGCAGGTCGCGCAGGTCGAGCGCGACGGTCGGCACCGGGCGCGCCAGCAGCGGGATCCCCGCGCCGAAGAGCACGGGGTTGAGCTTGACGACCACCTCGTCGACCAGCCCGGCCTCGAACAGCGACGCGGCGAGCACCGCGCCGCCGCACAGCCAGACGTCGCGCGCCTCTTCCCGCTTGAGCCGCGTCACGACCTCCGCCGCGTCCTCCCGCACCAGGGCGACGTCGGGCGACGGGCTCTCGCGCAGCCGCGTCGAGAAGACGAACTGCCGCAGCGTCGGATAGGGCGAGACGACGCCCGCGTCGACGCCGACCTCGTAGGTGTGGCGCCCCATGAGCACCGCGCCGAAGCGCCGGTTCCCTTCCGCCGACACGGGCCCCGACCGGAGGTGCGCCGGGAACGTCTCCGGGTAGGTGTCCAGGAGGTGCGCGCCGAACTCCGGGTCCCACGGGAAGTCGCCGAACGAGCCGTCGGGGCGCGCGATGAAGCCGTCGACGGAGGTGGCGACGTAGTAGACGAGGGCGGCCATGCGGCCAAGATGGGCGGCGCGACGCGCGGCGGCCAGCGCGGCGTCCCTCGGCGGGGAGCGCGCGCGCGTCGCGGCGGTCGCCCGCGTCCTCGCGCCCCGCGCGCCGCCGCCGCTCCTTCCGCCGGCGCCGCTCCGGGAAGTAGCGGTCGAGGAAGCCGATCAGGGCGCGCTCCTCGGGGAGCTGCGCGCCGGCGGCCGCGCGACGCGCCGCCGCGCGCGTCAGGAACGGCGCGATCGTCTCCCCCTCGTCGAGGTAGCGCGCGATCACCATCGGGTGGACGTACGCCTGCCGGCAGACGGTCGGCGTGTTCCCCAGCTCCGCGGCCACGCAGCGCACCGCGGTCACGACGTTCTTCCGGGCCTCGCGCTCGCTCGCGGCGGGGCCGAGGTCCGCCAGGAAGGTCGCCAGCCGCAGCGTCCCGCCCCAGGTGCGGAAGTCCTTCGCGCTGTACGGGACGCCGGCCGCCTCCTGCAGGTAGGCGTTGACGTCGCGCGCCGTCAGGTCGGCCCAGGCGCCGTCGTCGTCGCGGTAGCGGAAGAGGCGCGGCCCGGGCGCGTCCAGCAGCTCGCCGACGAAGCGCACCAGCGCCGGGTCGCACACCGTCTGCCGCTGCCGCACCGACTCCTTGCCGACGTAGTCGAACACCACCCGGTCGTCGTGCAGCGTGACGTGCCGCTTCCGCAGCGTCGTGATCCCGAACGTGCGGTTCTCGACCGCGTACCGCTCGCTGCCGACGCGGAAGAACGCCTCGCCGATCAGGCGCACGACGCCGGCCGCGACGCGCCGGCGGGTCAGCGTCCGCCCGCGCAGGTCGCGCGCGACGGCGGCGCGGATGGCGGGGAGGTCGTGCGCCATGCGCCGCACGCGGTAGTACTTGCGCAGCTGCCCGCGCTCGGCGGCCCGGTCGTGGTAGCGGTACTGCTTGCGCCCCTTGGCGTCGTAGCCCCACGCCTGCACCGCCGCCGACGGCGACGCCGCCACGTGCACGTCGGTCCACGCCGGCGGGATGACCAGCGCCTCGGCGCGCGCGCGGGTGCGCGCCGGGGCGGCCCGCCCCGCCGGCGTCACGTAGCGGAAGCCGCTCCGCTTCGTACCCTTCCGCAGAATCCATTGCTGCGCCATGGCTCAGGCGGGCGGGAGCAAATTGCGGTCCCACTCGGTACCTTTCCCCGCCCGTCGACCTCCACCCCACGGCCGCCACGCCCCGCCCATGCTCTTCCAGACGCTGACCCTCGACGTCGCCGACCGCGTCGCCGTGCTGACGGTCAACCGCCCCGACAAGCTCAACGCGCTGGCCGACCTGGTGATCCGCGAGCTCGGGCAGGCGATGGACGACCTGCGCGGGCGCGACGAGGTCGGCGCGGTCATCCTCACCGGGGCGGGGCGCGCGTTCATCGCCGGCGCCGACATCAGCGAGATCGGCAAGGCCGACGCCCTCGACGCCAAGCGGCGCTCGCGCCTCGGCCAGGAGGTCTTCCGGAAGTTCGAGACCTCGCCCAAGCCGACCATCGCCGCGGTCAACGGCTTCGCGCTCGGCGGCGGGTGCGAGCTGGCCATGGCCTGCCACGTCCGCCTGGCCTCGGAGCACGCCAAGTTTGGGCAGCCCGAGGTGAAGCTCGGCCTCGTCCCCGGCTACGCCGGCACGCAGCGGCTGCCGCGCCTGGTCGGGAAGGGGCGCGCCCTCCAGCTGCTGCTGACCGGCGAGATCATCGACGCCCAGGAGGCGTACCGCATCGGGCTCGCCAACGCGGTCGTGCTGGCCGCAGAGCTGATGGACCGCGCGCGGGCGATGGCGGGCGCCATGCTGGCCAACGCGCCGGTGGCGCTCGCGCTGTGCATCGAGGCGGTCAACGCCGGCTACGACCTGCCGTTCGAGGAGGCGCAGCAGTACGAGTCGAACGCGTTCGGCCTCGCCGCCGCGACCGAGGACAAGCGCGAGGGGACCGCCGCCTTCCTCGAGAAGCGCACGCCGGCGTTCCGCGGGCGCTGAGCACGGCGGCCGTGGAGCCCGCGGGGCCGCCCGCCGCCCCCGCGCGCGTCGTGCTCCGCCGGCTGGCGGTGCGCGACTTCCGCAACCTGCAGCGGGTCGAGCTGGCGGTCCCCCCCGACGGGCTCACCGTGGTCGGCGAGAACGGACACGGCAAGACGAACCTCCTGGAGTCGGTCTACTACCTCGAGCTGCTGCGCTCCGTGCGCGGGGCGCGCGACGCGGACCTGGTGCGCTTCGGCGCGCCCGGGTTCCACGTGGCGGCGGAGGTGGACCTGCCGGGCGAGCACCGCGTCGCGTCGCGCGCGGTGGGCGTCGGCTTCGAGCGCGCGGGGAAGCGCAAGCGCGTGCGCATCGACGGCGCCGAGGTGCCGCGGCTGAGCGACGCCCTCGGCGCGCTCCCGTCGGTGATCTTCTCCCCCGGCGACGTGGTGCTGGTCGCCGGCAGCCCGAGCGAGCGGCGCCGCTACCTCGACGTGGCGCTGGCGCTGACGTCGCGCCGCTACCTGGCGGCGCTGCAGGCGTACCGCGGCGCGCTGGTGCGCCGGAACGCGGCGCTGCGCGACGCCGCACGCACCGGGCGCGGCGAGGAGCGCGCGACGGTGTGGGAGCCGGCGCTCGCCGAGCACGGCGCGGTGCTGTGGACCGAGCGGCGGGCGTGGGTGCGCCGCCACGCCGGCGCGTTCGCGGCGCTGTGCGCGGCCATCGGCGAGCGGGCGCCGATGCGCCTGCGCTACGCGACCGCGCTCGAGGTGGACGGCGAGGACTCGGTCGAGGGCGCGCGGGCGGCGCTCGGCGCCGCGCTGGCGGCCAAGCGTCCCCTCGACCTGCGGCGCGGGCTCACGCACGCGGGACCGCACCGGGACGACCTCGACCTCGCGCTCGGCGGGCGCGAGCTGCGGCTGTTCGGGTCGGCCGGGCAGCAGCGGACGGCGGCCATCGCGCTGCGGATGCTGGAGGCGGCGACGCTCCGCGACCACGTCGGGAGCGCGCCGCTCTTCCTGCTCGACGACCCGTTCGCGGAGCTCGACGCGCGGCGCGCGCACGCGATCCTGGCGCTGCTGGGCGACGCGGGGCTCGGGCAGGTGCTGCTGGTGGTGCCGCGGGCGAGCGACGTCCCGGAGGAGCTCACGCGGCTCCCCCGGGCGTCGATCCGCGACGGCGTGCTGGACGCCTGAGCGCCGGCGGACGGATCGTCCGCCGACGTCCGTCAGTTGCAGTCGGCGCGCTCCATCTCGCGGTGCGTCACGAGGTTCCCCTCGGCGTCGAAGTTCCAGCGCTGCGCGTACTGGAGGAGGTAGGCGTCGCCCGTGACGAGGTTGCGGGCGCGCATCGTGTGGCGGATGACGCCCCCCGAGCCCTCGAACGACTCCTGGCGGTAGGAATCGCGGTCGTCGACGCGGTACTCGTGGCCGGTGGTCTCGCCCACGCCGCGCAGGTCGAGCGGGCGGGTGTGCGAGACGGCGATGGTCTCGCCCCCGGTCCCGGGCTGCCCGGTGGAGACGAAGTTCCGGCGCTCCACCACGGAGCCGGAGAGGGTGATCCACTCGCGGAACTCGTCGCCGCAGTACAGCGGGATGATCCGGCCGTCCATCGAGTGGGTGACGGCGATCGTGCCGTTGCCCTGCTCCCCGCGGCTGAAGCGCGGGGCGGCGGCGGGCTCGGCGGGGGCGGCGACGTCGCCGGCGCAGGCGGCGAGGAGGGCGGCGAGCAGGAGGGTCGGCAGGGCGCGCATGGGCGTCTCGTCGGGTCGGGGTCTGGTGGCGCTGGTGGTGGGGCGGCGGCGGTCGGTGCCGCGCCCACCCTCCGGTGCGCGGGAACGCCGCCGGACCCGACACCCGCCCCGCCCGCTATGTTGGGGGATGGCCCAGCGTCCCTCCCGCCCCACCCCCCTGTCCGACCTCCTGGCGGGGGTCCTGGCCGACGCCGGGGTCGCCGAGCGGGTGGCGCAGGCGGCGGTGGTCCCGGAGTGGCCGGCGCTCGTGGGGGCGCAGATCGCCGGGGTGACCGAGCCCCTGTCGGTGAGCGCCGACGGGACGCTCTGGGTGGCGGTGCGGAACCACGCCTGGATGACGGAGCTGTCGCTGCTGGAGCCCGAGCTGCTGCGGGCGCTGAACGCCCGGGCGGACCGCCCGCCGGTGCGGCGGATCCGGCTGACGCTCCAGCGCTGACGAGGTCACGACCGCCCGGGGCAACCGCTTGCCAAACAAGCAGTTACGCCGGGTCCATCGGGTTGCGTTCGGGTCGCCGCGGGGGTAGATTTGGAGGTTCCCCGCACCGACCGGCGCATGCCCGGCCGCGTGCGGCCTGACCAGCGGAGTGCGGATGACGAAGACGGCGGAGAAGGGCACGACGACCGACTACGGCGCGGGCTCGATTCAGGTCCTGAAGGGGCTGGAGGCGGTGCGGAAACGCCCCGGCATGTACATCGGCTCGACGGGGCCGCGCGGGCTGCACCACCTCGTGTACGAGGTGGTCGACAACTCGATCGACGAGGCGCTGGCGGGGTTCGCCAACCGCGTCGACGTGATCATCCACGCGGACAACTCGATCTCGGTGACCGACAACGGCCGCGGGATCCCGGTCGACGTGCACCCGGTCGAGAAGCTCCCCGGCGTCGAGCTGGCCATGACGGTGCTGCACGCCGGCGGCAAGTTCGACAAGAACAGCTACAAGGTGTCCGGCGGCCTGCACGGCGTCGGCGTCTCGTGCGTGAACGCGCTCTCCGAGACGCTCAAGGTCTGGGTCAAGCGCGACGGCAAGGAGCACTACATGGACTTCGCGCGTGGCGACACGACGACGAAGCTCAAGACGCTCCGCGAGGTCGCGAAGAAGGACACGGGCACCAAGGTCTGGTTCAAGCCGGACCCCGTGATCTTCACCGAGTCGCTGATCTACGACTACGGCACCCTCCAGGCGCGCCTGCGCGAGCTGTCGTTCCTGAACAAGGGCGTGACCATCACGCTCAAGGACGAGCGGCCGGGCGAGGAGCGCGAGGAGACGTTCCACGCCGAGGGCGGGCTGAAGGAGATGGTGGCCCACCTCACGCAGGCGGCGAACAAGAAGCCGCTGCACCCGCAGGTCGTCTACATCGAGACCGAGCGCGACGACATCGGGATCGAGCTGGCGATGCAGTACAACGACAGCTACGCCGAGTCGGTCTTCTCGTTCGTGAACAACATCAACACCCACGAGGGCGGCACGCACCTCACGGGGCTGAAGAGCGCGCTCACGACGGTCATCAACAAGTACATCGAGAAGTCGTCGGCCCTCAACAAGAAGGACAAGGACATCCGCCTCACCGGCGACGACGTCCGCGAGGGGCTGGTGGCGGTGCTCTCGGTGAAGGTCCGCGAGCCGCAGTTCGAGGGGCAGACCAAGACGAAGCTCGGGAACTCGGAGGCCGAGGGCGCGGTGCGCTCGGTGGTCAACGAGCTGCTCACGCAGTACCTCGACGAGACGCCGAAGGTCGCCAACGCGATCATCGAGAAGGCGGTGAGCGCGGCCCGCGCGCGCGAGGCGGCCCGCAAGGCGCGCGACCTCACGCGCAAGAAGAGCGCGCTCGACGTCGGCAACCTGCCGGGCAAGCTGGCCGACTGCTCGATCGACGACCCGGCGCGCACGGAGATCTACCTGGTCGAGGGCGACTCGGCCGGCGGCTCGGCGAAGATGGGGCGCAACCGCGCGTTCCAGGCGATCCTGCCGCTGCGCGGCAAGATCATCAACGTCGAGAAGGCGCGCATCGACAAGGTCCTCTCCAACGAGGAGATCCGGACGATCATCACGGCGATCGGCTCGGGGATCAAGGAGGAGTTCGACCTCACGAAGACGCGCTACCACAAGATCGTCATCATGACGGACGCCGACGTCGACGGCGCGCACATCCGCACGCTGCTCCTGACGTTCTTCTTCCGCCAGATGCCGGAGCTGATCGAGGCGGGCTACATGTACATCGCCCAGCCGCCGCTCTACCGGGTGGCCAAGGGGAAGGAGGTGTACTACGCCTACGCCGAGAAGGAGCGCGACGAGTACGTCACGCGCCTCGGCGGCAACGACGGGAAGAACATCAACATCCAGCGCTACAAGGGGCTGGGCGAGATGAACCCGGACCAGCTCTGGGAGACGACGATGGACCCGGAGGCCCGCACGCTCCTCAAGGTCACGATGGAGGACGCGGTGCTGGCCGACCAGATCTTCTCGACGCTCATGGGCGACAACGTCGACCCGCGGCGCGAGTTCATCGAGGCCAACGCGCGGTTCGTGTCCAACCTCGACGTCTGAGTCGCGACGTCGGGGGGCGTGCGAGCGGGGGGCGAGTCCATGACTCGCCCCCCGCTTCACGTCCGCGTCAGTCGAGCGGGATCGGCGCGTGGCCGCGCGGCGCGTTGGCCAGCGCCAGCGCGCCCACCGCGCGCCCGAGCCGCTGCCCCGCCGGGATGTCGAACGGGAAGTGCAGCCCCGCGTACACGCGCGACACGCCCGCCTCGGCGACCATGGCGGCGAACAGCTCGCCGTCCGGCGGGAAGAAGCCGGCGAGCACCGCGCCCGCCGCGCCCATCACGCACGAGTGGCCGCTGGGGTAGGACGGGAAGTTGGGGCGCCCGATCGGCGTCGTGATGGCCGCGTCCACCTGCCAGGGCCGGATCGTGCGGTAGTGGTACTTCGCCTCCCAGCAGCCGATGCTCGCGTCCATCTGCGCGATCGCGAGCACGGCCAGCAGGCGCGCCGTCGCCCGCTCGTCCAGGTGATGCCGCTCGGCGCGCGCGATCGCGGAGTCGCTGAAGATGCCGCTCCCGCCCGCCGGGTTCACGTCCGCGGTCCCCCACTTCCGCGCGATCGCGAGCTGCGCCGGCGTGCGCGTGTCGGACGCGGCGCGCACCATCGCCACCTCCGCGAGATACGCCGGCGAGCCGAACGCCGGCGGCGGCGGCGGGCGGAACGCGTCCCCCGCGGGGAGCACCCACGGCCGCACCTGCCCCCAGAGCGGCGCCACCGGCGCCGTGCCGACGGCGCTGTACCAGGCGCCGGGCGACGTCGGGCCCGTGGGGAACAGCTCGGGAGAGACCGCGGCGCTCCCGTCGGCGCTCGCGTACGCCAGCACCGCCGCGGCCACCTCGCGCCCGACGGCCACCCCTTCCGCCCAGTCCGCGTCGCGCTCCGAGGGGAGCGACGGGAAGTAGGCCGCGTCGGCGGCCAGCTGCGCGTCGGCGGCGCCCTGCTCGCTCGCGTAGAGCCCGACGAGCATCGCGGCGCTCGCGCCGGCCGCGGCGCCCGCCACCGACGGGTGGAGCCGGCCCTCCCGCTCGTCCTCGGCGGCGATCACGGCGTTGTACTGCGCGACGGCGATCAGCGCGAGGTTGCGGGCGGCGAACAGCGGGCCGCGCGGGTTCCGACCCACCACCACGTCGGCGAGTCGCGTCCATCGGGCCGACGCGGTCGTGGGCTCCGCGGCCGGGCACGCGGCGGCGCGCGCGTACGAGGGCGCGGCGTCGGGGGCGAGCGCCGCGGTCGGCGGCCTGTCGGCGGCGCAGCCGGCCAGGACGAGCGCGGCGGCGAGTGCGGCGGATGCACGCATGAGCGACCCTCCTTGATGAGGATGCGCGTGCGCCTGCGTCGGCCCGGCGGGAGTCACGGGCGGGGGGCGCACGAACGACGCCCGGCGCGCCTCGGAAGTTCCGGGGCGCCCACGCGGCCGCGACGGCGGGCGGAGGCGGCGGGGGGGCCCGGGACCGCGGCGGCGAGGCCACCATGGTTCGCCGCCGGGTCGGAACGCGCAAGTCGGCGGACCCCCGACACGGGGCCCGCCCGCGTCAGTCCGCGCTCAGGGGAGCTTCGCCTGCGGGTAGCGCTGCCTGATGTTCGACAGCGGGCCGAAGGAGGCGCGCTCGACGACGCGGGTGGCGGGCGAGTACACGACCACCCACGCCCCCGGCTCGGGCGCCGTCGCGAACCGCAGCGCCGTGATGTAGACCTTGAGCGGCCCCTCGTCGAACTGCACCTCGGCGTCGGTCCCCTGCACCGCGCCGAAGCGGGCCGCGACCCGTCCCGCCATGTCGTTCACCCCCTGCGCCGACTTCATGCTCTCGCGCAGCTGCGGCCCCGCGTGCGCGAACGCGCTGTCCCCCTGCGACGTGAGGACCCACTGCACGAACTGGCGCGGGAAGGCCAGCGAGTCGGCGGCGAGGGCGGCCGCGGCGGCCTCCTCGCGCAGCGCGGCCGGGGCGAGGGCGAGGAGCGCGGCGGCGCGGGCCGCGACGACGGCGCGGCGGAGGGAGCGGAACACGGCGGAGGGGGCTGCGGGTGGGGACGCAACGCGCCCGGTCGGCGCGCCCGGCCCCCTACGGCGTCCCCGCGCCGCCTGTTTCCGCCTGGGGCCGCGGCGGGGCGCCGGCGGTCACCGCGCGGCGATCGGCGCCAGCCCCATCCCCGCCAGCACGCGCGTCATGCGCGGGTCGCCGCGCAGCGGCGCGAAGATCTGGTCGTCCGCGAGGTAGATGAGTCCCGGGTTCCGCTCGGCGTACGCCCGCTCGAGCCGCTCGAACGCGCGCGCCCGGTCGCCGATCGCCGCCCACAGGCTCGCGGCGCGCAGCGGGTCGAGGTTGGCGCCCGACTGCCGCTCGTCCATCGCCAGCCAGCGGCGCCAGAGCCCGGGCATCCCGTCGGCGGCATGCGCGGCGCGCATGGCGTCCACCTCGGCGGTGGTCGCGCCGCGCAGCACCGCCAGCCGGAGGAGCTCCTGCTCCAGCTCGTCCGGGCGCATCGCGGGCGGCGCGAGGTGCGCCGCGACCGGCAGCGTCGGCCCGAGGCCGAGCAGGAGCGGGTGCATCGGGTCGAGCGCCCGCGCGCGCTCGTACTGCCGGCGCCCGGCGTCGGGGCGGCCGGTGCGCGCGTAGTCGCCGGAGAGCACCGCGCGCGTGCGCGCGTTGAGCGGGTCGAGCGCTGCCGAGCGCGCGCGCGCGTCCGCGGCCTCGGCGTGGCGGCCGACGACGTTCAGATAGTTCGCGAGGTGGTGCCAGGCGTGCGGGTCGCTCGGGTTCAGCGCCACGGCGCGGCGCAGCGCGCGGCCGGCGTCGTCCCACCGCCACTCGAAGAACAGGTTGAGGATCCCGAGCGCCACCTGCGCCTCGCCGAGCGACGGGTCGAGCGCCAGCGCGCGGTCCACGGCGACGCGGAGGTCGCGCACGCCTGCCGCGTACGGCACCTGCCGGAAGTAGATGCGCGGCGCGATCACGCTCGCCTTCGCCGCCCACGCGAGTGCGAAGTCGGGGTCGCGCGCGATGGCGCGGTCGAGCAGCGTGAGCGCCTGCGCGAGGTCGTCGGCGTCGAGGCCGTTGCGCAGGTGGAGGGCGCGCAGGTAGAGGTCGTAGGCCGTGAGGTCCGGCGCGGCGCGCGGCGTGGCGGGGGGCGCGCGCGGCGGGAGCCGCAGCTCCAGCGCGTCGGCGATGGCGCGCGCGATCTCGTCCTGCACCGCGATGACGTCGGCGGCCTCGCGGTCGAACTCCCCCGACCAGAGGTGGTAGCCGGTCGCGGCGTCGATGAGCTGCGCGGTGACGCGCAGCCGGCTCCCCTCGCGGCGCACGCTCCCCTCCAGCAGCGCGCCCACGCCGAGCGTGTCGCCGATGGCGCGGGCGTCGAGGCGGGCGTCGCGCAGCGCGAAAGACGAGGTGCGCGCCGCGACGTGCAGCCCCTCGACCTGGCTCAGCGCGGTGATGATCTGCTCGCTCAGCCCGTCGCTGAAGTAGGCGTTGCCCGGGTCGGCGCTCATGTTCGCGAACGGCAGCACGGCCAGCGACCGCGGCGCCGGCGCCGCGGGCGCCTCGGGCGTCCGCGCGATGCCGCGCGCCCACCCCAGCGCGAGCGCCGCGACGACCAGCGCGGCGGCGGCGACGTACCAGCGCCGCCGCACGCGCGGCCGGGGCGTCGGGAACGCGGGGGGCGCATGGGCGGGCGACGCGCCCGCCGGCGGCGCATCCACCGGAGGGGCCTCG
>NZ_JARGEK010000147.1 GCF_029211165.1 Roseisolibacter sp. H3M3-2
GCGGGCGGCGCCGTCGCCCGCGAGCGTGACCAGCGCCGCGGCGCGCGCCGCGCGCAGGGCGTCGAGCGTGACCAGCCAGCGCCCCGCGTGCGGCGCGGCCGCCGCCGCGTCGAGCGCCAGCGACGGCGCGGCGAGCAGCGGGCAGTCCCACACGGTCGCCAGCCCCTTCGCGATCGCGCCGGCGATGCGCAGGTTCGTGAAGCTCCCCGGCCCGCCGCCGCAGACGATCGCGGCGAGCTGCCCGGCCGGCACCCCGGCCGCCGCCAGCGCCTCGGCGACCGCCGGCATCAGCCGCTCCGCGTCCGCGCCGCGCATCGCCGCCGACCGGAGCAGCGCCGGCGCGCGCGGGCGCCAGACGGCGACGCTCGCCGCCGCCGTGCTCGCGTCGAGGGCGAGGACCGCGGCGCTCATCCGGCGAGGAGGACGCGCCGCTCGGCGTCTCCCTCCGCGTGCTCCAGGTCGATCGGGACGTGCCCGGCCGGGAGGCGCCCCGCGGCGCGCTCGGGCCACTCGACGAGGACGAGCGCGTGCGCGGTGGTCACGTCGTCCCAGCCGAGGTTCTCCAGCTCGCGCGGGTCCTCCAGGCGGTAGAGGTCGAGGTGGTAGACCGGCCCGCGCGGCGACGCGTACTGGTGCACCAGCGCGTAGGTCGGGCTGGTGACCGCCTCGGTCACCCCGTAGCCGCGGCAGATCGCCTGCGCGAGCGTCGTCTTCCCCGCCCCGAGGTCGCCGGCGAGCGTGACGACGAGGGGCGCGTGCGCCGCGCGCCCGAAGCGCTCGCCCCACGCGGCCAGCTCGTCGCGCGTCAGCGCCAGCCGCCCGCGCGCGGCGAGCGGCGGGACGCGCGGCCCCTCGTGTCCCACCGGCGGCGTGGTGAACTCGTCCACGCGCCCGCCGGCCGCGCGCAGCGCCGCCAGCGCCTCGGGGCGCCCGCCGCCCGAGGCGGCGGAGCCGCCCGCGCGCGCCTTCACCTCGAACAGCTGGTCGCGCAGCCGCGCCGCCTGCTCGAAGTCGAGCGCCTTCGCCGCCTCCTTCATCTCCGCCTCGAGCTGCGCGATCAGCGCCGCCGGGTCCTTCGTGTCGTACGCCGGCGCGCGCTCCGCCACCTTGGCGGCCGCCTTCTTCCCGCCGCGCCCGCGGCCGCGCCCCTTCTCCTCCTCCTGCTCCTCGCGCTCCTCGCGCGCGTCGGCCACGCGCGTGACGAAGCGCACGTGGTCGACGCTCTTCTCGACGCCCCGCGGGACGATCCCGTGCTCCTCGTTGTGCCGCATCTGCGTCTCGCGGCGGCGCGCCGTCTCGTCGAGGCAGCGCTGCATCGAGCCGGTGATCCGGTCGGCGTAGAAGATCGCGCGCCCGCTCACGTTGCGGGCCGCGCGCCCCACCGTCTGGATCAGCGAGCGGTCGCTGCGCAGGAACCCCTCCTGGTCGGCGTCGAGGATCGCCACCAGCGACACCTCGGGCATGTCGAGCCCTTCGCGCAGCAGGTTGATCCCCACCAGCACGTCGAACTCGCCGAGCCGCAGCCCGCGCACGATCTCGACGCGCTCGATGGCGTCGATGTCGGAGTGCATGTAGCGCACGCGCACGCCGACCTGCTGCAGGTAGTCGGTGAGGTCCTCGGACATCCGCTTGGTGAGCGTCGTGACCAGCACGCGCTCGCCGCGCCGCTCGCGGATGCGGATCTCGTTCAGCAGGTCGTCCACCTGCCCCTTCACCGGGCGGATCTCGATCTCGGGGTCGATCAGCCCCGTCGGGCGGATCACCTGCTCGACGACGATCCCCTCCGACAGGTCGAGCTCCAGCTCCCCCGGCGTCGCCGACACGGCGACCATGCGCGGGGTGAGCGCCAGGAACTCGTCGAAGATCAGCGGGCGGTTGTCGAGCGCGCTCGGGAGGCGGAAGCCGTAGTCGACCAGCGTCAGCTTGCGCGCGCGGTCGCCGTTGTACATCCCGCGGATCTGCGGGAGCGTGACGTGGCTCTCGTCGACGACCACGAGGAAGTCCTCGGGGAAGTAGTCGAACAGGCAGGCCGGGCGCTCGCCGCCGGTGCGGCCGGAGAGGTGGCGGGAGTA
Organism: Roseisolibacter sp. H3M3-2; assembly: GCF_029211165.1. Taxonomy (GTDB): domain Bacteria; phylum Gemmatimonadota; class Gemmatimonadetes; order Gemmatimonadales; family Gemmatimonadaceae; genus Roseisolibacter. Next base: position 2,073 of record NZ_JARGEK010000147.1, read on the forward strand.
GTTCTCGATCCCCGCGCACGTCCCGATCTCCAGCATCATCTCGATGTCGAAGTTCGTGCGCTGCTCCAGCCGCTGCGCCTCCAGCAGCTTCCCCTCGGCGCGCATGAACTGCAGCCGCTCCTCCAGCTCCGCGCGGATCGCCTTCACCGCGCGCTCCAGCGACGGGCGGTTGGTGATGAAGTGCTTGGCCGGGTAGACCGCCGTCTTCTCGAGCGTCGCGATCGTCTCGCCGGTGAGCGCGTTGATCTTCGAGATGCGCTCGACCTCGTCCCCCCACAGCTCGACGCGGACGCCCTGCTCCTCGTAGGCCGGCAGGATCTCGACCGTGTCGCCGCGCACGCGGAAGGTGCCGCGCTCGAAGGCGACGTCGTTCCGGCTGTACTGGATCGCCACCAGCTGCCGCAGGATCTCGTCGCGCGCCACCTTCTGCCCGCGCTCGAGCTGCACCATGCGCGCCTTGTACTCGACCGGGTCGCCGAGGCCGTAGATCGCGCTCACCGTCGAGACGATGATCACGTCCTCGCGCTCCATCAGCGACGACGTCGCGCGCAGCCGCAGCCGGTCGATGTCCTCGTTGATCGAGGCGTCCTTCTCGATGTACGTGTCGCTCGAGGGGACGTAGGCCTCGGGCTGGTAGTAGTCGTAGTACGAGATGAAGTACTCGACCGCGTTGTTCGGGAAGAAGCTCTTGAGCTCCCCGTACAGCTGCGCCGCCAGCGTCTTGTTGTGCGACAGCACGAGCGTCGGGCGGCCGTGGTTGGCGATGACGTGGGCCATCGTCATCGTCTTCCCCGAGCCCGTGACGCCGAGGAGCGTCTGGAAGCGGTCGCCGCGGGCGAGGCCGGCGGTGAGCTCCGTGATGGCCCGCGGCTGGTCGCCGGCGGGCGAGAAGGGGGCCTGGACGTGGAAGGCGGCGCGGTCGCTCATGCGGGCAATCTAATCTCCCCTGCCGGAATCTGTTCGGGCCGCCTGCCCGCCGTCACTTCAGCCGCGGGTACTCGGGCTGCCCGGGCGGGGTCGGCGCCGGCGCCCGGCGCGCGGGCGGCGCCTGCCCCGCGGGGGGGACCGGGGGCATGTGCCGGGCCGCGCGCACCACGAAGATCCCGCCGGCCACCGCCGCGACCAGCGCGATGCCCAGCGCCACGTAGGCCGCCGCGGGTCGGACGGAGGGCGGCGGGGCGGCGTCGGCGGTCGGCTCAGTCATCGGCCACGTCCAGCCGCTCGCGGCGGGCCACCTCGCCGATCCCCTTCACGCGCCGGACGACGCGGATGATCTTCTGCAGGTGGCTGAGGTTCTCGACCTCCACCACCACCGAGCCGGTCGCCCGCCCGTCGGCCGTCTTCAGCTCCATGTGCCGGATGTCGGTCCCCGTGCCGGTCACCGCCGCCGCCACGTCGGCGTACAGGCCACGCCGGTCGTACCCCTCCAGGGTGAGGCGCACGGTGAAGCGCTCCCCCTCCATCTCCTGCCAGTCGATCTCGAGCCGGCGCTCCGGCTCGTGGACCAGCATCAGCAGGTTCGGGCAGTCGGCGCGGTGGATGCTCACCCCGCGCCCGCGCGTGACGTAGCCGACCACCGGGTCGCCCGGCACCGGCTGGCAGCACTGGGCGTATCGGACCATGAGCCCGTCGGCGCCCTGGATCCGCACCCCCTTCCCGTTCCCGCGCACGCGGTCGACCAGCCGCTCGAAGGCGCTGGCCGGCTTCGCCGGCTCGGGCGTCGGCTCGATCTCCGGGTGCAGCGCGCGCAGCACCTGCAGCACGGGGACGTCCCCCTGCCCGATCGACGCGATCAGGTGGGTCACGTCCTGCAGCTTGAGCTGCTTGGCGACGACCAGCAGCGAGGGGTCGTCGGGCTTCCCGAGCTTGCGGCGCCGCAGCTCGCGCTCGAGGATCTCGCGCCCGACCTTGGCCGCCGTCTTCTGCTCCTCGATGCGCAGCCACTGCCGGATCTTGTGCCGCGCGCGGCTCGTGCGCACGTGCGCCAGCCAGTCCCGGCTGGGCTTCGCCGTCGGCGCCGTGATGATCTCGATCGTCTCGGAGTTCTTCAGCTGCCGCGCCAGCGGCGCGATGCGCCCGTTCACCTTCGCGCCCGAGCAGTGCAGCCCCACCTCGGTGTGCACGGCGAACGCGAAGTCGATCGGCGTCGCGCCCTTCGGGAGCTGGATGACGTCGCCGGTCGGCGTGAAGACGAAGATCTCGTCCTGGTACAGGTCGAGCTTCAGGAACTCGAGGAACTCGTCCGGGTCCTTCGCGTCGAGCTGCAGCTCCAGCACCTGCCGGAACCAGGCCAGGTGCCGGTCGAGGTCGTCCTGCCCGTTCGGGCCGGTCTCCTTGTAGCGCCAGTGCGCCGCGATGCCGTAGTCGGCGGTGCGGTGCATGTCGCGCGTGCGGATCTGGATCTCGAACAGCTGCTTCCCCGGGCCGAACACCGTGGTGTGCAGCGACTGGTAGCCGTTCGACTTGGGCTGCGCGATGTAGTCCTTGATCCGCTCCTGCAGCGGCGTCCACCACTCGTGGATGACGCCGAGGGCGTGGTAGCACTCCGGGACGGTGTGGACGAGCACGCGGATCGCGAGGAGGTCGTAGATCTCCTCGTACGGCTTCTCGCGCTGCTTCATCTTCTTGTAGATCGACCACAGGTGCTTCGGGCGCCCGGCGACGTCCTGCACCTCGATCCCGGCGTTCTTCAGCTGCCGCTCCAGCGGCTCGCGCAGCTGCGCGATCAGCGCCTCGCGCTCGCCCCGCTTGGTCGCGACCAGCTTGGCCAGCGCGCGGTATTCCTCCGGCTCGAGGTGCTTGAACGCCAGGTCCTCGAGCTCCCACCGCACGCGGGCCATGCCGAAGCGGTGCGCCAGCGGGGCGTACAGGTCGCGCGTCTCCTGCGAGATGCGGCGCCGCTTCTCCGGCGGCAGGTAGTCGAGCGTCCGCATGTTGTGCAGCCGGTCCGCGAGCTTGATCAGGATCACCCGCGCGTCCTTCGCGACCGACAGCAGCAGCTTGCGGTAGTTCTCGACCTGCCGCTCCTCCTTCGAGTGCATCGGCAGGTTGCCGATCTTCGTCAGCCCGTCGACGATCTGCGCGATCTCGTCGCCGAACTCCCGCGCGACGTCGTCGACCGAGATCGTCGTGTCCTCCACGACGTCGTGGATCAGCCCCGCGGCGACGGTGATCGTGTCGAGCTGGAGGTCGGCCAGGATCTTGGCGACCTCGACGCAGTGGGAGACGTACGGGTCCCCCGACGAGCGCGTCTGCCCCTCGTGGGCGCGCTCGCTGTAGCGGTACGCGCGCACGAGGAGCTCGGGGTCGAGCCGCTCGTGCACCGCGTCGGACCCGAGGTCCCACCCCGGGATGACTTCGCTCAGGACGGTCGTGCTCACCGCGCCTCCGTGCGCCCCGCGACCCCGGCCGGAGGTCGCTGTCTCAATGTAGGGCGGGAAAAGCGGCGGCGGAAACCGGGGTGAGGCGGGAGGGGGTGCTTCGTAGGGCTGGAGTGGGGCGGAGAGCCGGATGCGGCGCAGATCCGGGTGCGGCGCAGAGCGGGAGACGACGAACGGGGGTGACCCGCACACCGGGGGACGGCGGACCTACAGCTTGGAGTCGGCGGCTCCGCCGTACCCCGCTCTGCGCCCGACCCCTTGGTTCGGTTCACCCCGGTCTCCGCCGTACCCAGGGGTTCGCCCCACCCCGCTCTACGCCCTGCACCGTCATGGGCCGCTCAGAGCAATCCCCCCTCGGCGAACGACGTGTATCGCCCCCTCCCCACGATCACGTGGTCGTGCACCGGGATGTCGAGCAGCCGCCCCGCCGCCGCCAGCTGGTCGGTGACGGCGCGGTCGTCGGCCGACGGGGTGGGGTCGCCGCTGGGGTGGTTGTGGACCAGGACGATCGCCGCCGCCCGCTCCGCGATCGCCTCCCGGAAGACCTCCCGCGGGTGCACCAGCGAGGAGTTCAGGATCCCCCGCGTCACCAGGACGTCCCGCTCCAGCCGGTGCTGGGCGTCGAGCACCGCGACGTGGAACTCCTCGACCGGCAGGTCCTGCAGCCGCGGCGCGTACAGCTGGTAGACGTCGCGCGGCGAGCGGATGGGCGCGCCCTCCTCGCGCGACTCGAGCGCCAGGCGCCGCCCCAGCTCCAGCGCGGCGTGGATGGCGACGGCGCGCGCCGGCCCGACCCCGCGCACGCGCGTCAGGTCGGCCACCGGCTGCGACGCCAGCCGCCTGAGGGACCCGGCGCCGTGCCCCAGCACCCGCTGCGCGACCTCGATGGCGGCGTCGCCCCCGCTCCCCGTCCCGAGCACCACGGCCAGGAGCTCGGCGGCGCTCAGCGCGTGGGTGCCGAGCGTGCGGAGGCGTTCGCGGGGGCGCTCGGCGCGCGGCTGCTCGCGCAACGGGCGGCGCCAGGGGCGCGGGGCGGCGGTGGGGGCGTCGGTCGTCATCGGGCGGTGGGGTCGGGCGCGAACATCGCCCCGACGGCCGCCGCGGACCGGACCCTCCGAACGCACGACCGCCCGCCGCGCGGCACGGGCCGGCGGCGGGCGGTCGGGACACTCGGGTCAGGCGGCCGGTCGGCTCACAGGTGCTGGCCGTGGCACTTCTTGAACTTCTTCCCCGAGCCGCAGGGGCACGGGTCGTTCCGGCCCACGTTCGACCAGTCGCCGGTCGGCATCGGCTGCGGCTGCGCCAGCGAGCGCACCGGGCCCGCGCCGAGCACCGCCGGGTCGCGGCGCGCCACGACGGGCGGCGTCGCCGCCGCGGCCGCCGGCGGCGCCGCCGGCGTCTCCGCCGGGCCGACGTCGACCGCGCCCTGCGGCGCCGTCGTCCCGACGTCGTCCCCGACACCGTCCGCGTCGTCGCCGGCGTCGTACGTCGCCTCGGCGATCTCCTCGGCCAGCATGCCGTCGCCGTTGGCCGACGCCGAGGCGGCGTCGAGCTCGTGCTCCGGGATGTCCTCGAGGATGCCGAGCGCGTTGTAGCGCCGCTTCGGACGGTCCGCCGGCTCGCCGCCGTCGAAGCCGTCGTAGCCGCCCGGCATCGCGCCCGCGTACGGGTCGGCCTGCGGCATCGGGTCGAACACCAGCTGCGCCTTCAGGAAGCGCTCGGTGAACGTCGTCGCCACGTCGTTCATGAGGTCCACGAACATCGTGTAGGCCTCCTGCTTGTACTCGACCAGCGGGTCCTTCTGCCCCCACGAGCGGTAGTGGATCGCCGCGCGCAGCTGGTCGAGGTCGTACAGGTGGTCCTTCCACTTCTCGTCGAGCACGTTGAGCATGACGAGAGCGAGGAGCCGCTCGCCGTACCCCAGCCCCCCGTCGTCGGTGACGTCGTCGAGCTCGCGCAGCTTGCGGTCGAACGCCTCGGTGCCGGCGGTCGTCGCGAGCGCCTGCGCCTCGGCGAGCGACGCCGGCCGCTCGGGCTCGCGCCCGTCCTCGGCCTCGAACGCGGGGACGCTGACCAGGTAGTGCATCAGCAGGTCCTGGCGCAGCAGCGCCGGGTCCCACGCGTCGGCGTCGTCCTCGGCGAACTCGCCGAGCGTCGTCTCGACGCGGCGGGCGAGCGCCTTCTCGACCATCTTGCGCGCCTCGCCCTTCAGCTCCTCCCCGCCCTCCAGCGCGAACGCCCGCAGCGAGTAGATCACCTCGCGCTGCTGGTTCATCACGTCGTCGTACTCGAGGAGCCGCTTGCGCTGCTGGAAGTTCTGCAGCTCGACGCGCTTCTGCGCGCTCTCGATCGAGCGCGTGATCAGCGGGTGGGTGAGCACCTCGCCGTCCTGCGCGCCCAGGCGGTCCATCAGCTTCGCGATGCGCTCCGACCCGAAGAGGCGCATCAGGTCGTCCTCGAGCGACAGGAAGAACTGCGACGCGCCCGGGTCGCCCTGGCGGCCGGCGCGGCCGCGCAGCTGCCGGTCGATGCGCCGCGACTCGTGGCGCTCGGAGCCGATGATGTGCAGCCCGCCGTCCTCCTCGACCTGCACGTCCTTCCCGTCGAGGTCCTTCACCACGCTCGGGCGCGCCTCGCGCACCCCGGCGCCGAGTTTGATGTCGGTGCCGCGGCCAGCCATGTTGGTCGCGATCGTGACCGCGCCCGGCTGGCCCGCGCCGGCCACGATCTCGGCCTCGCGCTGGTGGTACTTGGCGTTCAGGACGTTGTGCTTGATCCCGCCGCGCGCGAACAGGCGCGACAGCGTCTCCGACGCCTCGACGCTCGTCGTGCCCACGAGCACCGGCAGCCCCAGCTCGTGCAGGCGGCGCGTCTCCTCGAGGATGGCGTTGTACTTCTCGCGGCGCGTCTTGTAGATCAGGTCCTGCCGGTCGTCGCGCTGGATCGGGCGGTTCGTCGGGATCACGGCCACCTCGAGGCCGTAGATCTGGTGGAACTCGCCCTCCTCCGTCTCCGCCGTGCCGGTCATGCCGGCGAGCTTCTCGTACAGGCGGAAGTAGTTCTGGATCGTGATCGTGGCGAGCGTCTGCGTCTCGCCCTTCACCTGCACGCGCTCCTTCGCCTCGACCGCCTGGTGGAGCCCCTCGCTCCAGCGGCGCCCCGGCATGGTCCGGCCGGTGAACTCGTCGACGATCAGGACCTGCCCCTCCTGCACGACGTAGTTCACGTCCTTCTCGTACAGCGCGTGCGCGCGCAGCAGCTGGTGCACGATGTGCAGCCGCTCGCTCTTGCTCGCGTACTCGATCTCGATCGCGCGCCGCTGCTCCAGCTTCTCCTGCGGCTGGAGGTCCTGGTCGTGCTCGATCCGGTGGACCTCGGTCGAGATGTCCGGCAGCACGAACTCGTCGTGGTGCTCGGGGGCGAGGAAGTCGACGCCGCGGTCGGTGAGGTGGACCGTGTGCCCCTTCTCGTCGAGGACGTACAGCAGGTCGTCCTCGAGGTCGCGGTACTGCTGCTTGGTCGCCGGCAGCTTGCGGTCGGCCAGGTAGTCCAGCTCCATGCGCTGCACGAGCTGCTTGACGCCCGACTCCTGGTACGCCTTGAGCAGGCGCTTGTTCTTCGGCGCGCCCAGCTGCGCCTTGAACAGCAGCAGCGCCGCCGTCGCCGTGTCCTTCTGCTCGAGCGCGCGCTCCCCCTCGCCCACCAGCCCGTTCACCATCTCGTTCTGGCGGCGGACCAGCCGGCCGACCTTGTCGTTGTGCTCCGCGTACTGCACGTCGCCCTCGTTCCCCACCGGGCCCGAGATGATCAGCGGCGTGCGCGCCTCGTCGATGAGCACCGAGTCGACCTCGTCGACGATCGCGAACCAGTGCGGGCGCTGGACCCGCTGGTCCAGCGACACGACCATGTTGTCGCGGAGGTAGTCGAAGCCGAACTCGTTGTTGGTGCCGTACGTGATGTCGCTCTCGTACGCGGCGCGGCGCTCCGGCGACCCGGGCTCGGTGTCGTCGAGGCAGGCGACCGTCAGCCCGAGGTACGAGTACAGGTGCCCCATCCACTGCGAGTCGCGGCGGGCGAGGTAGTTGTTCACCGTCACCAGGTGCGCGCCGCGCCCGGGGAGCGCGTTGAGGTAGAGCGGCAGCGTCGCGACGAGGGTCTTGCCCTCGCCCGTCGCCATCTCCGCGATCTTCCCCATGTGCAGCTGGATGCCGCCGTTGAGCTGCACGTCGTAGTGCACCATGTCCCACGACAGCTCGGTCCCCGTCACCTGGACCTTCGAGCCGACGAGGCGCCGCGCGCCCTCGCGCACGGTGGCGAACGCCTCCGGCAGCAGCTCGTCGAGGACCTCGGCGATCTCCGCGCGCAGCTCGGCCTCCAGCCCGCCGCGCCCGTCGAGCCCCTGCAGCTCGGCGTCGAGGCGCTCGCGCTCCGCGGCGTCGCTCGTGTTGTGCTTCGCCGCCTTCAGCTCGGCGATGCGCGACTCGAGCTCCGCGGTCCGCTCGCGCAGGACCTCGCGGAACTTGGCCGTCTGCCCGCGCAGCTCCTCCTCGGAGACGCCCTGCAGGCGCGCGTAGTGCTCGTTGATCGCGTCGATGATCGGCGAGACGCGGCGGCGCTCGCGGTCGTGGCGGCTGCCGAAGACGCGGTTGACGATGGACTTGAGCATCGGATCCTCTATCGGTACAGCCCCGCCGACCCGATGAGGTCGGCGACGCTCTCGGGCACGAAGCCCCGAATCGATCGCCCCGCCGCCAGGCGGGCGCGCACCTCGGTGGAGGAGACGTCCACCCGACGCGTCGGCAGGAACCGCGGCGGCCCCCCCGGGAAGTCGGGGGGCGCCTCGGCGGGGTCCGGGCCGCCGGCGTCGGCGCGGGTCAGCACGACCAGCGTCGCCAGCTGCCGGATCCGCTCCGGCTCCCGCCACCGCGCGAACGTGGCGAGCACGTCCGCACCAACGAGCAGGAAGAGCTCGGCCCCCGGCATGCGTGCCGCCAGGGTCCCGAGCGTCTCGACCGTGTATGATAACCCGCCGCGGTCGATTTCGATGGGGTCGACGGCGAAGCGGGGGTCGTCCCCGACCAGCGCCCGCACCATCGCCAGCCGGTGCTCCGACGGCGTCCGCGCGGACCCGGGCTTGAGCGGCTGCAGCGCCGCCGGGACGAACACGACGCGGTCGAGCGCCAGCTGCTCGACGGCGTCGGAGGCGATCAGGAGGTGGCCGACGTGCGGCGGGTCGAAGGTCCCGCCGAGGACGCCCAGGCGCGCGGCCACCGGAGCCGACGCCTCAGCCGGCCCACGCCGCGACCCGGTCCGGGGGCGGCGTCGGGGGGACGGCGGCCGGCGGCACCGGGATCGGCGCCTGCGACCAGAGCACGACCGCGCTGTCGGGCGGCGCGGGGGGCGGCGCCGGGGCGGCCGCGGCGAAGTCGGAGGCCAAGCGGTCTTAGGAAGACAA
>NZ_JARGEK010000148.1 GCF_029211165.1 Roseisolibacter sp. H3M3-2
GGGGGGCGCCACGCGCGCCGGCGCGGCGGCCGCCGGGCGGCGGGAGCGCGGGTCGCGGCGCACCGAGTCGGCGGGCGGCTGGAGGGCGATCGCGGCGGACTCCACGGCCTCGACGGCCTGGGGCTCGACCCAGTCGCCGTACTCGCCGACGTCCGCCGACGGGCCGCCCGGGCGCTCACGGCGGCCGCGGTCGCGGTCCTTGCCGCGCTCCTTCCCGTTCACGTAGTCGTCGCCGAACAGCACGCGCCCGTTGGCGGGGCGGTTGCGCACCGCGACGCTGCACTCCGTCGGGGCCGGCTGCTGCGCGGGCGGGACGTCGTTCAGCCAGATCCGGCACATCCCCGGCGGCGGGCGGTGGCTCGCCGGTACGGCCGCCGTGTCCGCCGCCCGCGCGCGCTGCGCCTCGCCGTCGGACACGAGGTCGCGGACGGACGGGCGGGTCGGGAACTTGGGGAGCTTCGGCGGCTGCGCCTGCGCGGCCCCGACCGTGAAGGTCAGCGCCGCCAGCAGCCCCAGCACCGGGCGTCCCACCTCGAACCAACGGGCCATGCACACCTCTCGACGACTCGGCGGGGCCCGGGGCGGGCCCCCACCCCGTCCGAGGCAGGGGGGGTGCCACCGACCGACGGCCGCACGATGGCGCCCAAGTCGTTAGCGGATGGGTACTTCCATGGATGCGTCCGGCATCGGCGACCGGAGGACGTCCGGCCACGGGGACAGCCACGTCCCGAGGTAGGGACGATCCGCCGCGGGCCGGGTCATCCCCACGCCCCGCTCAGTCGCCGAAGCTGATCCCCATCTCGCGGGCCGTCGTCACGATGTCGCCGTCGGGATCGACCCGCTTCTCCGAGCTCAGCACCTCGGGGATCGGGACGAAGACGATGTGCGGCGACTGGAGCGCCACCATGTGCCCCCACTTCTCCTCCTCGATCGCGCGCACCGCGGCGCCGCCGAAGCGGGTGGAGAGGAGCCGGTCGTAGCCCGTCGGCTGCCCGCCGCGCTGCAGGTGGCCGAGGATGAGCGAGCGCGTCTCCTTCCCCGTGCGCTCCTGGATGATGCGGGCGAGCGGCTCGACCACGCCGCCGACGCGCTTGGCCTGCCCCGGCAGCGACTCGCCGATGATCGAGGTCGACCCGCCGACCGGGGCCGCGCCCTCGGCCACCACGACGATCGAGAAGCGGCGCCCCGAGCGCTCGCGGGCCACCACCGCCTCGCAGACCTTGTCGACCGAGAACGGGATCTCGGGGATCAGGACGATGTCGGCCGTCCCCGCCACGCCGGCGTAGAGCGCGATAAAGCCGGCGTCGCGCCCCATCACCTCGATCAGCATCACGCGGTCGTGGCTCTCCGCCGTCGTGTGCAGCTTGTCGAGCGCCTCGACGACGGTGCTGACGGCGGTGTCGAAGCCGAACGTGTTGATCGTGCAGGGGACGTCGTTGTCGATCGTCTTCGGGACGCAGACGACCTTCATCCCCTTGTTCACGAGCTGCTGCGCGATCTTGAGCGAGCCGTCGCCGCCGATCGAGATGATCGCGTCGATGCCCAGCGCCTTCGCGTTCGCGATCAGCTCGTCGGAGCGGTCGACGTACTTGATGGACCCGTCGGCCTGCGCGACCGGGTAGTTGAAGGGGCTGCCGCGGTTGGTGGTGCGGAGGATCGTGCCGCCCATGTGGGCGATCCCGCGGACGGAGTCGCGGGTGAGCGGGATGACCTCGTCCTCGCCGAGGAGGCCGGCGAACCCGCGCTTGATGCCGAGCACGTCCCAGCCGCGCTGGAGGGCGGCGAGGACGCCGGCGCGGATCACGGCGTTGAGGCCCGGGGCGTCGCCGCCGCCGGTCGAGATGGCGATGCGCATCGATCGGGAGGGGGTGGGATCGGCCCACAAGCTAACCGGCGCCCGGGGCCCGGCCAAACGGACGGGTTCCGGGCGCCGGCAGCGTGCGGGCGGGTCCGACTACTGGCGCGTGCCGCCGGGGGTGCGGGCGCCGGCGCCGGCCGCCGCCGTGGCGCGGGCCGGGGCCGCGGTCGCGCTCGACAGCGCGTTCCAGTTGGCGATCGCGTTCAGCGCCAGCGCCCACGAGCCCTGCGTCTGGTGGCGCCAGAACGGGCGGATGGCGAACGACACCACGTGCCCCTGCCCGAGCGGCGCGTCGACCACCGCCGGGCGGCCGAGCAGCTCCTGCGGGTTGTTCAGCATCCCGGAGATGCGCAGCGAGTCGACGTTGTCGTGGAAGCGCAGGACCACGCGCGGCCGCGCCCGCTCCTGGGCCGCGAGGATCGACGGGTCGACCCCCTCGGGCGCGGCGCCGCCGCCCCCGCCGCCGCCCCCGAACCCGCCGCCGATCTGGAGCAGCGGCGTCTGGTTGAAGTACACGGGCATGCTCGTGCGGTCGTCGTACCCGTAGAGGATCGGGCTCGCCGCCACGGGCTGCGCGCGGAACACGGCGCCGCGCGCCTGCAGCGTGCGCGCCTGCACCTCGGTCACCTGCGGCGTCATCCCGGTCTCGATGGGGAGGCGCGACGTCGACCCCTCGACGAGCAGCAGCCCGCCGCGCTCGACGAAGCGGCGCAGCGCGGCCGCGCCCTCGAGCCCCATGCCGGGGCGCTGGTCGTCCGTCTCGTCCCACTTGCCGAGGTGCGGCGTCTCCTTCGTCGCGCGCCACGGCACCGCGGGGCCGGTCATCGGGCGGCCGTTGACGATCGTCATCCCCCCCTGCCCCGAGTGCGGGAAGACGACCACGTCGTAGCGGTCGAGCGCCCCCGGGTTCCGCAGCTTCTGGTCGGCCATGTACGTGTACGGCACGCCCATCTGGTCGAGGGCGAAGCGGACCCACCCCTCGTTCTGCGTCTCCTGCCAGGTGTGGACGTACGCGATGCGCGGGAGGGTGACGGCGTGCGCCTTCACCGCCGGCGCGCCGGCCACCGCCACCGCCTCCAGCCCGAGCGCGCGCACCGCCTCGGCCCCCTTTGGCGACTCGACGAGGAAGGTGCCGGCCGGGAAGGTCGCGCCGCCCGCGGTGAACGCGCTGTCGGCGACGCGCACGCGCCCGCCCGCCTTCCACGGCAGCACGGCCGAGCGCCAGTCGCCGAGGTGCCTCACGATCAGCGTCGCGCCCTCGCCCGTCACGCGGCCGGCGACCGTCGGGTCGGCGCCGAGCAGGCGCATCGGGCGCGTCAGCACCGCCGAGTCGGCGACGGTGTGCGTGACCACGTGGCGCAGCTCGTCGAGCGTCCAGCCGGTGTCGTCGTACGGCGACGGGTCGGTGGGCTTGTACGTCTGCGTGGCGAGCAGCGTGCGCGGGAGCTGCGTGTACGGCTGGTCCATGCGCACGATCCAGTCGCCCGCCTTCACCTGCACGGGCGTGGTGCGGAGCTGCACCGGGCGGTCGGCGCGCGGCGCGGGGCTGCGCCCCTCGACGACCTTCGGCATCGCGTTGACCGTGAAGTCGCCGGTCGCCTCGTGCACCTCGGTCGCCGTCAGGCGCAGCAGGTTCACGAAGTCGGCCGCCTCGGCGGCGTGCCGCTGCCCGCGCGGGATCACGAACGCGTACGGCGCCTCGGTGCGCCCCTTCCGCGTCTGGCGCTCGGCCTTCGCGGCGTAGTTCTCGAGGAACGTCTCCTTGTGGTCGCCCACGTACTTCAGGGCGATCATGACGCCGCTCTGCTGGTAGTTCACGTTGGAGCGGATGCACCAGCGCACGCCGTTCACGGCGGGGTTGGGGCGGAACCACTCCTTCTGCGTCTGCGCGTCGCCGAGGTTGACCGTGTGGCAGCCGGCGCCGCTCGACGTGTAGGTCTCGTAGAAGCGGCCGAGCGCGTTGTGGAAGTTGGAGATCGCCAGCATGTAGTTGGGCGCCCAGCCGTCGTAGAAGCCGTGCGTCCAGACGCCGGGGAGCCCGCGCCGCGTGAGCTCGTTGATCTCCTGGTACGCGAGCTGGTGCCACTCGTTCACCTGGATCGGGTCGAACTGGTCGTTGTACGGCCCGGTCCCGGTGCTGGTGTAGAGGAAGGGCACCGACTCGTGCAGGTCGTGCGTGATGATCGGCTTCCAGTCGAGGAAGCCCTTCAGGTAGTTCTGGGTGATCTTCTGCGAGATCACCATGCCGTCGCGGTTGTTGTCGTGCGCGGTGTACTTGCCCCAGTACACGAGGTTGCGCCCCGTCGGCCCGAGCTTCAGGCGCTCGCTCTGGTTGTAGACGTCGACCATGCGGTCGCGGCCGTCCACCTCCTGCACCGGCGTGATCAGCGTGATGACGTTCTCGCGGATGCTCTTCGCGTACACCCCCTCGTCGACGGCGAGGCGGTACGCCATCTCCATGAGCATCTCCGGGCTCCCCGTCTCGGGGGAGTGGATGGAGCCGAGCACCCAGTAGATGGGCTTCGCCTCCTTGATGAGGCGCGCGCGCTCCTCGGCGGTGAGCCCGCGCGGGTCGGCGAGGCGCGCGCTCATGCGCTTGTAGTCGTCGAGGCGGGCGAGCGTGGCCTCGTCGGCGATCGCCATCACGATCTCCTCGCGCCCCTCGTCGCTGGTGCCGAGCGAGAAGATCTTGGTGCGCGGCGACTTCTCGGCGAGCGCGCGGAAGTATTTGTTCACCTCCGCGACGTGCGTCAGCTTGCCGACGGTGCCCGGGACGTAGCCGAGCACCTTGAGCGGCGTCGGGACGGTGGCCGACGCCGGGAGGTAGTCCACCAGCTCGGTGGTGAACGTGTAGCGCGGGTCGGTGGGCGTGAGTTCGCGGATGACCCGCGTGTAGGCGGTGTCGATCGCCTGGCTGCCCTGCTGCGCGGCGAGCCGGGCGGGGACGGGGGCGGCCGCGGCGGCGGCCAGGAGGGCGAGGGCGGCGGGCCCGCGCGGGACGGGGAGGGGGCGGCGCATGGGGCGTTTCCCGGTGGGAGGTCGGGCCAACATACCGCAGGCGCGGGGGCGGGCAACCGACGTCGGACTACGCGCCCCGCGAGCCGGGCGCTGCGATGCAGCGTCGGCGCCGCCTCGCGCGGCGACGGGGCGCATCGCCCCGACACGGCACGCGCGCGCTCCGGGTGGCACCGTGCGGCCATGCGCTCCCCCGCCCCGCGCCGCCGTGGCGTCACGCTCCCCGAGCTGGCCATCGCGACGACGCTGCTCGGCCTCCTCGCCGCGTTCGCGTGGCGCGCGATGGGGCCGATGCTCGACGCGGCCCGCGTGCGCACGGCGCGCGACGAGCTGCGTGCCCTGTTCGCGACCGCGCGCGGGCTGGCCGTACTGCGCGGCGAGCGGGCGGCGGTGCGGGTGGACGCGGCGACGGGGACGGCGACCGTGCACCTGCGCGGCGACACGGCGGCGCGGCGGGCGCTGGGCGCGCAGTACGGCGTGCGGCTGGAGCCGTCGCGCGACTCGATGGCCTACGCGCCGTCGGGGCTCGGGTGGGGCGGCGCGAACCTGCGCGTGATCGTGCGGCGCGGCGCGGTCGCGGAGACGGTGGTCGTGTCGCGCCTGGGGCGCGTGCGGTGACTCACGGGTCCGCTCAACAGCAGGGAGAACGGATCGATCGGATGCGTGCGGATTCGACGGATCGCTCCTCGAGTCTCCAGGCGCCCATCCGCCGAATCCGTTCCGATCCGGACCGATCCGATTCCCTGCTGTTTGGACTCCGCCGTATCGCGACGTGCGCAGGGCGCATCGAGCGCGGCCCCCGGATCGTTCCGCTAGACCCAGCCGCGCGCCTTGTAGTACATCCACCCCGCGGTCTCGTACGCCCAGAGCCCGAACGCGCGCAGCCGCTCCTCGGCGCCCGTCAGGGGGCGCGGGCCGGTCAGGGAGAGCTCGCGCGAGGGGGCCGGGGCGCAGCGGACGGCGACGCCGGCGCGGGCGACGGCGGCGCAGGCGCGGCGGGCGTGCAGAGGCGACGTGACCACCGCAAGGCGCCGCCAGCCGTTGGCGCGGGCGAGGGCGGCGACGCGCACCGCCTCGTCGCGCGTGTTCGTCACCGAGTCGAGCAGCGAGAGGCGCGCGTCGAGCCCCGCCATCGCGGCGAGCGCGCGCTGGTCGTCGGCCGACGACTCGGCGCCCTCGCGCCCGCGGTTGCGCACCACGCTCATCACGAGCGGGAGGTCGGCCTGCCGCGCCAGGCGGAGGCCGTGCAGCAGCCGCTCCGGCGCCTGCCCCGACACCAGCCCGGCGTCGGTCACCGCGCCCGAGAGCACGAACACCGCGTCGGCGCCCATCGCGTCGGGGGCGGCGTCGGACGCGAGCCGGCCGGCGACGAGCGGGCGCACGAGCGGCGTCGCGGTGACCGCGATCAGCCCGACCGTGGCGATCGCGCCGGCGATCCACACCGCCGCGAGCCAGGAGCGCCAGCCGAGCAGCGCGCCGGCGAGCGCGACGAACGGGAGCCCCGCGAGCTCGGGGATGCCGACGGCGTCCTGCACGCCGAGCCGGCCGAGGGTGGACCAGAGGAGGACGGCGAGCACGGCGCCGCGCAGGGCGCGGCGGGTGGGGCTGTCGTGCACCGTGCCGGCTGGGCCGCGGTACCCGGCGCGCGGGCCGTAGCCCGAGGAGCGGCTGCTGGAGAACACCGGCGCCCCCTCAGTCGGCGACGAACGTGCCGAAGTCGAACCCGGGCACCGAGATGCGCGGGATCTCCTGGCCGATGACGCGCTCGATCAGGCGCACCGTCGCGATCTCGTCGGGCGCCATGAACGTGTACGCGTCGCCGGTGGCGGCGGCGCGCCCCGTGCGGCCGATGCGGTGCACGTAGTCCTCCGCCTGCTCCGGCACATCGTAGTTGATCACGTGCGTGATCCCCGAGATGTCGAGGCCGCGCTGCGCGATGTCGGTGGCGACCAGCACGCGCACCGCGCCGCTGCGGAAGTCCTCGAGCGCCTGCGTGCGCTGCACCTGCGACTTGTCGCCGTGCATGGCGACGGCCGTGATCCCCTCGGCCTCGAGGTGGCGCACCACGCGGTCGGCGGCGGGCTTCGTGCGCACGAAGACGAGCACCGTGTCCATCTCGGGCTTGCGCAGCAGCGCCGCGAGCAGGCTGCTCTTGCGGTCGCGCGGGACGGGGTAGACGGCGTGCGTGACCGTGCGCGTGGCCGTGTTGCGGCGCCCGACCTGCACGACCACCGGCTTGCGCAGGTACTTGCGCGCCAGCGCCTCGACCTCGGGCGGCATGGTGGCGCTGAAGAGCAGCGTCTGGCGGTAGGGCGGGATGCGCTCGACGACGCGGTTGATCTGCGGCGCGAATCCCATGTCGAGCATCCGGTCGGCCTCGTCGAGCACGAGGATCTCGAGCTCGTCGAACACCACGTTCCCCTTCTCGAGGTGGTCGAGCAGGCGGCCGGGCGTCGCGACGACGACGTCGACGCCGCCGCGCAGCGCCTCCTCCTGCGGCTCGTACGGGACGCCGCCGTACACCGGCGCCACGTCGACGTCGGCGTGGACGCCGTAGGTGCGCACGCTCGCCTCGACCTGCACGCACAGCTCGCGCGTGGGGGTGAGCACGAGCGCGCGCGTCCGCCGCGGGCCGCCGAGCAGGCGGTGCACGACCGGGAGGGAGAAGGCGGCCGTCTTGCCGGTCCCCGTCTGGGCGAGCCCCATGACGTCGCGCCCGCGCAGGACGAGCGGGATGGCCTGCGCCTGGATCGGCGTCGGGCGCTCGTAGCCCGAGTCGGCGACGGCGCGCAGGACCGGCTCGGCGAGCCCGAGGTCGGCGAAGGTCGGGAGCGGGGCGTCGTCCGCCGGGGGGCTGGTCATGGGGCGGGTAAGCTAGCCGGGGCCCGACGGCGGATGCCACCACGCCCGCGCGTCCTCGACCACGGCGCGCACCACGAGCTCCGGCACCTCCTCGGCGAGCACGTGCCCCGCGTCGGGGACCTCGTCGAGCCGCAGCCGCGGGATCCGCTCGGCGTGCGCGCGCAGGTGCGACCCCGGGACGAGGTGGTCGCGTCCGCCGAGGATGGCGTGCACCGGGCAGGCGAGGCGCGACAGCTCGGCGGGGCGGGCCAGCTCCCACTCGAAGGCGTGCGCGACGAGGCGGGTGGCGCGCGCGAACGCCGGA
This sequence comes from Roseisolibacter sp. H3M3-2, assembly GCF_029211165.1. Classification (GTDB taxonomy): domain Bacteria; phylum Gemmatimonadota; class Gemmatimonadetes; order Gemmatimonadales; family Gemmatimonadaceae; genus Roseisolibacter. The sequence goes on from NZ_JARGEK010000148.1 coordinate 8,040, forward strand.
TCGGCGGTGGGGGCCCAGTACTCGTCGACGTCGCGGTCGGTGGGCGCGCCGATGGCGCCGTAGCCGGTGCGCAGCCCGAGGCCGATGACGGCGCGGGTGGCGAGGCGCGGCAGGAGCGGGTCGAGAAGGCCGGGCGTCAGCCAGCGCAGCAGCCGCGTGCGCGGGATGGCGCCGAAGCCGACGGGAGCGAGGAGGACGAGCCCGACGATGCGCTCCGGCGCCTGGAGGGCGGCCCGCACCACGACGCCGCCCCCCATCGAGTGGCCGACGAGCACGACGCGCGCGAGGCCGAGCGCGTCGAGGACGGCGAGCAGCCAGCGCCCGAGGGCGTCGGGGGCGTAGTCGGCGAGGGCGAGCGGCTTGTCGGACCAGCCGTGGCCGCGCACGTCGGGCGCGTACACGTCGCAGCCGGCGTCGGCGATCTCGCGCAGGACGCGGTTGTAGCTGTACGCCGAGCAGCCCCAGCCGTGGACGCAGACGACGACCGGCGGGTCGACGGCGCCGTCGGGCGGGGGGCAGTGCACGACGCGCGCGCGCTCCCCCCCGGCGAGGGTGACGAGACGGACCTCGTGTCCCGGACGGCCGGCGGGGAAGACGGCGTCGTCGGGGAGGCGTCCGGGGAGGCGCGTCAGACCAGGACCGGCGGGCGGCCGGCGAGGCGGGCGACCAGCGCCAGGCGGAAGGTCACGTCCGCCTGCCAGCTCGCCTTCTCGTCGGGCGGGCCGAGCGGGGCGATCGGCCAGGTCAGCGGGTCGGCGGGCGGGGTGCCGAGTGGGCGGGTCCAGCGCCCGTCGGCGTCGCGCAGGTCCAGCAGGTGGTCGAGCAGCGCGCGCCAGGGCTCGTGCCGGCGCAGGAGGCCGAGCCGGGCCAGGATCTCGAGCCACGCCAGGACGCGGGGGAGCGACTTGCCGTCCGGCTCGGTGACGTCGGCGAGCGGGTCGCCGAGGACGAGGCGGGGGTTCGGGACGGCCGTCTTTCCGACGCGCTGCTTGACCGCGCCCGCGGGGGCGGGCTGGGTGAGGAAGGTGGCGAGCCTGCCGAGGTCTTCCGTGCGCTCGGTGCGGAAGATCGGCATGTGGGCGAGCATCACCAGCATGTCGATCGACGGCGGCGCGGCCGTCTCGGGGAGGGGCGAGGCGGTCGCGTGATCGCCGCGCACCCAGGCGGCCACCCGGTCGAGGATGCGGATGGCCGCGCCGCGCAGCCGCGGGTCGGTCTCGAGCCCGAGGTGGGCGAGGGCGGAGGCGGCGGCCTCGCGGAGGCGGTGGCGGCCGTGCGCGGCCGCGGCCGCGTCGGCACCGTCGCCGGCCAGCTCGTAGAGGAAGCGCGGGTCGTCGTCCTGCGCGAGCAGGCGGAAGAGCGGTCGCCGGGCGTGCCAGAGCGGGGGCGCGTCGACGGGCCACCCGTACTCGACCAGGCGGCGCACGGCGGGGACGGTGCCGACGCCGGCGAACGCCGGGTCCTCGGTGCGCGGGAGCGCGAGCATGCCGCCCGGCCAGGTGCCGTCTCGGCGCTGCGCGAGGGCGAGGCGCACGGCCGGGCGGTGGCCGAGGGCGATGCGGTGGGCGTCGGCGATCCCGCTCTCCCCGAACCCCGCGAACTCGAGCAGGGCGCGGGCGCGGACCGCGTAGCTCGCGTGGTCGAGGAGCCAGCCGAGCGGGACCGCGACCGGCGGCGGCGGCGGCGGCCGGACGATCGGGGGCGCCGGCGGGGGGGCGGCGGGGGTCTCGCCGAAGTCCAGCGGGTCCGTCGGAGGGGTGACGGGTGCGGTCACGGGCGCAGGCACTGGGTCGGACGGCCGGTCTCCGCCGTGGCCGGCAGGCCCTGCGGCGGCGAGGCCAAGTTACGTCGTTTGCGGCGGGGCGCCAGCCGCGGTCCGTCGTGCGGGTGGGCTTAACGGCCGGCGTCGGCGAACGTCTGTATGGGCGTGAACGCAGTGGTCGCGCCCACGGCAGCCGCCGGTGTGGCGCGATGCAGTACCGCAACTGGCGCAAGACGCAGGCCGGTCCGACAATCGGCCTCCGGCGACGACGCCCACGTCTCAGGAGCACCGCCACGATGAAGTCCCTCGCCCTCCGCGCCCTCTCGATCGGCACCGCCCTCTCCGTCGGCGCCGCCCTCGTCGCCCAGGCCCCGACGCGTACCCCCGACCAGCCGCCCCGCCGCGCCGAGCAGGGCGCGCCCCACGAGGGGCGTGAGGGGCGCCGCGGCCCCGGCGGCGGGCCGCTCTTCCGCGACATCACGCTCACCGAGCAGCAGCAGACCCGGGTCCGCGAGATCCAGCAGCGCTACGGCCAGGAGCGCCGCCAGCTCGCCGAGCAGGCCCGGGGCAGCCGCCCCGCCCGCCCGCAGGGGCGCGACGCGCAGCGGCCGGACAGCGCCGAGCGCGCCAAGTTCCGCGCCGAGCGCGAGGCGATGCGCGGCCGGATGCAGCAGCTGACGGAGCGCCAGGTCGCCGACCTGCGCGCCGTGCTCACGGGCCAGCAGGTGGCCACGTTCGACCGCAACGTCGGCGCGATGAAGCAGCGCATGGCGGAGCGCGGCGCGAAGGGCGAGCGCGGCGGCCGCCGCGGCCCGGCGCGCGTGTTCGACCGCGGCTTCGATCGCGGCGCGCACCGCGGCGCCTGACCGCGCAGCCGAACGCACGACGACGCGGGGCGGTCCGGCGATGCCGGGCCGCCCCGCGTCTCGTCGGCCGCCGCCGCGCCCACGTCCGTGCGAACGCTCTCCTTGTGGCGGCGTCGGGCGCGGCGGCATCATTCCGCGCGTGACCGCCCCCTTCCGACGACACGGCGCGCCGCGAGGCGTGCCGGCGCGCGCGAGCGACCGCGCGCCCCACGCGCGCTGCCCGCGCTGCGGCG
>NZ_JARGEK010000149.1 GCF_029211165.1 Roseisolibacter sp. H3M3-2
CGCGCGACGGCGCGCCGCGGCGCGGCGACCACGGTGGCCGGCGGCGCGCGCAGCGCCGCCAGCACCGCGGCGTCGACCGCAGGCCCGAGGTCCTCCGGCCCGCGCAGCGCGAGGGCGACGCGCATCACCGCGTCGTCCTCGTCCTCGCGCCCGGCCAGTTGGATATCACGCACTGTACGCCTCCTGCAGCAGTCCGCGCAGCCGGTCGCAGGCCCGCTTGACGCGCATCTTGAGGGCGGACACACCGGCCCCGGTGAGGTCCGCCATCTCCTCGTAGCTCAAGCCCTCGACGTGCTTGAGCAGGAACGCTTCTCGTTGTTCGGCATCGAGCAGGGCGAGTGCCCGCTCGATCTCCTCCCGCCACGCCGCCTGCTCCGCGGGGTGCGCGTCCACGGCGACGCGCGCGGCCGCTTCGTCGGAGACGAACGTGCGCGCCCGTCTGGCCGTGCGCCCCCCCGTCGTCCGGCATCGGTTGACGAGGATGCTGAACAGCCAGGACCCGAACCGCTCCGGGTCGTCGCACCGCCCGAGCGACCGGTAGGCCCGCACGAAGGCGTCCTGCAATGCCTCCTGCGCGTCCTCCCGGTTCCCGAGCATCCGCAGCGCATAGCGCGACAGGCGCGGCCGATACCGGCCCACCAGCTGCGCGTATGCCTCGACGTCCCCGCCCAACACCTGGGCGACGATCGTCGCGTCGCTCATCTCCACGACCGTTAGACCCCCGTCCGTGCACTTGGGTCACCGGCTCGACGGTGCACCGCGCCGAGCCGGGCGCTGATGGAGATATACTCGGCCGCGGGCGTGACGTCACGACCCGGAAGTGTCGGTCCGACAAAACGTTGGCGTGACGCACGGGGGCCGGTTCCGTCACGCCGCGCGCCCCCCGCCTTGAGACCCCGTCGCCCCGCCGACGTTCGCCGGCGTCCCGGCGCGCGCGGTCCGCCGTCTGCGCTCTCGCCCCCCGCCGGCGCCGTCGGGGCGCCGGCCGGACGTACGGAGGCGGGGGCGCACGGTGCACGATCGGCAACGACATGGGCTCGGCGACGCGTTCGCGTGGGCCGCGATGGGCGGGGTCGCCTGCGGACTGCTCGCCTGGATGGGACTGGCGATCCCGAGCGGGCTGGCGGCCGCCGCGCTCCTCCTCTGGCTGGCGCGGCGCATCGTCGACGTCGTCCCCTCCCCCGCGCGGCCGCGCCTCGGCCCCACCGCCTGGTCCTCGTACGACCGGCGCCGCTCCGGCCGCACCCGGCTCGGACTCCGCGCCTGGCGCCGGCTGCGCCCGCGACGGCGCTCGGCGACGTCCGTGCTCCCGCGCCCCGGCGACCGGAGTCGGTGGACCACCTAGACCTGCGACCTGCGACCCACGAGCGGCCGTGAGGTCGCAGGTCGCAGGTCGCAGGATCAGTCGGTCATCTCCCGCAGCCCCTCGCTCGGCGCGAACCGCCCCCCGCCGTGCCGCGCCGCGTACACCTGCAGCGCGCGCACCACCGTCTCGGCGCCCAGCGCGTCCAGCGTGCGGAACGGGCCGCCGCGGAACGGCGGGTAGCCGATCCCGAACACCGCCCCCACGTCGCCGTCGCGCCGCGAGCGCACGATCCCCTCGGCGAGGCAGCGCACCGCCTCGTCGAGCATCGGGTACACCGTGCGCTCCACGATCTCGGCGGCCGTGGGGCCGGCCGGGGTGCCGTCCTCGGCGCGCCCCGCCGGCGCCCGCGTCGCCGGGACGCCCGCCACCGCGTACACGCTCGCGTCCACCCCGCGCCGCGCGCCGTCGGCGTCGTAGGCGTAGAAGCCGACCTTCCCCTTCCGGCCGGGACGCCCGCTCTCCAGCACGCGGCGCAGCGCCGGCGCCGGCGCCAGCCGCGCGCCGAACGCGTCGCCGACCACCGCGCCCGCCCGCGCCGCCACCTCGAGCCCCACCTCGTCCATCAGCTGGAACGGCCCGACCGGGAAGCCCCACTTCACGAGCGCCTGGTCCACCGCGTCGACGGCCACCCCCTCCTCCAGCAGCCACCCCGCCTCGTTGAGGTACGGGGCGAGGATGCGGTTCACGTAGAACCCCGGCCCGTCGCGCACCACGATCGCCGTCTTGCCGAGCCGCTTCGCGTACGCGACCGCCGTCGCCACCGACTCGGGCGACGAGCGCGTCCCCTCCACCACCTCCAGCAGCGGCATCTTCTGCACGGGGGAGAAGAAGTGCATCCCCACCAGCCGCGTCGGGTCCTCCAGCCCGTCGGCCAGCCGCCCGATCGGGATCGTGCTCGTGTTCGACGCCAGCACCGCCGACGGCGCCACCCGCTCGGCCGCGTTGAGCACGCGCCGCTTCACCGCGAGGTCCTCGAACACCGCCTCGATCACCAGGTCGGCGTGGCGGAAGCCCGTGTCGTCCGCGGTGCCGGTGACGAGCGCCTGCTGCTGCGCCAGCTCCGGCCGCGTCACGCGCTTGCGCGCCAGCGCCTCGGCGAGGATCCCGCGCACCGTGTCGAGCCCCTGCGCGACGCGCGGCAGGTCGGCGTCCTTGAGGCGCACCGGCGTCCCCTGGCGCGCCGCGACGGCCGCGATCCCCGCGCCCATGAACCCGCCCCCGATCACGCCGAGCGCGCGCACCGGGCGCGCGGCGGCGTCGGCGCCCGGGTCCTTCTTGAGCGCCGTGGTCGCGTGGAAGAGGTAGACCAGCTCGCGCGACACCGGGCCCGCCGCCAGCTCGCCGAAGCGGCGCGCCTCCTCGCGCAGCCCCGCCTCCAGCCCGCGCGCGTACCCCTCGTGCACCACGTCGAGCGCCGCCAGCGGCGCCGGGAAGTGGCCGCGCGTCTTCCGCGTCACCCCCTCGCGCGCCTTGCTGAACACGACGGTGCGGCCGAGCGCGTTGTCCTCGAGCACGATCCCGCGCAGCGCGCCGCCGGCGCCGTGCCGCCGCGGCTTCTCGGCCGGTGCGCGCGCGCCCTCGGCCAGCTCGCGCGCGCGGCGCAGCGCCACCTCGCGCAGGACGGCCGGGTGCACCAGGTCGTCGATCAGCCCGATCGCCAGCGCCTTCCGCCCGCGCAGGGTCCGCCCGGTGAGGATCATGTCGAGCGCCGTCTGCAGCCCGACGCGCCGCGGCAGCCGCTGCGTGCCGCCCATCCCCGGGATCAGGCCGAGCTGCACCTCGGGGAGCGCGAACGTCGTTTTAGGGTGGTCGGTGGCGACGCGCCACGCGCACGCCAGCGCGACCTCCAGCCCGCCGCCGAGCGCCGCGCCGTGGATGGCGGCGACGACCGGGGCGCGCGAGCGCTCGACGCGGTCCACCAGCGCCTGCCCCTGCCGCGACAGCGCCTCGCCGTCGCCCGCCTCGCGCACGTGCGCGAACTGCTCGATGTCGGCGCCCGCGATCCAAGCGTCGGGCTTCCCCGACAGCAGCACCACGGCGCGCACCGACGGGTCGCGGTCCACGCGGTCGAGCAGCGCGCCGAACGCCTCGGCCGCCGCGGCGCCCAGCACGTTGACCGCGCTCCCCGGGAGGTCGAACGTCGCCACCGCGACGCCGCCGGCGATCTCGAGCGCGAGCGCGGGGTGCACTTGCTCGCTCGTCCGGTCGCTCATGCGCGCTCCACGATCATGACGTGTCCCATCCCGCCCGCCGCGCACACGGAGAGCATCCCGAACTGCCCGTCGCGCCGCCGCAGCTCGCGGCACAGCTGCGTCAGCACGCGCGCGCCCGTCGCGCCGAACGGGTGCCCGACGGCGATCGAGCCGCCCATCACGTTGATGCGGTCGCGGTCCAGCTCCCCCACCGGCTCGGCGAACCCGGCGCGCTCGGCCCACGCCCGCGACTGCAGCGCGTGCAGGTTGCTCAGCACCTGCGCCGCGAACGCCTCGTGGATCTCGACCAGGTCGACGTCGCGCGCCGAGAGCCCGGCGCGGGCGAGCGCCACCGGCATCGCCAGCACGGGCCCCTGCAGCAGCTGCTCCCCCGGGTCGAGCGCGGCGTAGGCGTAGCTGCGCACGTAGGCGAGCGGCTCGTACCCGAGCGCGCGCGCGACGTCCTCGCGCATCAGCAGCACCGCCGCCGCGCCGTCCGTCAGCGGCGAGCTGTTGCCGGCCGTCACCGAGCCGTACTTGCGGTCGAACACCGGCGGCAGCTTGGCCAGCTGGTCGAGCGAGGTGTCCTCGCGCACGCCGTTGTCGCGGTCGAGCACCTCGCCGCCGGGGAGGAAGAGCGGCGCGATCTCCTCCAGCAGCCGCCCGTCGCGCGTCCCCTGCGCGGCCAGGCGGTGCGAGCGCAGCGCCCACGCGTCCTGGTCCGCGCGCGCGATGCCGTTGAGCTTCGCCATCTTCTCGGCGCTCTGCCCCATCGACTCGCCCGTCGACGGCTCGGCGATGGCCGGCGTGACGGGGACGAGGTCCTTGGGGCGGATCGTCGCCAGCGTGCGCACGCGCCCGCCGATCGACTTGGCGCGGCTGGCGGCCACGAGGATGTCGCTCATCCGGCGGGAGTGCAGCACCGGCACCTGCGACAGCGACTCCGCGCCGCCCGCGATGGCGCAGTCGACGTGGCCGAGCAGGATCTGGTCGGCGGCGTCGGTGATGGCCTGGTTGGCGGAGGCGCAGGCGCGGCTGACGGTGAAGCTCTGCACGCCGCGCGGCAGCTGCGGCAGCAGCGACACCTCGCGCGCGATGTTCGGCTCCTGCACCGCCTGCACGACGGTGCCGAACACGATCGCCTGGACCTCGTGCCCCTCCAGCTCGGTGCGCGCGAGCAGCTCGGCCACCACGCGCCGGCCGAGCTCCGTGGCGGAGACGCGGGCGAGCGTCGTCCCGGCCCGCGCGAACGGGGTGCGCAGCCCGTCGACGACGGCGACGCGGCGGCCGGGCGCGCCGTACTCGACGCGGTCGTGGCGGTTGGGATCGGACATGCGCGGGAACGTAGCATTCCCCGGGCCCCTTCGCGGGGCGGCTATGCTACGGCGTGAGCACCTCCGCCGCGCCCGCGCCGCGTCGCCCCACGGCCCCGCCCGCCGCCCCGCCGTCCGCCGCCGCACCCGCACCCTCGCGCGCGCAGTTCGTGCTGGCCTTCGCGATCGTCTACGTCGTGTGGGGCTCGACGTACCTCGCCATGCGCATCGCGGTGCGTACCGTGCCCCCGTTCCTGCTCGGCGCGATGCGCTTCCTCGTCGCCGGCGCGCTGCTGGGCGCGTGGGTGGCGTGGCGCGAGCGGCCGGGGTGGCCGGGCGCGCGCGCCTGGGGGTGGGCGACGGTCACCGGCGCGCTGCTCTTCCTCGGCGGGAACGCCGGCGTCGCGTGGGCCGGGCGCACGGTGCCGTCGGGCGTCGTGGCGCTGCTGGCGGCCTCGCTCGCCCTGTGGATGGTGCTGATCGACTGGCTGCGCCCGCACGGACGGCGGCCGAGCGCGCCCACGGTCGCGGGGCTGGCGCTCGGGCTGGCCGGCGTGGGGCTGCTGGTCGGCCCCGCGGAGCTGGCCGGGAGCGGCGGCGTCGACCCGTGGGGGAGCGCGTTCGTCCTCGCCGGCTCGTTCGCGTGGGCGGTCGGGTCGATGCTCACGCGCCACCCCGCCGCGCCCGCGTCGCCGATCGTCGGGTCGGCGATGCAGATGGTGGCCGGGGGGCTGCTGCTGGCGGTCGTCGCGCTGCTGCACGGCGACGTCGGCGGGGCCACGGCCGCCGCGCTCGCGCCCGGGGCGCCGGGGGCGCGCGCGGGGTGGGCGTCGCTCGCCTACCTGATCGTGTTCGGGTCGCTGATCGGCTTCACCGCCTACATCTGGCTGATGCGGCACGCCGCGCCGTCGAAGGTCGCGACGTACGCCTACGTGAACCCGGTGGTGGCGGTGCTGCTCGGCTGGGCGCTGGGGGGCGAGGGGCTGGAGCCCCGGGTGCTCACGGCGTCGGCGGTGATCGTGGCGGCGGTGGCGCTGATCACGGTGGGGCGGACGCGGGCGGCCTGACGGCATGCGACCGGGGGCCGGCACTCGGATGAGTGCCGGCCCCCGGTCGGGAACGGACGTGCGGGTACGTGTGGCCCGCGTATGCCCGCGCCCTGCCTCAGTTGTGCACGCGGCGACGGCGGGCCGCAAGGCCCAGGACGCCCAGACCGGTCGCGAGCAGGACGTAGGTGGACGGCTCCGGGACGACGGCCGCCGAGGCGGCGCTGACCGTCCCGCGGATGCTCTGGTCGCCCGGCAGCTCACCCGTGAAGGTGAACGCGCCGCCGGTGAGCGCCGGAGCCTGAGCGAGCGACACCTCGACGTAGCCGGTGCTCCCCGACGCGAGCTCGAACGGAAGCCCGGTGCTCAGGAAGTCGATGAACAGGTTGGTCCCGCCGGAGACGAACCCTTCCACGAAGGTCGGGTCGCCCAGGTCGTCGTCGAAGCCGAGCAGCTGACTCCCCTCGGGCGAGAACGCGAACGCGTTGCTCGTCGCCGTGAGGCTGAGGGTGTTGATCAGCAGCGTCGACGCACCCGTGTTCGTGATGTTGAACTGAACGGCGCCGCACAGCGACGGGCCGCAGCCGCCCTCGTACTGGACCGAGATCGCGGCCTGCGCGCCGGCGGGGAGCGCCGCGGCGGCCGCGAGCAGCGCGGCCCCGACGACGGAGCGGATCGAGCGAAGCGAGATCGACATTGGAGTGGTGGCGAGTGCGGGCGGCATCACGGATTGACGGACGGCGGCGTGAGGTCGAACGCCTCCCACGTGGACGCCGAAGCGGGGCGCAGCAGCAGCTGACGGGCGCTCAGCGAGAACCCGGCTGCGCGCAGGGCGCTCATGCTGAACGACAGGTTGCGATCCAGGAGCCCGTCGCCGTTCATGTCACGAAGGGTGGTCGTCACCACGCCGCCGCGCGACGACGGCGCGACCGCGACACCCGTCTGCGTCACGAGGCGCAGGTCCGCGGCGTCCGTTGTCGCCGCGTCGAAGCCGGCGGACGAGTAGAGCGTCACGGTGACCACGGACGTTCCGGTGACGCTGATCTGCTCGGGGCCGAGGTTCATCGCCACCTGCTGCACGCCCGCGCGCCGCGCCTCGACCACCTGCTCGATCGGGTCCGGCAGCGCCGACAGCAGGTCGTAGCCGGTCAGCGCCTCGACCGCGTCCACCGACGTGCGGAACTGCTCCCACCCGCCCGACACCGTCGTCGTGTTCGGCATGTCGACCGCGATCACCTCCACGTCCGACGGCGAGAGCACGTCGCCGATCCCCTCGTTGCGGTCGAGGATCACCGCGACCTTCCAGGTGCGCGTCGGGATGGCCACGCGCCCGGCGTTGTTGAGCGTCCCGCTGTACGCCGCGCCGCCCGCGATGACGAAGATCTCCTTCGTCCCGCCCGCGGCCAGGTTGCCCAGGTACTGCTCCAGCGCCAGCCACGGGCCCGCGTTGTTCTGGCTGGTCTGCGGGATGATGTTCGAGAAGTAGAACGTCGTCGCGTTGTCGAGCGCCCCGCGCGTGCGGTCGGCCGACATGGTCATGTGGCCGCGCGAGTAGTTCGAGCCGTCGTAGTCGGCCGTCGTGATCGTCGGGTAGCCGGCCGGCAGGAGCGGGTCGGCGATGAAGCAGTCGCACCGGTCGGCGACGTTCGTGCGGTGCGTCGCCTCGAGGTTGTACGCCACCCAGTTCGGCTGGCCGCGGAACTGGTTCCACGACGCCGCGAACGTCTCGCGGTTGACGAGGAACTCGTCCGACGGCGTCGCGTCGGTCGGCGTGCCGAACTGCAGCTCGTCGGCGTACACCGACAGGTCGCTGTAGCTGAAGACCGTCGTCGTGACGCCGGTGCTCGCGGTGCGGCCGGTCGCCGTCTCGATCGCCGTGATCGTCGCCGCGCCCACGCCGACCGCCGTCACGTTGCCGAGCGCGTCGACCGTCGCGACCTGCGGGTTGCTGCTGCTCCACTGCAGCCCCGTGCGCACGAAGGCGCCGGTCGCCACGTCCTTGAAGCGGTAGAGCTCCCCGAAGCCGACCGGGATCGGGTCGGTGCCGCGGAAGCTGTACCCCTCGAGCACCACGCCCGTCGGCGCGGCCGGCGGCGTGGCCGGGTTGCAGGCGCCGAACGACGACGCCGCGGGGCCGAACCAGACGCCGTTGCGCGCGCGCTGCAGCGACTGCCCGGTCGGCGGCGCCGGGTCCTCGTCGACGCCGATGTCGACCGACGTGCGCCCGTTCGCCGGGCCGGCCGTCGCGGTGAACGACCCCTCGTACGACAGGAACTCGACGACCTCGCCCTGCGGGTTGACGAGCGCGATGCCGTCCGGCTCCGACGCGGCGGTGCCGCCGTTCTGCAGCCCGTTCACCGGGAAGGTGAAGGAGAGCGTGCCGCGCCCGTCGCACTGCGCGGGGATGACGCCCGTCAGCGCGGTCGGCGCCGTGCCGTACGTCGCCCCGGTGCTCCCCGTGTAGAGGACGAGCGTCCAGCCGGCGAGCGAGCCGCCCGCGACGCCCTCGATCTCGACCGCCTCGCCGGCGTCGGTGCCGTCGTTGTCGTAGTGGATCTCGGAGATCCGCACGTCGCTGGCGGGCGGCGCGGTGACCTGGTTGACCGTCACCGTGGCTGTGCCCGAGACGCCGTTCGGCGCGGCGGCGGTGATCGTCGCCGTCCCCTGCGCCTTCCCCTCGACGACGCCCGCGGCGCTCACCGTCGCGACCGCGGCGTCGCTGCTCGTCCAGGTGAACGTCACGCCCGCCACGGTCTGCGCGTTCGCGTCGCGCGCGGTGGCCGTCAGCGTCGTCGTCGCGCCCACGTTCACCGTCGCCGGCGACGGGGCGACCGTCACCGACGCCACCTCGGCCGGCGGGACCTCGTCGGCGTCGTTGCAGGCGCCGAACGTGTTCGTCGCGCTCCGCGTCCACACGCCGGCGCCGTTGCGCTGCAGCGAGGCGCCCACCGGGTCGGCGACGGCGTCGCCCGTCTGCGCGACCCCGATGTCGGTCGAGGTCATCCCCGTCGCCGGGCCGTTGGTCGCCGCGAACGTCCCCTCGTACGAGAGGAACTCGACGACCTGGTTCTGCGCGTTCACGAGCGCGATGCCGTCGGGCGCCCCGTTCTGCAGCCCCAGCGCGCCGACGACGATCACGCCGCGCGCCCCGCACGTCGCGGGGATCGCCCCGCTCAGCGTGTTGAGCGGGGTGTAGGTGACGCCCCCGTTGCCGTTGTAGAGGACGACCGTCCAGCCGGTCACGTCCATGCCGGCCGGGCCCGAGATCTCGATGCGCTCGTCGGCGTCGGTGCCGACGTTGTCGTAGTGGATCTCGCTGATGCGCACCGGCGGCAGCGCGGCCGCCAGGCGGCTCGGCCCGGACCCGGGCTGGAGCGGGGGCGCGACGCTCTGGTCGGCGGCGCACCCGGCGAGGACGAGACCGAGCGCGGCGACGGCGGTCGCCGGTCGGACGAGGCGGTTGGGCATCGGGGGCAACGGTGAGTGATCGGCACCCGCCGGGCGGCGGGTGTCGCAGCACGCAGTCTAGTTGCAGGAAGCGCGCTCCACATCGGGGCCCCGTCACGGGACGGCCACGGCCGCGAAGTCGATGCGGGCGCGACGGTTACGCCGCGACGTGCGGCGGCGGCCCGGACCGTGCGACGGGGCGGGTGCCGCTCCCGCGCCACGAAGCGTGTCGCCCGCGCCACGCCCGCGGGCGCGCCGCCCGTCCTGTTAACGTTGCTGCCGTGACCGCCCCCCGCACCGCCGCCCTCGCCCGCCTCGCCGCCGAACCCGTCGACCTGCTCGTCATCGGCGGCGGGATCACCGGCGCCGGCACCGCCCGCGACGCCGCGCTCCGCGGCCTCTCCGTCGCCCTCGTCGAGCGCGACGACTTCGCCGCCGGCACGTCCAGCCGCTCCTCGCGCCTCGTGCACGGCGGCGTGCGCTACCTCGAGCACGGGCACCTCGGGCTCGTCTTCGAGGCCAGCCGCGAGCGGCGCACCCTCCTCCGCACGGCGCCGCACCTCGTCCGCCCGCTCCGCTTCACCTGGCCGGTGTACCGCGGCGCCCGCGTCCCGCGCTGGAAACTGGTCGCCGGGCTCGCGCTGTACGACGCGCTCGCGCTGTGGGGGAACGTCGCCCGCCACCGCCCGCTGGCCGCGGCCGGCGTGCTCGCGCACGAGCCGGCGCTGGCGACCGAGGGGCTGGTCGGCGGCGCCACCTACTGGGACGCCGCCACCGACGACGCGCGCCTGACGCTCGCCACCGCGCTCGACGCCGCGGCCGCCGGCGCGTGCGTGCTGAACCACGCGCAGGTGTGCGCGATGACGCTCCCCCCCGCGCCGGGGGGCGAGACGCGGCTGCGCGTGCACGACCGCGTCGGCGGCGACGTCGTCGAGGTGCGGGCGCGCGCGGTGGTCAACGCGGCCGGCCCGTGGGGCGACGCCGTCCGCCGCCTCGCCGGCGGCGGGGGCGCCGACGCGGTGCTCGGCGCCAAGGGGGTGCACCTCGCCGTCCCCGCGCACCGCGTCGGCAACCGCGGCGCGGTGACGCTCCTCTCGCAGGTCGACGGGCGCGTGATGTTCGTCCTCCCGGCGGGCGCGTTCACCATCATCGGCACCACCGAGACGCCGGCCGAGCGCGGCCCCGACGAGGTGCGCGCCACCGAGGCCGACGTCGAGTACCTGCTGCGGTCGGCCGACGCGTTCTTCCCCGGCGCGCGCCTCACGCGCGACGACGTGGTGAGCGCGTGGGCGGGGATCCGGCCGCTCGCGGCGCGCCACGGCGACGGGCGCGGCACCGCGTCGGCGTCGCGCGAGCACGCGATCGAGCGCGACCCGCGCGGGCTGGTCAGCGTGAGCGGCGGCAAGCTGACGACGTACCGCGCGATGGCCGCGCAGGTGTTCGACGCGGCGGCGCCGCTGGTCCGCCGCACCGTCGCGCCGTCGGCGACCGCGGCCCGCCCGCTCTCCGGCACCGCCGCGCCCGAGGCGCTCG
>NZ_JARGEK010000015.1 GCF_029211165.1 Roseisolibacter sp. H3M3-2
GCCGCCGACAGCGCCGCGGCCCGCGCGGCCGCCGCCCGCCCGCCGGTCGTGCGCGTGGTCGCCCCGGCCGAGGTGGCGGCCGCCGAGAACGCCGCCACGCAGGAGGTGGTGCGCCGCACCCACCGCGGGGTGCTGGTCCTCGACTCGATGACGCTGGCCGGGCGCCGCGCGCGCTACGCCGGCCGCAACGCGTCGAGCATCGCCGACGTCGAGCGGCTGCGCGAGATCGTGCGCCGCGAGGCGCTGGCGCTCCGCCTGGCGCGCGAGGGGCTCTCCGCCGAGCGCGTGGGCGCCCTCACCGGCCCGCGCCTGCGCTTCGCCACCGAGCGGATCGGCGACGCGGGGCGCGGCGGCTCGGGCGTGGGGAACACGCTGGTCGCGGTGTTCGTCGCCTTCCTGCTCTACATGATGATCCTGCTCTACGGGCAGAACATCCTGCGCAGCGTGCTGGAGGAGAAGACGACGCGCGTCGCCGAGGTGGTGGTGGCGAGCGTGCGCCCCGACGTGCTCCTCGCCGGCAAGATCCTCGGCGTGGGTGCGGTCGGGATGCTGCAGCAGTTCGTCTGGCTCGGCGGCGCCGCGGCGCTCGGCTGGTACGTCATGCCGTTCTTCACCGGCGGCGTGCGCACCGGCGCGGCGGCGCAGGCCGCGGAGGCCGCCCGCGCGGCCAGCGACGCCGCCGACACGGCCGCCGCGCTCGCGATGCCCGTCGTGAGCCTCGAGGTGATCCTCGGCGCGTTCGGCTTCTTCGTGCTCGGTTACCTGCTCTACGCCGCGCTGTTCGCCGCGGCGGGGTCGATGGTCAACAGCGACCAGGAGGCGCAGCAGGCCGCCTTCCCCGTGATGCTCCCGCTCATCGTGAGCGCGGTGTTCATCCAGACCGTGATCAGCAACCCCGAGTCGACCGCCTCGCGCTTCGCCGCGTGGTTCCCCTTCTCGGCGCCGATCATCATGCCGATGCGCATGGCCATGACGTCGGTGACCGCGCTCGAGATCGTGGCGGTGCTCGCCGGCTGCGCGGCGACCGCGCTGCTGGTCACCTGGGTCGCGGCCCGGATCTACCGCGTGGGGCTGCTCGCGTACGGGAAGCGGCCGACGATGGGGGAACTCGCGCGGTGGGTCCGCGAGGCTGCGTGAGCGCCCGGTAGGGCGGGAGTCGCAACCGCGGGAGTCGAGAAAGCGGGAGTCGTGAGAGCGCACTGCGCCGTCATGACTCCCGCTCTTCTGACTCCCGCCGTCACGACTCCCGTCGTTCGAGCGCGTCAGGGCACCGGCCGGAAGTTCACGGTGATCAGCGCCCCCGACGTCACCGTGACCGTCGTCTCGGCCGGCGCGTAGCGGCGCGTCCCGTCGCGCAGGGCGACGCGGTGCTCGCCCGGGAGCAGGCGGACCATGCGCGGCACCGCGCCGCGGTCGACGCCGTCCACCACCGCGGCCGCCCCCGCCCCGCCGCCGATCGGCACCACCAGCAGTCCGCCCAGGCGCGTGCGGGCCTGGAGGAGCGCGAGGTCCGACTCGGAGACGCCCGCCGGCCCGCGGGCGGCGCTCGACGGGGCGTCGCCGAGCACGCCGACGGCCAGCGCGGCGCCGAGCGCGAGCGGGTGCACCGCCGTGGGGTCGCCGCCGGCGCGCTGCGACGCCTGCGAGGTGAAGACGTAGCCGAGGAAGAGCACGAGGAAGCAGGCGACGCCGCCGGTGGCGACGAGGATGCGCGCCGTGGGCGACAGCGACTCGGTGCCGTCGGCGGCGACGCGCGTCCAGCGCCCCGACGCGCGGGCCGCCGGGAGGACGCCCGGCGCCACGCGCTCGCCGTCGGCGACGCAGGCGTCGGCCAGCGCGTCGGCGAAGGCGTCCACGCTCTCGTAGCGGTGCGACGGGTCGACCGCCGTCGCGCGCGCGAGCACCTCGTTGACCCGCGTCGCCAGCCCCGGGCGGAGCTCGCGGTGCAGCGGGACCTCGAGCGTCTCGACGTACGTCACGCCCGAGCCGAGCTGCAGCTCGCGGCGCTCGCCGGTCAGCAGCTCGTAGGCGATGAGGGCGAGCGCGTACTGGTCCACCAGCGCGCCCCCCTCGACCGCGCCGCTGCGCGTGCGCAGCTCCGGCGGATGGTAGGTCGGCGACTTGGCCGGCAGCGGCAGCGCGACCTCGGGGTCGTCCTCGTCCTCGACGATGCGGAAGTCGGCGACCTGGCAGCACCCGACCGAGTCGAACAGCACCGCGTGCGGCGAGAGCGCGCCGTGCCAGACGCCGCGCTCGCGCGCGTGCTCGAGCGCCGAGGCGACCTCGCGCACGACGGTGAGGATAGCGGGGAGCTCGAGCCGCTCCCCCGCCGCCTGCCGGGCGGCCAGGGTGCCGGCGGCGCAGAAGCGCCAGGCGCAGTAGGCGACGTCGCCGCGCACGCCGGCGTCGACGACGGCGGCGACGTGGCGGTGCTTGAGCCGCTGGGCGACCCGCCCCTCGCGCTGGCACCGCGCGAACTCGACGTCCGCCGAGGCCGGGTCGCGGCGCGCGACCTTCAGCGCGACCGTGCGCCGCCCGTCGCGCTCGCGTGCGTGCCAGACCGTCCCGGCGCGGCCGCCGCCGAGCCGTGCGACCGGCTCGTAGGCGTCCGCCAGCTCGGGGGGGAACTCGGACGTGGACGGGAAGTCGGCGGACACGGCGGCGGGGCGTCGCGGGACGTGGGCGGTCCCGGAAGGGACCGCCGCTGGATGCCCTCACGACGACGGCGGGGCACCCGCGTCACGCGGGACCCCGCCGTGCGCCCTCCGCGGACGCCTTACTGCGCCTGGAAGGAGGCCCGGGACGTGTCCCCGGCGCTCACGCTGATGGTGGTGAGCGGCGGGACGAACACGCGGCCCTGCGCGCGCACCTCGACCACGTGCAGGCCGGACGTGACGCTCAGCAGCCCCGGAGCCGTCCCGGCGGCCTGTCCGTCGATGAACACGCTGGCGGACGGGATGCCCGTCACGTCCACGCTGACGAAGCCGCGTGGCGCGGCCGGGGCGGCGCTGGCTGCGGCGCCCGCCGCGCCTCCCCCGCCCCCCAACCCGAGCGAGCGTCCGATCGAGGCGAGGAACGACTCGCGCCGGTCCTGCCCCGGCCCGAGCGCCCCGGTGGTGCGGCCGGTGACGGAGAGCAGCACGTACGTCAGCAGCACCAGGCTCCCGACCAGCACCACGCCGTAGGTCGAGAGGATGAGGAACCGACTGGCCGGCGCCATCCCGCTGCTCTTCCACCCCTTCTGCTTCTGCGCGCGCGCGTACCGGGCCGTCGCGACCCGGTCGACGAGGTCGTCGTCGGCGCGGGTCACCGGGGGCGGGGCGCCGATCTGCGTGGCCAGCGCCTCGACGAACACCGTCGCGCTGGGGTAGCGCCACTTCGGGTCGCGCGCGATCGCGCGTCGGATGACCTCGTTGACGCCGGGTCCGAGGCCCGGGCGGAACGCGTGCTCCGGCCCGAGGCGCATGTCGTTGACGGCGTCGATGTGCGACATCCCGTCGACGTGCGTCTCGCGCCGCTCGCCGGTCAGCAGCTCATACGCGACGACGCCGAGCGCGTACTGGTCGAGCCGCGCGTCGGGCGCGTCGCCGTGGCGCTGCTCGGGGGCCAGGTAGCCCGCGCGCAGCCCGTCGATCTCACCCGGCGGCACCAGCGCCGCGCGCCCGGACGCGTCGACGAGGATCGTGCTCGGCGACACCGCCCCGTAGGCCTTCCCGCGCGCGGCGAGCGCGTCGAGGACGCCGGCGACGTCGCGCAGCATCGCCACGACGCGCGGCAGCGGCACGAGGACGTCGCGCAGCACGTGCTCGAGCTCCACCTCCGTGCCGGTCGACCGCGCCCACAGCGACGCCTCCGCCTCGTTCTCAGCGGCGCGCTCGGCGTCGGCGGTCGACGGGAGGTCGTCCGGGACGCGGGGCGGGTCGTCGGTCAGTCGGTCGGTGGGGTGCGACATGGGGACGTGACTACGGGGGGGACGGGCGGGCGCGCGACGACGCGCCCCCCAGGGTCACCGCACCAGGATGAGGCGCTGCTGGTCGCTGACGACGTCGCCCAGCTCGGTGTTCGGGCCGAGCACGGGCATCGAGATCCCCTGGATGACGCCGACGATCGTGCCCTGCGGGTAGTTCTCGAGCACCGTCCCTCCCGGGACGTTGCAACGCTCGATGTTGTTCGCCGGCGCGCCGTTCGCCGTGAAGATGCCGCGGAAGGCGCAGACCACCTTGAACTTGCCGATCTCGCGGAAGTCGGTGGCGTTGGACCCGTTGTAGATGTTGTCACCCCAGGCGACCGTCTCGAGCCGTCCCGGCGTGAGCGCCGTCGCGCTGGCATAGCAGCCGGCGTCCCAGAACCGCGTCGTGCTGACGAGCTGCGACGCCTTGTAGTGGCACGTGACCGACTGGGTGACGTTCGGCTTGTTGTTGCCCGATGGCCAATCGCTGCTCTGCGGGTTGTTCCAGTTGTTGTTCGGCTGGCACTGCTGCTCGTTCGCCCCCATCAGCGCGTTGACCGTGGAGCAGGGGATGTCGTTCGAGCCGGGGAGCGTAGCCCCGTTCACCGTGTTCACCGAGACGGTCTGCGCGGTGCAGCCGAAGACGTTCTGCCGGTACGTCGGGCTTCCCGCGTTGTTGTTGCCGCTCGGGCTCAGGAAGTTGTACGCCGAGAACATCCCGTGGTTGTACCCGAGGTTCCCGAGCGCCGCCGTCGAGTCCGGGTTGCCGCCGGCGCCGTCGTACGTCGGCGGGCGCAGGATCACGAGGCGCATCGACTCGGTGTAGGTGCCGTTCTCGATGCCGGTCGTGAGCGCGGCCATCTGCGCCTGCGTCAGGTCCGGCCGCGGCGACGTCGTCACGGCGGTGGCGCCGATGACCTGCCGCACGCGGTCGTGCAGGATCGTGTAGGGCAGCGCCCACGGCTTCACGCACGTGCCGTTGTTGATGTTCGCGATCCAGGCCGTGGCGACGCGCCCGACGGTGGGCGCGGTCATCGCGACTCCCGCGAACGTCAGCCCGGGCGTCCCGCGCGTCCTCACGCGCACCGCGTTGGCGGTGGTCCAGCTCGCGGCCGTGATGGTCTTCGCGTCCTTGTCCCAGATGACCGGCTCGACGTCCGACGGCGCCACCGTCACGGTCGCCGAGAACGCCTTGTTCGACGCCGCCGTCTGGGCGGCATAGGTCTCGGCCGTGCCCTGCACGCCGCCCGTGCCCTTGTAGAGCTGCAGCGCCCGCGCGCCCGCGAGGGCGGCGGCGTCGGCGCTCGTCTGCAGCTGATTCGCGCCCACCTGCCACCAGCCGACGTCCAGCGAGAACGCGGCGAGCAGAATGAGCGGCACTGTCAGCAGCGCGACCAGGACGAGGGTCACGCCGCGGCGTTCGGAGGATCGGCGGGGGCGACGCATGACACGAGGATGAAAGGGCGGCGGACGCGCCGTGCTGGGCCCCGGCTACGGCCGAGGCCCGCTCATCAAGTATCATGACGCCCCGCTCATCGGGCAAGCAACGGAACCGACAGGCTCGCCGACGCCCGTGGCGGGCGCCCCGCACCCCTGCGCGCCGGTGCGGCGCCCGCGCCACACTCAGCGCACGAGCACCAGCTTCTGGCTCGTGCTCGCCGTGTTCCCCAGCTCCTCGCCCGCGGCCAGCGTGTGCGTCGACCGGCGGTTCACGATCGCCACGATGGTCCCCTCCGGGTAGGCGACGTTCTGGATGTTCGGCGTCCAGGTGCCGACGTTGCCGCACCGGTCGGTGGTCGAGGAGAAGTAGCACATGATCGTGACCTCGCCGATCATCTTCACGGTGTTGGCGTTCGAGCCGTTGCCGCCGGTCGGCGCCACCCAGGTCGTCATGACCGTGACGCCCACCGTGCCGACACCGACGAGCGCCGCGGACGCGTAGCAGTTGGCGTTGGTGGTGCCGCCATTCCCACCGCCGTTGCCGTTCCCGTTGCCGCCATTCCCGTTCCCGCCGCCGTTCCCGCCGCCGTTGCCGTTCCCGCCCGGCGTGCTTCCGGTCGGGTTCCCGTTCCCGCCACTCGTGTTGCCGTTGCCGCTGCCGCTCGGCCCGTAGCACCCCTGCGCGCCCGTGTTGGCGAAGTTCTGCGTCGTGAAGTTGGGGATGTTGTTCCCCTGGGAGGGCTGGGTGCTCTCGTTCAGCTCCCCGTACAGGTTCGCGCAGTTCGTCCCCTGCACGAGGTCGCGGTACACGTTGGCAGAGGAGCTGCCGCCGAAGACCATCGGCGCCCAGAGGCCGTTGTTGGGCGTCGGCGGGACGTAGCTGTTGCCCAGCCCCGGCGGGAGGACGATGACCGTCCGCTGGAGCGGCGTGAGGTTCTCGAGCACCTCAAGGTTGCTCTGGGTCAGCGGGTCGTTCGCCGAGCCGACCATCGCCTGCAGCTGCGCGAAGGGGAAGCCGAACGGCTTCGGGCACTGCACCGAGGTCAGGTTGGCGACCCAGGCCACGCCCTTCCGGGCGATGGCCGGCCCCGACGTGCGCATGACGCCGGCGAAGATCAGGTTCGGCGTCGCCCGGGCGGTCACCTCGACGGCGTTGGCGCCCGTCCACCCACCCGTCGGGCTGAAGCTCTTCGCGTCCGGATCCCAGAACCCCGGCACGACGTCGCCGCCCGTGACCGACACCGTCTGCGCGAATGCCTTGTTGCCGGCGGCGGTCTGCGTCGCGTACGACGTTGCCGTCGTGCCCACG
The DNA here is from genome assembly GCF_029211165.1 of Roseisolibacter sp. H3M3-2. Classification (GTDB taxonomy): domain Bacteria; phylum Gemmatimonadota; class Gemmatimonadetes; order Gemmatimonadales; family Gemmatimonadaceae; genus Roseisolibacter. The sequence continues at coordinate 6,699 of NZ_JARGEK010000015.1, forward strand.
CCCGCCTGGCCGCGGTAGACCTGCAGCGCCCGGGCACCCGCCAGGGCGGCCGCGTCGGCCGTCGTCTGCAGCTGGTTGGCTCCGACCTGCCACCAGCCGATGTCGAGCGAGAAGGCCGCGATCCCGATGAGCGGGACCGTCAGCATGGCGACCAGAACGATGGTGGCGCCGCGGCGGGTCGACGAGCGCGAAGGAATGGAGCGCATGAGCGTTGGGAAGCGGCGTTGGCGGCCTGTACCGTCACGTCGTTCCCCAAGATCATGACAACCCGTTCAGCAAGCAAGGAAAATTATTGCAACCCCGAAAGGTCCGCTGCCTTCGGGCACTTCCAGGGCGCTTTGCGACGCCCACGGGCTGACTACTGCCCTGTCAGCGCACCAGGATCAAGCGCTGGTTCGTGCTGATGACGTTACCAAGCTCCGTCGTCTCGTTGATGGCCAGACTCGACAGACCTTCGATGGCCACGACGAGGGTTCCCCGCGGCAAGTTACTGATCTGCGCCACGGCACCGCCCGGGGAGCAGTGCTCGACCTTGGTGCCCTGCCCGGATTCGCCGGCGGCGGTGCTGAGTCCCCGGAACACACAGATCAGCTTCACCGTGCCGACCACGCGGTGGTCAACGGCGTTGGAGCCCGTCCCGATCATGTCTCCCCACGACACCCGCTGCGTGACGCCGGGCGCGGTCGCGCCGGTGCTCGCGTAGCACCCCGCGTCGCTAGTCGTCACGGTCGCGGGACCGCCGCCGACGCTCGTCGTTGCCTTGTAGTGGCACGTCACGTTCTGCGTGCCGATCGCCGTCGTCCACCCCGCGTTGTTACACGTGTTCGCGGTGCTCCCCATGAGCGCCCGCACCGTCCAGCACTCGTAGTCCGAGTTGCCCGGGAGCGTGGTCCCCTGGTCGGCAGTGACCGAGACCTGCGTGGGGTCGCACCCGTAGATGTTCGACTGGTACGACTGGTTGCCGGCGTTCCCCGAGAAGTTGTAACCCTCCCAGCGCCCGGCGTAGCTCGTGATGCCGGCGGCGCCCGCCGGAACGGCCTGAGCGGTCGTCGGGCCGCGCATGACGACCACGCGGGAGGCCTCCGAGTAGCTCCCGGTCGAGAGACGCGACAGTTGCTCCTGCGACAGGTCTGGTCGCCGGCCGTTGCCCGGGGGGGACGCCGTGCTGGCGATGCCCGTCAGAGTCGTGACCTTGTCGTAGATCACGTCGTACGGCAGCGACCACGGTCGGATGCAGTTCGTCCCGTTGATGTTCGCCACCCAGGCGATCGCGGTACGACCGATCCCCGGCGGACTGCCTCCGAAGACGCCCGAGAAGATTCGGCCCGCGTTGGCGCGCGCGGTCACGCGGACGGCGTTGGCGTCGCCCCAGTTGGTCGCGGTCGCCGTCCGAGTGGTCGGACTCCACACGACTGGCTCGATGTCGGGACTGGTCAGCGCGATGACCTGGCCGAACGCGCGGTTCACGGTCGCGACCTGCTGCGCGTAGGACTGCGCCTTGGCCTGCGCGTCGACCCCCGAGTAGACCTGGAGCCCGCGCGCCGCGGCGAGGGCGGCGGCGTCCGCGGTCGTCTGCAGCTGGTTGGCGCCCATCTGCCACCAGCCGACGTCCAGCGAGAACGCCGCGACGCCGACGAGGGGGACCAGGAGCAGCGACACCAGCACGAGCGTCGCACCTCTCCGGTCCTGGCGGCGGGCGGACCGCCGCAGGGGGCTGCGCATGGACGGACACCTCCGGCGGCCGCCGGAGGTGTCCGGAGCCGCCTACTTGAACGCCTGCGAGATGTTGATCGCGGCCGGCCCGAGGATGACGACGAACAGGGCCGGCAGCAGGAACAGGAGAAGGGGGCCCATCATCTTGAGGGACGCCTGGGCGGCCTTCTTCTCGGCGTACTGCTTGCGCTTGCGGCGCAGAGTCTCGGCGTTCACGCGCAGGACTTTAGCGATCGAGGTGCCCCACCGCTCCGACTGGATCATGCTGGCCGCGAGGCCGCGCAGCTCTTCGAGCCCCGTGCGGCTCCAGAGGCCGTTGAGCGCGGCCTCGCGCGGGATGCCCGCGTTGACCTTGCGGTTGATGACCATCATCTCCTCGGCCAGCTCCGGGTGCGTGACCGACAGGTCGCGCGCCACGCGGAGGATGGCGGCGTCGAGCGACACGCCCGCCTCGACGCAGACCACCAGCAGGTCCAGCGCGTCCGGGACGGCCTTCCGCAGCTTGTCCTGCCGCATCTGGACGAAGCGGTCGAGCACCGCGGCGGGCCCGAGCAGCCCGATCATCGCGCCGAACGTGACGTAGAGCAGGAGCGTCTTCTGCGGAGACCCGGCGGCGGCAACGAACACGGCCAGCGGCACCAGGATGCCGAAGACGACCCGCACCGCGCCGTAGACGACCGCCGCCGAGTCGCTCTCGAAGCCCGCCTGCACGAGCTTCGTGCCCGTCTGCGCGTTCGCGGTGAGCGACTCGGGGGTGCGGTCGGCCAGCCACTCGGCGAACCGCTCGCCGAACGTCTTGCTCGGGGCCGAGAGGAGCGGCGAGGGGAGCGGCGAGCCGAGCGCCGGGTTCTCCACCCGCATCAGGATCTCGCGCCGCTGCCGCCCGCCCGCCCAGGCGTACACCATGGCCGACACCGCGGCCGCGATGACGAGGACCAGCAGGATGAGCGGGAGGGAGATCGGAAGGTTCTGCACGGTGTCGCCTCGGATGTCGCTCAGATGTCGATCTTGGCGATCTTCATCAGCACGAAGTAGCCGATCACCACCGACGCGATCGCGTACGCGATGAGGAAGTGGCCGGTCGGCGTCTCGGTGAGCGGGCGCATGTAATCGGGGTTCATCACGTACACGATCAGGAACACGCCGATGGGCAGCCCGGTGAGCACCTTCGCCGACGCCTTCGGCTCGGCGGTGAGCGTGTCCACCTGACCACGGAACGCCACGCGCTCGCGCATGAGGGCCGCGATGTTGCCGAGCACCTCGCTCAGGTTGCCGCCCGTCTCGCGCTGGATGAGGAGCGCGGTGACGAACATCTTGATGTCGTACGTGCCGACGCGCTCCTGCAGGCGGAGGAGCGCGGTGCGCACCTCGACGCCGAGGCGCTGCTCGTCGTAGAAGCGGCCGAACTCGGGGCCGAGCGGCGCGGGCAGCTCGTTGCCGACGAATTCCATGGCGGCCTGCAGCGAGTAGCCCGCCTTGAGCGCGTTGACGAGCATGTCGAGCGCCTCGGGGAGCTGCTCCTCGTACTTCTTCACGCGCTGCGTGTACTGCCGCCGCACGAGGCCGACCGGCGTCAGCGCGCCGAGGACGGTACCGACGGCGACGCCCAGGGGCCCGCCCACGAAGCGGCCGCCAAGGAAGGCGCCGAGCACGGCCGCGACCAGGCACCCCAGCAGGAACTCGCTGGGATTGCGCGTCGAGCCCGCGCGCTCGAGCTCGTGCTTCGCCCACTCGGTGACCCCCTTCCCCGAGAGGAACCGCTCCAGCACCGCGACGTCGGCCACCTTCTCGTCGCGGAGGATCGACAGCGGGCGTTCGCCGAGCACGAGGCCGGTGGGCGAGCGCCCGAGCAGCTGCGCGCGCGCCGATTCCTCCGCCGCCAGCCGGCGGCGATTGAGGAAGACGAACAGGCCGACGAGGATGCCGCCGGTGCCGAGGAAGACCAGGGCGAGCGTGAGGAACAGCATGGGAGGGGCCTCGCCTTACCGCGGCGCGAACATGCTGAGCGGGAGGTCGATCCCGGCCACCTTCAGGCGATCGACGAACGACGGGCGCACGCCGGTCGGCTCGAAGTCGCCGACCACCATGCCCTCGGACGAGACGCCGCGCTTGCGGAAGCGGAAGATCTCCTGCGACGTGATGATCTCCCCCTCCATCGTCGTGACCTCGGTGATGCTGGTCAGGCGGCGCGAGCCGTCCGCCTGGCGCGACACCTGGACGATGAGGTCGACGGCGGACGAGATCTGCTCGCGCATGGCGCGGTTGGGCAGGTTCGTCCCCGCGAAGAGGATCATGGTCTCGAGGCGGCTCAGCGCGTCGCGCGGGGTGTTGGCGTGGATGGTCGCCAGCGACCCCTCGTGACCGGTGTTCATGGCCTGGAGCATGTCGAGCGCCTCGGCGCCGCGGCACTCGCCCAGGATGATGCGGTCGGGACGCATGCGCAGCGCGTTCTTCACGAGGTCGCGCGCCAGCACCTCGCCGCGCCCCTCGGAGTTCGGCGGGCGCGTCTCGAGGCGGACGACGTGCTCCTGCTGCAGCCGGAGCTCGGCGGCGTCCTCGATGGTCACCACTCGCTCGGCGTTCGGGATGAACGAGGAGAGCGCGTTGAGCAGGGTGGTCTTACCGGAGCCGGTACCGCCCGAGATGATGATGTTCAGCCGCGCGTGCACGCAGCCGGCGAGGAGGTAGAGCATCTCCTCGGTCATCGCGCCCTTCTCGACCAGCTGCTGCGCGGTGATCTCGGCGCCGAAGCGGCGGATCGAGAGCACCGGGCCGTCGAGGGCGAGCGGCGGGATGATGGCGTTGACGCGCGACCCGTCGGGGAGGCGCGCGTCGACCATCGGGCTCGACTCGTCGACGCGGCGGCCGACGCGGCTGACGATGCGGTCGATGACCGTCAGCAGGTGCGCGTTGTCGCGGAAGGTGACGTTGACGCGCGACAGCTTGCCGCGGCGCTCGACGTAGCAGTCCTTCGGGCCGTTGATCAGGATGTCGGAGATCGTCGGGTCGCGGAACAGCGGCTCGATGGGCCCGAGGCCCGTGATCTCGTAGATGATCTGCTCGATGACGTCCTCGCGCTCCTGCGCCGACAGCGGCGCCTGCTCCGCGCGGAGGAACTCCAGCACCGCCTGGCGGATCTGCTGGATGAGGACGTTCTGGTCGGTGATGCGCTCGAGCGCCGCGAGGTCGAGGCGGTCGATCAGCTTGCGGTGCAGCTCGACCTTCAGCTGCTCGACGGCGCTCAGCACGCCGCCCTCGCCGCGGCCGGCGAGGGTGGAGACGGCGGCCGTGTTCATCGTGCCGCCCTGCGTCTTGGCGGCCGACAGGCGCTGCGCCGCCATCGGGCGTACCGGCCCGGTGCCGGCGCCCGGGCGCGGGGTGCCGCCCGGGGTGATCGGCGGGAGCGCGGTGGCACCGCTGGTCGAAGCACCGGCGAGTCCCGCGCCGCGGGTGCCATTCGCACCCGCGCCGTTGGCCGACGCGCCGCTGGCAGGCGCACCGTTCGCAGGCGCACCGTTCGCAGGCGCACCGTTGGCGGTCGCGCCGATCGCCGGCGCGCCGCGGTCGCCCGGCGCGCTGCCGGGCGCCCCGGCCCCGGGCGCCCCGGGGGCGCCGGGCGCCTCGGGCGCGGGGGGCGGGGGGGTCGAGCGACCGAGCAGCCGGTCGCGAAGCGAGAGAGCCATCACTTCCTCCCGATGCCCAGGAGGCGCCCGATACGGGAGCCGCTCTGGGTCGTGGTCGCGGCGGGCGCGTCGAACGCCCCGTCGGCACCCGCGAGCTTGGCGGCGAGCGCCGCGTAGGCCTTGGCGAGTGCGGTGTTCGGATCGTGCGCCACCACCGGGAGCCCGCGCGTCAGCGCGGCCTCGGAGGCGCGGTAGTCGTTCGGCAGCCGGAAGAAGATCTCGCGGTCGAGCACCTTCGCGGCGTCGGACGGCGAGATCAGGTCGCTCGGCTGCGCGCGATTCGCGATGACGGCCACCTTCTCCTCCGGGTAGCCGAGCCGCGTGAAGAGCTGGACGGTACGCTGCGCGCTGCGGATGGCCGCCACGTTGAGCTGGGTGACGATCAGGATGCGGTCCACCGCGTCCATCACGGTCAGCGTGCGGTCGGTCGGGTGGTGCTCGCAGTCCACGACCGTGACCGCGAAGTGCGAGCGCAGCTCGTCGAGGATGCGTCCCGCCGCCAGCCCGTCGACGCTCTCGAGCGCCTCGGGACGCTCGGAGGCGGCCAACACGGCGACGCCCTGCGGCATGCGCGTGATGAACGACTCGAGCAGCGACGCGTCGAGCTGCGCCAGCTTGAGCGCGAGGTCGCCGATGTCGTAGGTCGGGCGCAGGTTGAGCAGGACTGCGACGTCGCCGCCGCTGACCACGTAGTCCGCCAGCGCCACGCGCCCGGCCCCGGCCATCGGCACGAAGGCGTAGGCCAGGTTCAGCGCGACGTTGGTTGTGCCCAGCCCGCCCTTCGCGCTGTAGACCGCGAAGGAGAGGCGCGACGAGTCCTCGGGGCGCGCCCGCTTCAGCATGCGGTCGACGGCACGCATGAGATCCTCGGCGCTCGGCGGCACGACGAGGAACTCGTGCACCCCCGCGCGCATGGAGCGGAGGATCAGGTCGGAGTCGGCCGCGGCGGCGGTCCCGAGGACGAACGTCTGCGGGAACCGCGACATCTCGCGCTCGAGGACCGCCAGGTCGGCCGCCGCGGGCCCCTGCAGTGGCACGACCAGCAGATCCACGCGCTCCTCGCGCACGCGCTCGAGCGCCTGCGCGACGGTCGGGACGTCCGTCGCCGGGCCGAAGCCCGCGCGCTGGAGGACGCCGCCGACCGTGGAGTCGGGGCCGGCGGCGCCGGCCACGATGACTGCCTTGCGTTGCATGGATCTCCCTGAGGTTCGTGCGAGTCGTGCGGGATCGTGCGGTCTTACGGGCGGCGCGCCGGGGCAGCGGGCTGCGGCGCCGGGGTGCCCGGCGTCGGCAGCCGCGGCTCGAGGGCCTCGCGCGCCGGCAGCGGCGGCGCGGGCTGCACCGCCGGCGTGTCCTGCGCGCGCGGGCGGTTCGGGTCGATGACCGTCGGCGTCACGATGACGACCAGCTCCGACTCGTTGCGCTGCCAGCGCGTGCTCGAAAACAGCGCGCCCAGGACCGGAATGTCCATGAGCAGCGGGATTCCGGTGCGGACGCGCTCCCGCTCCTCGTTGAAGAGGCCGGAGATGATGAGGCTGCGGTCGCGGCGGACGTCCACCGTGCTCTCGACGCGGCGGGTGCGCAGCGCGGGGATGCGGAAGCCGGAGAGCGTGACCGCGTTGGTGAAGTCGAGGCTCGAGACCTCGGGCCGGACCTTCAGCTTGACCAGGCTGTCGTTCAGGATCTCGGGCGAGAAGTTGAGCTTCACGCCGAACTCCCGGAACGAGATGACGATCTGCACCACGCCGCCCGGGCCGGGCTGGGCGAGCGGGACCGGGAACTCGCCGCCGGCGAGGAACGACGCCGAATCGCGGTTCGCGGCCATCAGGTTCGGCTCCGCCAGGATCCGCGCGCGCCCCTTCTGCTGCTCGGCCTCGATGAACGCGAGCAGGTCCTTGGTGCCGAAGTCGGTCAGGACCGTCAGGAAGCGCGTGGGGCTGGGGATGCTGAGCGAGCCGTCGGCGGAGAAGGGATTGTCCGAGCCGAACAGCCCCGTTCCGGCGCGGGCGTTCTCGCCGCGGTACAGCCCCGACAGCCCGGCCTGCGTGATGTTGTCGCGCCGCACCTCGGCGAGCTTCACGCTCAGCACGACCTGGGGGCGGTCGGAGGGGGTGCCGACGACCACGCGGTAGTGGCGGCGGTAGTTGTTCGCCCCGAACACCAGGACGTCGGTCTCGCCGCCGGCCTTTCCGTTGATCACCAGGTCGGTCGTGCCGACGACCACGACGTCGGCGACCTCCGGCGTCGCCACGGTGACGCGGGTGATGGCGACCGGGCTCTGGAGGGCGAGCGAGCGCCCCGCGGACAGGTCGAGGCGCTCGACGCGCACCGGCTCGCCCTGGGCGAGGAGGGCCGACGGCGCGGCGGCCGCGATCAGGCCGGCGGCGACGAGGCGGGCGACGGCCATGCGGGAGGGCGCGGCGGCCGCCGGGCGGCGCCGGACTCGGGGCGGGACGGACAAGTGCGGGGCTCCTGAGGAGGGAAGCGCCCGCGCCGCCGGAGAGGGGGCGGCGCGGGAGTCGACGCGAGGACGGGGACGATCAGGGGGTCTTGCTGCTGTCCTTCTTGACGAACTTCTGGTCCGTCTTGGTCGAGCCGCGGTAGATCTCGACGCTCACCGTGTCGGGCTTGGGCGGGGCGGGCGCGGCGACGACGGGGGCGGGGGCCGGCGCGGCCGGACGCGGGGCCGGCGCGCTGCGGCGGGGCGCGGGCGGCGGCGCGGCGCGCGGCGGCGGCGCCGGCTGATACCCCTGCAGCGACGCCAGCACGTCGTTCGCCTGGGCGCCGCGGGTGCGCGCGGAGTCGGTCTCACCGAACCCGCGGAGCACCAGCTGGATGCTCCCGGTGTTGGTCGCGACCAGCAGGCGCTCGGCCTCCTGCGGCGTCACCTCAAGCGTCGCCGTCGTCGCCTGGATGGACTGCCCGTCGGCGCCGCGCTCGATCTGGGTGCCGACCGAGAGCACGCGCATGTTCTCCATGAAGAGCTTCGCCACCTGCTGCCCGCGGGACGACTCGTCGCGCAGCGACACCAGCACGTCGACGCGCGAGTTCGGCTGGATCAGCCCCGCGATGCCGGCGACGTCGTTGATGCGGACGGCCATGGCGCGCTTGCCCGGGGTGATCTTCACCTCGAGGCCGGCGCTGCTGCCGACCGGCGCGAGGCGGCCGGGGACGATCGGCTCGCCGTTGAAGACGGCGACGCGCGTCACGCGGCCGACGAGCGAGTCGGCGGCGTCGAAGGCGCCCTCGGGGACCGTCGGCGCGGGCCACTGCTTGACCGCCAGCATCTCCGCGTCGAGGCGCGAGCCCTCGGGGAGGTCGCGCGTCGTGACGACCACGGCGCGCGTCGGGATCTGCGCCTCCTTCTTGGTCGTGTCGAGGACGCGGTACACACCGAAGGTCGCCGCGGCGGCGGTCGCGATGGCGACGAAGAAGACGAGGGTGAAGCGGCGCTCAGCCATGGGAGGATCGTCGGTGCCCGATCGCGCCGTGGTGGCGCGCCGTGGTGCGGGTCAATCAGGAAGCGGGGAGCGAACCGGTCAGTTGGCGCGCTCCCAGCGGTAGTACGCGTTTGGCTGGAACTTCAGGTTGCCGAGCCCCATGTTGGAAGCGAATGGGGTGACGGGCGAGAAGGTGAAGCCGTTCGTGATGTACACGCGGATCTGCCCGAAGGTCGCGCTCCCCGTCGTGCCGTCATACGTCGCCGTGATGTTCGCGGCCGTCAGGCTGGTGCCGAGGATGCCGTTGATGTAGCGGGCGGTGCGCGCCTTCGCCGAGTCGATCGCCAGCGCCGTCGTCGCCTCGGTGGAGCCGGCCCTCGCGCCCTCTCGCACGCCCGACGTCAGGACGTTGAGCGTCCAGAGCGCACGCCCGAAGTCGATTACGGCGAAGACGATGAGGAAGAGGACCGGGACCACCAGCGCGAATTCGACGACCGCGGCGCCGCGGTCGTCACGGCGCGCGCGAGCGATGCGCCGCAGAAAGTTCTGGGTCGGGAGCACGGGGGCCTCTCCACCTGAAGGTCGTCACGAGGCGCGCCACGAGCGCGCGGCCTGGAGCAGGAGTGCGGCGACCATGGCGACCCCGTAGGGGACGCGCGCGTCCCGCCCGGCAACGCCGGCGGCGGGACGCAGCAACTGGTCGCGGTCGCGGAACGCGGTCGCGAAGCGGAGCGAGCGGAGCCCGCCCTCGCGCGCGTAGAACAGCCAGAACACGCCCAGCGCGCCACCGATCACACCCGTCCACGCGGCCGCGTTCAGCGCGTCGAGCGGGGCGAACCAGGCGGACGCCGCGGCAAACAACTTGACGTCCCCCAGTCCCGAGCCGAGGAGCGTGTCGAGAGTCTTCCAGACGAGAAGGCCGAGGGTGACGGAGAGCAAAGCTGCCGGCCACGCCGGCGTCGCACCCGGCAGCAGGCTGGCGAACACGCCGAGCAGCAGCAAGGAGCCGGTCAGCGGATTGGGAATCCGCCGCTCGCGCACATCCGTCCACGCCGCCGTGACCAGCAGCGCCACGAACGAACAGCGCAGCGCCACCAGTAGAACGGCCGCGCTGCCCGGACCCAGGAACGACGACATCTGCTGCACCTTCACCTTCGGAAATCGCGTGTTGATGGCGGCGGGCGCCCCGCCGGACCCGACGCCCGACTAGCTGGCGCTGAGGGACTGCGCCGCGACGTTCAGCTTCGTGCTCGCGGCGGAGCCGAGCAGCGTCACCGACGCGATCACGACGAGCGCGATGAGGGCGACGAGCAGCGCGTACTCGACCATAGTCGCGCCCTCCTCCCCACGGCTTGCGCGGCGGAGCGCCGCAACGATCGATCGCATGCTCACGAGGTCCGATGTCGAAGGATTGGTGAGGGCGGCGGCGCCGCCCCTAGCTCAGGAGGCGCTGATCGACTGCGCCGCCGTATCCAGCTTCGCGCTCGCGGCCGAGCCGAGCAGCGAGACTGCGGCGATGACGACCACGGCGATCAGGGCGACGAGCAGCGCGTACTCGACCATCGTGGCGCCCTCATCACGGCGGGCGGCGCGCCGGAGCGCGGGGAAAAGCTTGTGCATGGTCCCGAGTGCTGGATGGTGATCAACGTTAGGGGGACGTGGCAGGGGGGAGCGGCAAGGCGCCCCCCCCGCCGTCCGCGATCAGGACGAGCTGATCGACTGCGCCGCCGTGTTGAGCTTCGCGCTCGCGGCCGAGCCGAGGAGCGAGACCGCCGCGATCACGACGACGGCGATGAGGGCGACGAGCAGCGCGTACTCGACCATGGTCGCGCCCTCCTCGTTGCGAACGAACTTGCGGACGGCGGTGCGGATCTTGGACATCGTGGTTCTCCGGAGGGATGAAAAGGGGGTGGGACTCGGCAGCACGTGCCGACGCTCGTCGAGACCGGGGGGATCTCGACCTGACTGACCTGGCGCCGTACCGAGCGCCGAGGCGCCGCACGACCTGGTGGAAGGCAATCGCTACGGTAGGTGATGCAGGAACGCCACGCAAGAGCGCCTGCACCATTCGTTTACGACGTCCTTCCACAGCCTGGCGCCGCCCGAGGTGAGCAAGCGCCGGACCCAGCAGTGGACCCGTGCTGCCCCCGGGTATCGGCACTGGATGACGAAAACCCAAGCGAAACGTCACATGGCCGGCCCCGCCACACACAGAAGGCGTTGTATGGCAGGGTCTTAGATGGCGATCTCGCAAACCGCCCGGGTCGGTCTGTCGGGCCCGACAGCAAGGAGAATCGCCCCAGAGGCTCCGCCTCGCGAACCGCTCAGGACGCCGCGGCGATGCCACAATGGTCGTCGCCGAGCTGCAACACCCAGGGTGAAAACGAGACGCGGGGGGCGACCGATCGGTCACCCCCCGCGCTCGATCCTGACACTTCCCAGTCGTCTCAGTCGGCGCGACTCATCGACTGGCTGCCGGCCGACGAGGGGGTCAGCCCGCCCATCGCGCCGCCCGTCCCGGCACCGTGCAGCGGTCCGTCCAGGCTCTGGTCGCGCTGCCCGAGCGCGTCGGCGGCCCGGTCGGCCGGCTGGCCGGCGGGCGGGGAGGCGAAGTGCTGCGGCGCCTGCCCCTGCCCCGCCGGGTTGCCCGCCGGCGCGCCGATGGCGGTCTTCACCTGGTCGAGCAGGGTGTCGACGTGCCCCTGCAGCGCCGCCCCGACCCCGGCCATGAGGTTGGCGACGATGTCGTCGAGCGCCGGCCCGAGCTTGCTGGTGGCGCCACGGGTGGCGGTCGCCGTTGCCGCCGCCGCCTTGACGTCGGCGCGCGAGCCGCTCAGCAGCAGCCCGGCGCCGAAGGCCAGACCGACCGCCGGCCACGGGTTGTCGCGCACCATCTGGGTGAGGTGCAGCTTCCGCTCGAGCTCGGCGAGGGTCGACGTCATCCGCTCGCGCGTGAGCTCGATGTCGCGCCTCACGTCCGCAGTTGTCTCAGCCATTCCTTGTCCTCCTTGAGGGTCGCGACGGTCTGGTCCGGAAGCAGCGCCTTGGGCGAGAGCAGGGCGAGGCCGCGGCGCATGAAGAGGAACGCCACGGCGCCGGCGATCACGGTTACGAGCAGGGCGGCGAGCCAGTAGCGGTCGCGCAGCCACTGGTCGCCGGCGAGCAGGATCAGCCCGGCGATGAGGGCGAGGGCCCCGAGCAGCGCGAGCACCGCGCCGACCGCGACCTCCGCCGTCCCCGCGCCGAGGCCGCGCATCATCTCGCGGGCCTCGGTGCGGGCCAGCCGGACCTCCTGCCGGATCAACTCCCCGCTCCCCTCGGCGAGCTCCTTGAGGAGCGAGCCGAAGCCGCGCGAGTCCGGGCCGGCTGGCAGGCGTCCGTCCGTAGGCATGGGGGCTCCCGGCAGGGTGTCGGTCAGCGGCGGTCGCCGCCGCGGATCGCCTTGCCGAGCACGTAGCCGAGCCCCACCGCGATCAGCAGCGTGCGCCCGGGGTTGGTGCGCATCTGCTCCTCGACGGTGCCACGCAGGTCGCCCGTCCGGAGGAACTCGGCGGTCTTCTGCATGACGTCGGCACCGGTCGACCGGAGCTGCTGCAGCTGCGGGTTGGTCTCGGCGGTCGCGGTGCTGCCGTTGGCGCCGGCGAACTGCATCTCACCGCCCATCCCGCCCTGCGACGGACGCAGCGAGTTGGCCCCCGCCTCGAGCTTGTCGGCGAGCGTCGCCTTGAGCTGCGTGGCCTTCTCCTTGGCCTGGCCGAGGCGCTCGCCGGCCACGTCGCGAGCCTGGCCGAGCTTCTCGGTGGCGGTGTCGCGCGCGCTGCCGAGGCGGTCGCCCATCGACGCGGCGCCGCCGCCGGCGTCGACGCGGCCGAGGTCGAGATCGCCGACGTCGCCGCCGGTCGTGCCGCCCATGCCGCCGGTGCTCGCGTTCTGCCCGAGGCCGGTGCCGGTGACGCTGATCGAGTCCGTGCCCGTGCCGAGGGCGCTCGCGCCCGTCCCGCCGGCGTTGCGGCCGGTGCCGACCGACGGGGTGCCGGCCAGCGAGTCGTTCGGATTCCGCTCCATGACTTCGTCCTCGTGTGGGTGCGCCGTGTTCGGTGACAGCGCGGCCCTTTGCGCAGAGGCTGTGCCGACGCCCCGCGAACGCACGCGCGCCCGTCCGGTTGGGCCGGACGGGCGCGCGAGACCGACGAGGCGGTCGGGCGGACTACGACGTCACGCGACCGGCGACGCGGACGCGCAGTGGCGGTCGAAGGCGGCCGTGAGGTCGCGCGCGATGTCGTCGGACGAGCGCCCCTCGATCTGCCAGCGCTCGAGCATGAAGACGAGCTCGCCGTCCTTGAGCAGCGCGATCGACGGCGACGACGGCGCGTAGCCGGTGAAGTACGCGCGCGCGCGCTGCGTGGCGGCGGCGTCCTGGCCGGCGAAGACGGTGGTCGCGGCGTCGGGCCGCACGGCGTGCGCGAGCGCGGAGGCGACGGCGGGGCGCGCGTTACGCGCGGCGCAGCCGCACACCGAGTTGACGACGACGAGCGTGGTGCCGGGCTGCGGCAGGCGGGCGTCCACCTGCTCGGGGGTGCGGAGCTCCTCCACGCCGAGGCGGGTGAGCTCGTGACGCATGGGGGCGACGAGCGGTTCGGGATACATCGGGTGGGTCTCCGGGATGAAAAGTGGTCTGGCCCTGATACCCCGCGAACGCGCGGACGCGCCGTCGGGGTCCGGCCGGTCGGGCGCGTCAGGCGAACGGGTGATCGTCCTCGGGCTCCTCGCGCACGAGGGCGAGGATGGCGGCCTGCGGGACGACGAGATAGCGCTCGCCCTCGAAGGTGATCTCGACGGCGGCCTTGCGGAAAAAGAGGGCGTAGTCGCCGTCGCGGGCCTGCATGGGGACGTAGCGCGGGCCGCCGCCGCGCCGGCCCTCGAGCCGCCAGGGCTCGTCGTAGTTCTCGGCGCCGAGGTCGGGCATCGGGGTGCCGGGGCCGGTGGCGACGATGCGGCCGCCCTGGACGGCCTGGGTGTCGAGCGCGGTCTGCGGGAGGTAGAGGCCGACCTTCGAGCGCTCCTCCCCCTCCTCGGGCTTCACGAGGACGCGGTCGCCGACGACGACGAGGTGCTTGGCGCGGGGGCTCATTCCCGCAAGCTAATCCTCTCCGCACGCTAAACAGCGGAACTCAGGCCTCATCAGAATCGCCTCAAGGCCGAAAACTCCCTCACGTGGCTCACGGCCCCAAGCGACGCATGGCAACGGGCAAACTCTCCACAGAGCCAAGTACTCAGCATACCGCCACGCCGACAGCATATCTGTACTCCGACACGGCGCCTGAATCATTCGATTGAGCGCAAGGGCGCCTCGAACGTCCTTCGTCACCTGGTCTTCTTCGAATCTGAACGAATCGCATTCGTCGACGACCGTTTCGCCGACACTTCGGAAGCGCTAAACAACTCGTCGCGCACGAACTCGCGAGCCGCTGCTGATACTAGAAAGTTCAGATCTCGAGATCCGACAATACGCACCCTCTGCTCGGGGCCGCGGGCGCGAGACGTTAGAGAGACATTGCCGCGTGAATGCGAGGCTGTTACGGCCACCGATTGTCGGCCGAGCGCGCACTCTCGCATGGTCGAAGCATGCACGCGACGCCAAGAATCGCAACTGCCGCAGCGCTGATACCCCATCCGACCGCTTGCCATGGAGGTACTCGTCGGACAATGGACAGTCGATGCACCCCCGACGGAATCGTACTCGCGAGGAATCCGCGATTCGCGCGCACCCCGAACTCGTTCTCCACGCCGTCCACAACCGCTTGATAAAACGGGTACGCGAAGAGCGGGAAGGTGATTCGCCCTGGACCCTCCGCGCGAACATGCAGAACGTCCCGGTTGCCGAACCACGTAAGCAGGCGCGCGCCCGAGTCCGCGACCGGCGGCGAGAGATGAGGCGGAGACTGCATCCAACCACGCGGGACAGCGCGTGGAATGTACTCGCCTTGCGCTGTCATTCCGGGCCATGCCAGGCGCGTACCTAATGCCTCCCGAAGAAATCGATCAGTCCACTCCGACATCACTTGCGCCTCGCGCATGTCGGGATATGGGAGTAACGCCATTCCAGACACGGCGGCGAGCACGATCCACCGAACTCGAGATCTTCCTCTGGTGAATGAATGCAAGAAGAGCACACATCCGAGAACGGATAGAAGGCCGCTTACACCAAGAAGTCTCCAAGGGAACTGAACATACCGAAAAGGAGCGGGCACCCAGCCGACCCAGAGTGCCGGACCGAGCTGCAACACCGCGAAACAAAGCCACGTCCGCAGGCACAGCAATCCAATGCGGTATGCGCGATGTGACTGCCCGACACGTCGCAGCGACAGCACTGACAATGGGAAGAGCATGAGTCCGGGGAGGCCCACCCACAGCCTCATTCCCACCTGCGGGGGCGACCCGAGGAAGAAAGTGGTGGCGGGTACTGCCTGTGCCGACACGTATTCTGGCGTCGTCCACATTACGCCAGGATCCGAGACCCAGAGCTCTCGCATGTAAACCATCTGTGGCACGACGAACCAAGCAGCCAGCGCGACCGATGCGGCGGCGGAGGCGACGACTTCGACAAATGGCTCGCGACGGTCGAACACTCCAAACGCGACTGCGAGTACCGTCGCGCCGATGGCGAAATAGAGCGCGGTGATCGAGTGGGTTAGAATGATCACAGCACCCAAAACGGCAGCGCTGACCCAGGCTCGACGCTTGCGCTCCGCTACCCCAAGGAGAGCCAGTAGAAGGAACGGAAACCAGACCAAACTCCAAGATTCAGCCAGCGCGCCGCGAGTCAGGACAACGACAAACCGATATGGCAGTGTCGCGTAGGCGAGGCCTGCCGCCGCGCTGAGCACCCAGTCGCCCGTAAGACGTCGTGCCAGCAGCGACATGCCGAGAGCTGACGCCAGAACCGAAAGTAGGAACGACGCGTGCACAGCAAGCACGACATCGCCCATGATACTGGCGATGCCCGTGGTCAGCCAGTACGCGACAGGGGGATAAAAGAAGGGAAACGCGTGCGTTGCGCCGCCAAAAGCCGATGTGAAGTTGGCAGGTAGATGGCCGGCGGCGAACTCCTGCTCGTACTCGATCACACGGAGATAAGTCCAGGCATGTTCGTGTGAGTCGAACCCTGTTCGATGGAACAAGGGCGCGTAGAGCACACAGATCACCAACGCGACGAGCACGCAAGTTCCGCCCGCAGTCATGAGGCGCCGCGGTGGAACGTTCCGATCATCGCACAACCAGCCAAGGATTCGGCTCATCCTCGTGTCACGCACGGCATACTCCTACGACAAGCGTACATGCACCCTGGCTGCACGGAGCTCACGAGAAGCTCGCTGCCCGAGCGAACGCCGCCTAGCGCGATGCCAACGATCGGGAACGCGAGGGCCGCAAGCGCCACGACGCCGGGGCGCCTTCTGATCCTGCTCCACTGCGACACCAATCCACAACCTGATCTGCGGACTACTGGCGCAAGTCTCAACATGGTGTCTCCAGTACCCGAGCTTGCACGTAATTCTTCCCGATCAAGCACGCCGAAGCCTGCGGTGAACCGTCGCGCCTCCCACGCAAGAATGCCGGACTTGATCTCGCATCTCAAACCCCGACATCTCGTTGAGACCGTGCGACGTTTAGGAACCCGTGGGTGATCGTACTGTGGCCGGCACCGAGGTATTCACCGCGCCCGTCAGTGAGTCGAATCAAGACCACGTTTGCCGTTCTAGAGGCGATACCAGCATCGCCGAATCGCTCGCCTGACGAACGAAGCGGCGCGGTCCATGCTCGCTGGAACCTCGCCCTCGTTGGGACGCGAGAGCACCATCAGCGTCATCGGCACCAGCACGCACCACAGCCCCCACACGCCCGCCGCCCGGTAGGACGCGTTCAGATCCGCATAGGGCTGGCCGAAGGCGAATCCGTAGCGCGCGACCCAGGAGCCTACCGCCAACAGCAGCGCTTCGGCGAACGTCGCGGGCACCAGCGCAATGAGCGGCACCAGCTCGTAGCCGGTCATGATGTGCGGGACCGACGCCATCGCCGCCAGGAGTCGCGCCTCCGGGCGGCGCCACCGAAGGACCGCAAGCAGAACGACCGCCCCGCCCGGGAGCGCGACGGGCGCCGAGTAGAAGCCGGCGGTGCCGGAGCTCACTCCGGTGTCGGCGGCCGGTCGCTGCGCAAGCGCGCCCAGCCAGCTGCCGACCCACGAAGGCTCGAGCGCGAACGCCGCCACCGCCAGCGCCGCGCCGCCTCCGATGGCCCAGCGGAGCCACCGTCGGTGGGGACAGTAGGCCGCGATCGCCAGTCCGACACTCGGCTTCGCGGCGACGAGCCACGCGAGTGGCGGTGCGACGGCCGCGGCGGCGAGCAACGGCGACCACTGGACAGTGGTGATGGCGACCGAGAAAGGCGCGCTCAAGAAGACGCATAGCCGCCACCATCCGCGCGCCGTGAGCAGGTATGCCAGCGCCGCCGTCCCGAAGGCGAGAAACGCTGCCTCCGCGACGTGGAGCGGGAGCCCCGCCAGCGGTGCGATCGCGACTAGCGCCGTGGCCGGGTAGACCAGCGGCGCGGGCCAGTCGAAAGAACGACCGGGGCCGGCCGCGGCGTACGGGTTCCCGCCGGTCCAGAGCACCTTCGTGCAGAACCACTGGACCGCGAAATCCGAGTGCGAAGCGATCCCCGGCAGCCGGCGTTGCACAGTGAATCCGCAGAGGAATGCCACTGCCAAGCTCGCGATGGCGGCGGCGACGGCGACTCGGGCCGGCCTGCTCGGCGCGTGATCGGAGAGCACCATCGAGGTGGGACCCGTGCTCGAATCAAGACGGTCGGTCACGCAGTCTGGCGTCGGAGGGCGCGGGAGACCGCCGTGGAGAGGCGAGCAAGCCAACACGGTAGGGACCCGACGTTCGGCCGGCGCAGGATCAGGACGAGCGCGGGCAGGTACGAGAGCAGCACCAGCACGTCACCCGAAAGCTGGTGCAGCTGGACAGTGCTGAGGTGTTGGCCAGCGATCGCGTAGTGCGCAAAGCTACCGATATAGGACAGAATGGTCAGAGCGAGCAGTTCGGCGCGGCTCGCCGCCATCAGCAGCATGTACAGTCCCTCGTATGGGAGCGTCGACTGCGGCACGCACGCGAGCGCGACCAGCCAACGCGCCTCCGGCCGACGCCAGCGGAGCAATGCAAGCAGAGCGAGTGGGCCACCCACGCGCCAGTGGGCCACGGGCGCCGACATGTGTGGCGCGGTGGACGTCGCGGCGAGCCAAGCCGATGGCCAGTCCGGCGCGAGAGCGAGACTGATGCCTCCCAGTAGAATGCCCGCGACGGCTGCGGCGGCGGGCCAACGATCGCCTGGCGCCGCCATTACCGTCGCCAGACCCACAGTCGGCTTCAGCACGGCGACCACCCCCAGCGGCCACAGGAGGAACGCGGCGGCCACGATCACCGACCACTGACCGCCGACGCTCGCGTGGAGGAATGGCGCGCTGCCGCATACGAGCAACCTCCACCAACCTTGTCGGCTCACCGCCCATGCGAGGAGAGCGGCGCAGCCACCTACCCACAAGGCTCGCGCGGTTTCGAGAGTCGCCCCCGTCAGCGGGGCGAACGCGACCAGGGTGGTACCCGGGTAATACAGTGGGGATGCCCATTCCCACGTCCGCCCGGGGCCGATCATTGACCAGGGATCTTCGCCGGCGAGCAGGAAGCGCGAGGCCTGCCAGAGCAGGTCAAGATCGGATCGACGACCGGTTGTTCGGAGGAATCCCGCCATCGCGGCCACAGCGAGCACACCGATGGCGAGCGAAGCGATCGCGCGGGCCCAACGGGGCGGTGCCGCCGAAGGGTCAGCCACCTGGGCCTCCAGACGCGGCTGCGTTCACTCGCCTACCGAACGCCCGCCAGACGACGGCAGCCACCGCGTCCAGCCAGCGCGGAGTCTCACCCCGGTTCTCACGGCGGAGGACCATCCACAGCGCGGGCAGGTAGAACAGTGCCACAAGGGCGTCACCCGCCCGATACTGCAGGTCGACGGTACTGGTGGCGACGCCGACGATCCAGTAATGGAGCGCGCCGGCGCCATACGAGAGGACGGTGAGCGCCAGCAGGCCGACCCGCGTACACGGGAAGAGCATGAAGTACACGGCCTCGTACGGCACCGTCGACTGCGGGACGCACGCCAGCGCGACTAGCCAGCGCGCCTCTGGCCGCCGCCAGCGTAGCAGCGCCAGCAAGACGAGCGGCCCACCCACGCGCCAGTGCGCAACGGGCGGGGACAGGTGCTGTGCACCGGCCACCTCGCGCCGCCAGTCGAGCACCCACGTGGGTGCAACCGCAAGACTGACGGCCAGTAGGGCGACGCCCGACGCGAGCGCTACCCATTGCCATCGCTCGTGAGGCGCGGAGGCCACCGTCGCCAGCCCGACGGTCGGCTTGATCGCCGCCACGCCGCCGAGCGCCGGCAGGAGGAACGCGGCCGCGACGAGGAGCGACCACTGGGCGCTTACCATGGCGTGCAGGACCGGGACGCTCACGAACAGCGTCAGTCGCCACCACCCGTCACGCGTCACTGCCCACGCGAGAGCGGTGGCGGACGCGCCCACGAAGAGGGACCTCGCCCACTCCAGCGGCAGCACGGCGAACGGCGCGACCGCGACGAGTGCGGTCCCAGGGTAGATCAGTGGCCAGAGCCAGTCGACCTCCCGGCCCGGACCGATCAGCTGCCACGGGTTGCGGCCCTCAAGCAGCAGCACGCGCGCTCCGAGCCACACAACGTCGAAGTCGGTGTGCCTGGCGGTGATGGACACAAATCCAAGCATAAGCGCGGCGGCGCAACCTCCCACGGCGAGGGCGACGAGCAGGCGCGCGCGCGCGAGCGGCGGTGCACTCGCCGGGCGTGTCTCGTTAGCTGGAGAGTGCTGCATCAGGCGAATCCGCTCGGACGCCGCCGCTTCCGGCCCGTACGCGAAAGCCGCACGCCAACACCGGTGACCAGCGCGTCGAGCCAGCGTGGCACCTCGCCCTCGTTCGGACGACGGAGCACCATGACGAGCGACGGGAGGTAGAAGAAGAGCACGAGCACGTGCCCGACCCACCACTGCAGCGTGACGGTGTCGGGCGCCGCGTGCGAGATCCGATCCTGCAGCCAGAGCGCGCCGTACGAGGCGATCGCCATCGCCGTCACGCCGCGCAGCGTCCGCGGGACGAGCAGGAAGTAGACGCCCTCGTACACGATGGTCGACTGCGGCACGCATGCGAGCCCGACCAGCAGCCGGGCTTCCGGGCGCCGCCAGCGAAGCATCGCCAGCAGGATCAGCGGCCCGCCGACGACCAGGTGGGTGACGGGCGACGAGTAGTGCGGGGCGTCGCTCAGCGCGACGCGCCACTCGAAGGGCCATGTGGGGCGCAACGCAAGGCTGGCAGCGAGCAGCGCGGCCCCTCCCCCGAGCGCCCAAAGTTGCGCGCGCTGGGCGCGCTGGGCGGCGAAGACCGCGGCGCCGATGGTCGGCTTCATCGAGACGACGGGGCCGAGGATCGGCAGCAGCACGGCGGCAGTCATCAGCACCGTCCACTGCCCGCCGCCGGCGGCATTGTAATACGCGGCGCTGAGGAACAGGGGGAGGCGGTGCCACCCGTCTCGGGTGAGCCCCCACGCCAGCAGGGCCGACGCCCCGCCGACCCATAGCATGCGCGCCAGCTCAAGTGGCAGCGCGGCCAGTGGAGCCGCCGCCAGTAACGCCGTCGCGGGGTAGTAGAGCGGCGAGATCCACTCGACCTCGCACCCGTGGCAGACGGCGGCGTACGGGTTACGTCCTTCGAGCAGCACCCGCGCGCCGTGCCAAACGGGGTCGAAATCGCTCGGACGCCCGTTCGTAGCACGCGACATCTGCAGCAGGCAGAGCACCCCCCACACGGCCGCCAGCGCCGCCACGGCAAGGCGGGCGGAGCGCGACGGGCGCGGGGCGGGGGTCGGCGAGGGCTCGGGACGGACGTCGGTCATCGGTCGCGCCCCCGGTGAGGGGCGAGCTACGTTGGGGCGGGGCGGCGTGACGTCGGCGCCGGTAGCGTTCGCGGCGCCCGATCGTCTATCAGCACCGCCTCGGGCCGTACCGTAGCTGACGCCCGCACGGCCCCGACGCAACCCCACCCGACGCACCTGCGTGGACGACGCCGCCTACGAGTTTATCTTCCGTCGCGAGCACGAGCACTGGTGGTTCCGTGCGCGGCGCGAGCTGATCGCCGATGCGGTTCGGCGCGCCGTCCCGGCGGGCGCGCCGTTCCTCGACGTCGGCTGCGGCACCGGGTCGCTCCTCGAGCGCCTCGGCGACGCGGTCGAGCCGTGGGGGCTCGATCCGTCGCCCGAATCGGTCGCGCGTGGCCGGGCGCGCGGGCTCGCTCACCTGGTCGAGGGGGACATCGGCGCGATCGCCGGGCTCCCGCAGGCGCACTTCGCGGGGGTCGGCTTCTTCGACGTCCTCGAACATCTCGACGACGACGTCGGCGCGCTGCGTCTGGCGCACGGCGCGCTCCGCCCCGGCGGCGTGGTCGTCGCGACCGTACCGGCCTTCCAGTGGCTCTGGTCGCGGCACGACGAGGTGCACCAGCATCGGCGCCGCTATTCCCGCGAGGCGTTCGGCTCCCTGTTCCGCGAGGCGGGCCTCGCGCCCGAGGTGCTGACGTACTACAACGCGCGACTCTTCCCGATCGCCGCAGCGGCCAGGCTGGCCGGCAAGGCGCTCGGCCTGCACGGCGGGGCCGACAAGGGAGTGCCGCCCGCGCCGGTCAACCGCCTGCTCGAGCGCGTCTTCCTCTCCGAGCGCCGCGCCCTCGCGAGGGCCGGCACCGACGGCGCCTTCAGGGCCGGGCTGTCGGTACTGGCGGTCGGCCGGCGAGCGGACTGACCGACCGCCTGTCCGGGCCGCGCACCGTCGCGGCGATCCGCAGCAGGTCGAGCCCCGCCCGCAGCGCCGCGCCGGCGCGCATCTTCGAGCCGGCCACGTCGTGCCACGCGAGCAGCGGCAGTTCCACGAACGACTCGTCGGCGTCGCACCAGCCGGTCGCCTCGCGCAGCCGCGCCAGCAGCTCGACGTCGAACGCCCAGCGCGAGGTGAAGGGCGCCTCGAGCGCCCGCGCGAGCGCCGGCCCCGCGCGGAACAGCTTCGCGCCGCACTGCGTGTCGTAGACCGGCATCCGGAGCGCGGCCGACGCCACCGTGGCGAACACGCGCCCCAGATAGTGGCGGACAGGTCGGCGGTCGATGCACCGCCCGAGCAGCCGCACGCGAGAGCCGAGCACCGCGACACAGGCCGGGCGGTCGTGCAGCAAGGCGGCCATCTCGGCGGCCACCGGCAGCGGCGTGGCCAGGTCGGCGTCCCAGTAGCCGACGATGGAGCATTCCCCATCGGCGGCCGCGCTCAGCGCACGCAGCAGGCCGGCGCGCACCGCGGCCGCCTTGCCGCCGTTCCGCGACATCGCGTACACTCCGACGCGCCCGGGGTGCGCGTCGGCGAACGCGTCGAGCAGTGCTCGGGTGGCATCGGCGCTCCCGTCGTCGACGAACAGCAACGCCAGCGCCGATTGCTCGGCCAGCGCCTGCGCGAACGCCGGCAGGTCGAGGCGCGAGGCCTCGTTGTAGCACGGGACGACCAGCGTCGTCGGCGGCGGGGAAGGCGCGTGGCTCATCGGGCGAGGTCGTGGCGCCGCGGCTTGAGGTCGCGGAACTGGTCGAGCACCGCGAAGTCCTGGCGGAACCGCTCCAGCGTCTCCCCCACCTGCTCGATCCGCTCCGCCTCGACGTTTCCAAGGAAGGCGCCAGCGTCGGCGAGGTAGCCGATGCGCGACGGCTCCAGCGTCATCAGCCGCGCGCAGGTCGCGTCGACCGCGACCGGATCCTCGCCGAACGCGAGCAGCCCGCTGCGGCGCGCGGTCCCCTGGATCGGACCGTTCCCCTCCATCCCCACGATCCCGTCGACGATGTTGAACCGACGCACCGGGAGCGACGCGTTGATGTCGACGATGCTGTTGGGGATCCCCTTCACGTGCAGCAAGTTCTTCGGCCAGCCGTAGTAGCTGCCGGGCATGATGCCGAAGAGGTTCTTCATCGAGAGCGTGGCGCCCGCCCAGTGGTGCGTCTTGAGCTTCGGCATCGACACCAGCAGATCGGCGCCGGCGACGGTCTCGGGGAGCCACAGCTCGGGGAGGCCGGTGAAGCGCGACCGCGGCGCCACCCGGCGCACCGCGTCGACGTTCAGGTCCACGTAGCGCACCCCCGCGTCGTCCAGCGCCGCACCCAGGCCCGACGCGTCGAGCAGGTACTCGTTGTCGCGCCGATGCCCGGGCCCCTCGGCGACCACCACCTCGCGCGCGCCCATCGACCGGAACACCCGCGCCGCCGCGGCGACGAGCGCCGGGTGCGTGTTGATCACCCCCGCCGGGTCGAACTCGACGAGGTTCGGCTTGAGGACGATGCGCCGCCCGCGCACGTCGAGCGGGAAGAGCGCCAGCCCCTCGCGCAGCGCGGCGTCGAGCCGGTCGCCGTAGTCGTCGGCCCGCACGACCGCGACGCGCGAGCGCTCCGGACGCACGTACGCCTCCCGCCCCCAGCGCTGCTCGCGCTCGCGCCGCCCTGCGCGGCTGGCGAGCGGGGCGAGCACCGCGCCGGCGACGACGCCCCCGGCGACGGCGCCCACGAACTGGCGGCGGGTGAACGACACGGTCAGGCTCCGAACGGGACGGGGGGGCCGGCGAGCGCCAGCAGCGCGAGCGCCCGCGCGCGCACCTCGGCGGGGGGCGACTCGAGGACGCGCGCCGCCAGCGCCGCGCGCACGGGGGCGTCGTCGGTGCTGTGGGCGCGCAGCGCCAGTGCGCCGAGCGCGCGGGCCAGCGTCGAACGGGTGTGCGCGAGCATGGTGTCCAGGCGGGCGACGCCCTCGCGCGACGCCGCCGCGGCCGTGGGCTCCCCCCTCAGCGCGAGCAGCGCCCACGCGGTGGTGTCGGGGTACGGCGCGACGTCCTGTCCGAGCACCTTCGTGTTCCCGTAGTTCCAGCCGCCGCCGGGGACCGCGCGGTCGAGGAGCATGCGGGTCCCCTGCCCCGCACGCTCCTCGGCGCGCGCGCCGCGCACTCCAGCGGCTCTCAGCGCGAGCAGCGCGATCGCCGTCGGCTCGACCCAGCCGAAGGTGCCGTCGACCCACGGCCAGCCGCTCAGCGTCGCGTCGAGCTCCGTCGGCACCGCGGCACCGCGCCACTTCTGGAAGCGGAACAGCAGCCGCGTCGATAGGTCGAACCGATTCGCCTCGCGCGCCAGTAGCCACTCACCGCCTCGCGCGACGGCGTCGGGCGCCCCGCCGAGACGCGCCAGCGCGAGCAGGGCGGTCGCTCCCGCCCAGCTGGGCGCGTCGACCTGCGTGGTGGCGGGCCACCCGCCGTCGGCGCGCTGGCGCGCGACCAGCCACGCCGAGGCGCGCGC